>NZ_JAQGJD010000093.1 GCF_028290785.1 Tardiphaga sp. | reverse complement strand
ACGTCCTTCGCCGTCACCGGTGTGCCATCGTGGAATTTGGCGTTCTTGCGCAGCTTGAAGGTCGCCGACATGTCGCCGATCTGCATGTCCTCGGCGAGTTCGGGCTTGTACTTGTCGCGGTCGTAATAGGCGACGCCGCCCGGACCGGCTTTCATCTCGTGGCCGATCAGCCGGTCATAGCAATTCCACGACACCTCGTAGCCCGGCACGTTGGTGCCGACGCCGTGGATATCGAGATTGTTGGGACCGCTCTCGGACACGATCAGCAGCGTCTCCGAGCGCGCATCGGCCTTGGCGGCGGACCAGATCGCCGGTGCCGGCACCATGGCGCCGGCAGCGGCCCCGGTGACGGTCTTCAGAAAATCGCGACGCTTCATCGGTGATCTCCAACGCGTGAGGGCAAGACGGTTGGAACCGGTATCGCAAGGTTCGTGCCAGAACGGCACCGCGCCTCGTTTTCTGACAAGCCTTTGAAATGGCTTTGTTTTACTGACCGTTCATGTGCGAAGGCGCATCCGACATTAAGCCGGGTTGCATACAAAGAAGCTAATTTGCTTATTTTATGACCGCGCAGAACGGCCTGCGCAGAGACTGAGCGCTTTGCGGAGCGGGAGGCCGTGGCGGAGGCCGGCTACGGTCAGTCCGACACCGGTTGGAAACGGGACGTTGGCATCGACGCGCAGTTCGACGGTGCGCGCGACCTTTGTCTACGGCGACAACGCGCCGGCGCCCCGACGGAGCCGGCCATCACTGCATGATACTAGAATCGCTCCATTCTGCGCCGCAGCGTCAGATGCCATGGCGACAGCCTGTGCGTGCCACGGTATTCTTGCCATCATCCTTCCCGACAATGCCACCATCGACCGCCGGAATGCAGCTTCTATGAAACACATCGAAACATCTCTCACCGCTGCATTCGCCGCGACGATGCTGCTGCCCCGCGCGGCTTCTGCCGCGGCAACCGAGGCACTGCTGCCGCACAACCTGTCGCCCTGGGGCATGTTCATGGGCGCCGACGTGGTCGTGAAGTCCGTGATGATCGGACTGGCCTTTGCGTCGCTGGTGACCTGGACGGTGTGGCTGGCCAAGACCCTCGAACTCTCCCGCGAGACCCGCATCGCCAGGCGCCGCACCGCGCTGCTGGAAAGCGACACCACACTGGCGCAGGTCGAACACGACAGCCAGGGCAAGACCGACGCTGTGGCCCAGCTGATCCACTCGGCGGTACGCGAAACCGCGCTGTCGCACGGCATGTTCGACGACGGCTTCAAGGAGCGCATCGCGCTGCGGCTGGAGCGCGTCGAACATGCGATGTCGCGAAGGATCTCGCGCGGCACCGGGGTGGTCGCCACCATCGGCGCCACTGCCCCGTTCGTCGGCCTGTTCGGCACCGTGTGGGGCATCATGAACGCCTTCATCGGCATTTCCGAAGCCCACACCACCAACCTCGCCGTTGTGGCGCCGGGCATCGCCGAAGCCTTGCTGGCCACCGCGCTCGGCCTCGTCGCCGCGATTCCGGCTGTCGTGATCTACAATCAGCTGGTGCGCGGCATCACCTCGTATCGCGCGCTGCTCGGCGACGCCTCGGCGCAGGTGATGCTGCTGGTCAGCCGCGACCATGGCCGGCGCGGCATGCCAGTCGCCCGGGCGGCGGAGTAGCCGCCATGGGCGCAAGACTTGGTGCAGGACTTGGCGGACGGACACGCGGCTCTGGGGATGACGACCTCGAAGTGGCGCATGAAATCAACGTCACGCCCTTCATCGACGTGATGCTGGTGCTGTTGATCATCTTCATGGTGGCCGCGCCGCTCGCCACCGTGGATCTGGGCGTCGATCTGCCGGCCAGCGCCGTGGAGCCGGCGCCGCGGCCGGACAAACCGGTGTTCCTCACGGTGAAACCGGACCTCTCGATCGCGGTGGGCGAGGACGTCATCGCCCGCGACGCGCTGAGCAGCACGCTCGACAGCGCGACCAAGAGCAACAAGGACGAGCGCATCTTCCTGCGCGCCGACAAGGTCGTCAGCTACGGCGACCTGATGGAGGTGATGAACCTGCTGCGCAACGCCGGCTATCTTAAGGTCGCGCTGGTCGGCCTCGACGGGCGCTCCGCGACGCCATGAATGCCGTGACCAACGCCTTCGCCCTGCATGCGCCGACCGACCGCGCCGCGCTACGCTGGACCGGCTCCGCTGTTGTCATCGTCGCCGTGCATGCCGGCCTGATCGCCGCCGGCATCGCCTGGTACCGTAGCCATCCGCCGGCCGGCGCTGACATTCCCGCCATCATGGTCGATATGGCGCCGGCTTCCGCCGCGCCGCAGGTGCAGCCGCAGGACGCAGCACCCGGCCCGGAGATGCAGCAGGCCGACGCGCCATCCGAACCGCCGCCACCCGAGCCGATGCAGCAGGCCGTCGCCGAAGAACCGATCGCGCCGACGCCGCTGATGGAGAAGCCGGAGGTGCAGGCGCCGCCGGAGCAGAAGATCGAACCGGCCCCGCCGCCGCCGGAGCCCGCGAAGCTTGAGCCGGAGCCGCCGAAGCCCGTCGCCAAGCCGGTGCCGCCGAAGCCGAAGCCGGTGCACGCCGAGGTCAAGAAGAAGCCCAGCGAAACGCCACCTGCGCCACGTACGACGGCTGCGCCGCGCGCCGAGCGCCAGGCCGCGGCGGCATCCGCAGCGACCGCCGGCGCCGCAGCAGCGGCTGCAGCCTTGCCGTCCTATCGCGACCGCCTCGCCGCGCATCTGCAGCGCTACAAGGAATATCCCAGCGAAGCCAGGACCGCGGGCCAACAGGGCGTGGCGATGTTGAGCTTCACGGTGAGCCGCAGCGGCCAGGTGCTGGGCAGTCGCCTCGCCGGCTCGTCCGGCGTGCCGGCGCTGGACGCCGAGACCATGGCGATGATCCGCCGCGCCCAGCCGCTGCCCTCGTTCCCGCCGGAAATGACCCAGGCCTCGCTAAGCTTTACGGTGCCGGTGCGGTTCTCGATCCGCTGAGCGCCTGCGCTAGTCTTACAATGCGCCCCTTCCTCACCCTCCCCTTTTGAGGGGGAGGGTCGACAGCGCCGTCAGGCGCAGTCGGGGTGGGGTGACAGCGTACGTGGTTTGGTGCGGAGGAGCACGTAAGCGCTGTCACCCCACCCCGCTCATCACGATGCTGCGCATCGCAATGAGCGACCCTCCCCCTCAAAAGGGGAGGGTAAGAAGAGCGCCCTACTTCAGTAAGCCCGCCAGCGCTTCGACCGCAGCCGTGTAGCTCGACGGACCCAGCCCCGCGATGACGCCGGTGGCGGCCAGCGATACGTAGGACGGCTGGCGGAAATGTTCGCGCTTGTGGATGTTGGTGAGATGCACCTCCATGATCGGCCCGTCGAACGTCTTCAGTGCGTCGAGGATGGCGATCGACGTCGATGTGAAGCCTGCGGGATTGATGATCAACCCGCCGGCCTTGCCGCGGGCTTCCTGAATCCAGTCGATCAACACGCCTTCGTGGTTGGATTGCCGGAAGAATAGAATTTGCGCGCCGACCTCGGCCGCCTTCTTCGCGCACATCGCCTCGATCTGCGGCAAGGTCGTGTGGCCGTAGATCTCGGGCTCACGCTCGCCCAAAATGTTGAGCGACGGGCCGCTCAGGATCGCAATCGATTTTGTCATGACGTCTCCGGTTGATGCTGCCGAATTACTTGCCAAGCCGCGGCAGCACTTTTGTCACTTTCTGCTTGCCGTCATTGACCTCCACCAGGAAGCTGTCGCGATCAATGTCGCCTTTCTCGTTCCAGGTGGTGGTGAGCAGGATGCCGGGCTCGTCCTGCGGCGTGATGGTCATGCCATGCAGCGCCTTGGCGAACTTCTCGCCGTCGAGGGTCTTGATCCTGGTAGCGACCGCCTTCACCGTCTGCACGGCAATGTAGCCCTTGATGCAGTTGTGGTCCGGCGCGTACTTGTAGGCGTCCATGAAGCGCTGCCGGAACGCGGCGACCGCATCGACCGGCGCATCCGCCGTCAGCCCGACGTGACCGCGCACGCCGTTGGCCGCGGCGCCGGCAAGATCGATCACCTTCTGGCCGAGCAGCGTGGTTTCGCCGATGATCGGCAGCGTCAGGCCTTGCCGCTTCGCCTCAATCAGGAAGCGCGCGCTCTCGTCCTCGATCAGGTAGGCGAACACGATATCCGCACCGCTGGAGCGAATGCGCGAGACGTCGGCGGCGAAATCCGCCTGACCGACTTCCGAGGAAATATCGATGGCGATATCGAGCCCGTCCGCCCGAGCGGATTTCACGAAAGCGTCGCGACCGCCGCGGCCGAACTCGTTGTTGATCCAGATCACCGCGACCTTCTTGGCCTTCATCTCGTCTTTGAGATAGCGCGCGACCTTCGGCATGCTGGCCTGCTGGCCGAACGAGGTCCGGAACAGGTAGGCATTGCCCTGCTCGGACAGGTCGGCCGCCTCGGCGCCGATGAATTCCGGAACCATCGCTTCCTGCGCGATGCCCTGGCTGGACTTGACGGCGCCGGATGACACCGGCCCGAGAATGATGTCCGGCTTGCGATCCAGCGCCTTCTGCATCAGTCCGCGCGACACGCCGGGATTGGACTGGTTGTCGTAATGTTCGAGCTGCACCTGGCGGCCGAGAATGCCGCCGGCGGCATTGATTTCCTTCACCGCCAGATCGGCACCGTTCTTCCAGTTAACCCCGGTGGTGGCGCCGGAACCGGACAATTCGGCGACATCGACGATCCGGATCGGATCGCCGGACTGCGCCCGGCCAATGCCGCCACTCATCGCAAGAACGGTCAGCCCGCAGGCTGCCAGTAACGCCAATCTTCCCGTCATCGCGCCATCCCCCTGTTTGAAACGGCCTCGACTTGATCGGCGCATGGCGACCCGTCGAATGCTCGTCGTTAAGCAGCGGGAAACTGGCATCTCTAAAACCGACAATCAACATGTATTATTGATATCGTCATACAATTTATGATTTATATGACATCTTGAGACTTGAGTCATGATAGGGTTGGGCGCATACGCCCAAACTGCCCCCGATTTCATTGGATCTGCCGTGTCGATTGACGTCCCAGCGCCCCTAACCGTGAGCGAGCACGCGTATCGCGCGATCCGCTCCGACATCATCTTCGGCCGGCTGAAGCCGGACCAGAAGCTCGGACTGGAGCGGCTGAAAGAGCTCTACGACGTCAGCGTCAGCACGCTGCGCGAGATCCTCAGCCGGCTGGGTTCGGAGGGATTTGTGCTGGCGGAGGGCCAGCGCGGTTTCCAGGTGGCGCCGGTATCGCTTGGCGACCTCCGCGAAATCGCCGACCTGCGACTGCTGCTGGAATGCCGCGCGGTCGAGACCTCATTCGCCGCCGGCGATCTGGAATGGGAGGGCGCCGTCGTCGCCGCGCACCACAAGCTGGCGCTGCTGGAGAAGCAGATGCTGGCCGGCGACAAGACCCAGGCGGCGCTGTGGAAACGCTACGACCTCGAATTCCACCGCGCCCTGATCTCGGCCTGCGGCTCGCGCGCGCTGCTGGATATCTACGGTGCGATCTACGACAAGTACCTGCGCTACCTGATGGTCGCGCTGGTGTTCCGCGGCGAGGTGGCGGCAAAAGAGCACGAGCAACTGCTGGAATGCGCGCTGACCCGCGACGCCGCGCGCGCCAAGGAGATCTTGGCGCGGCACATCAACGAATGCGTCGCGTTTGCCGGACGCACGGGGCATCTGGACAAGAAGTAGCGAAAAGGCATCTTGCTTCCCTCGACCCGCACTTGCGGGGAGAGGGGTGGCTTGAAGGACCGAAGGTCATTCGAGCCGGGTGGGACTATCGCGTGAAACACAGCCTCCCGCTCACCCGAAGCCTCGCTGACGCGAGGCTCCGACCTCTCCCCGCAAGCGGGGCGAGGTGAAGAAAAGGGCTACTGCGCAGGATTGGCCCGCTCGAACTGGCGCAGCAGCTTGTTGCCGCGATCGACGGCGGCGTCGAGCGCGGCCTGCGCCGGCTTCTTTCCCGCAAAAGCCTGTTCCAGTTCGTCCTCAATGGCGTCGCGGATCAGGGTGAAAGAGCCGAGCCGCAATCCGCGCGAATTCTCGGTCGGCGGCTTTCGCGTGATTTGCTCGATCGAACTGGCGGTGCCGGGATTGCGATCGTAGAAGCCCTGCGTACGTGTCAGGTCGAAGGCGGCGCGGGTGATCGGCAGGTAGCCGGTCTTCTGGTGCCAGGCGGCCTGGACGGTGGACTGCGACAGGAACGCGAAGAATTTCGCAACGCCCTTGTATTCGTCGCGCGGCCGATCGCGCAGCACCCACAGCGTGGCGCCGCCGATGATCGAGTTCAGCGGTGCCGCGGCGACGTCCGGCCAGTACGGCAGCATACCGTAACCGACCTCGAACTTCGCATTGGTCAGGATATCGGCGCGGGTGCCGGACGATCCGATGAAGATGCCGCATTCGCCCTTCTGGAAGCGCGGCTCCGCCGACGTGGCACGGCCGCCGTAGTCGAACACTTTCGTCTTCTGCCATTCCGAGAGTTGCGCGATATGGCGCACCATGGTCGGGTTGTTGAAGGTCAGCACCGCATCGAGCCCGCCGAGGCCGTTCGACCTGGTGGCCACCGGCAGGTCGTGGAATGCCGAGAAATTCTCCACATTGATCCAGGACGGCCACGAGGTGGTGAAGCCGCAGGGCGAGCCGGCGGCACGCAGCCGCTTCGCCGCGACGCCGAGCTCGGGCCAGGTCTTCGGCGGCACCTCGGGATCGAGGCCGGCCGCCCGGAACAGGTCCTTGTTGTAGTACAGGATCGGCGTCGAGGCGTTGAACGGAAACGACAGCATGTTGCCGGCGAGGTCGGTGTAGAAGCCGGTGATCGCCGGCAGGTAGTCGGCCGGCGAGAAGTACTCCGCCTGGTCGCGCATCAGCTCATAGACCGGATAGGTCGCGCCCTTTGCCGCCATCATGGTCGCAGTGGCGATCTCGTTGACCTGGACGATGGCCGGCTGGCTGCGCGAGCGAAACGCGAAGATCGCCGCCGTCACCGTCTCGGTGTAGTTGCCCTTGTAGACCGGGACGATGCGGTAGCCGGACTGCGAGGCGTTGAAGTCGGCAGCGAGTTTTTCCAGCTGCCGGCCAAGCTCGCCGGACATCGCGTGCCACCACTGCACATCCACGGCAGCGCGGGCCGGCTGCGCCAGCATCACCGCGACCGCGACGAGCCCTATCGTTCTCAACGCCGACTTCAGCATGATCTGCCCTGTTTTCTGCGGTACCGGCTCTCGGTCCGGACTGCCCGACGGCTTCTGTTTAGAATCAAGCGCCCCGAGACGAACTATAAAACGATGATTTCAAAGTGGTTTTGATCGAAACCGGGCAACGTCGCGGTGCCGCCCGGACTGACTAACAAACCCCGCATCGCCCTGATAAGTCCGCCCGGCTCGCGATTCAATCGCGAAAGCGCGCCGGTAGCCATATCCTCCGCCCTTCTGCTAGATTGACGCAACCGGCAAGTCAGGGGAAATCCTTGGAAGTTAGATTTGACATTGCCGGGGTGCTGACGCGCGGCTTTTTGGTCGATTGAACCTTTTGTGGAGCCCAGTGACACACCCGTGGTGACAAGCCAGCAAAACGGAGTTTCAAAGCGGCAGGACGAGCTGGCGGCGCCAGGCCGAACCAGCCTGGTCGGGCTCGTGCGTGCGATTCCGATCCGCTGGCGCATCCTCTCCATCGCGGCGCTGAACTCCGCCGTGGTGCTGATCCTCGCCGGGCTGATCTGGAGCGGATCGCAGGTGCTGTCGTCGGCCTGGGACGACGTCCGCCAGGTCCGGCAGTCCGACCAGATCCTGGCGCTGCTGGAAAGCGAGACCGGCCGGCTGCAGAACCTGATCCACCGCTACATCAACCAGCCCAGCCCCGAGCTGTTCGCCGAAATCCTGTTGCTGCGCGAGGCGGTGCTGGGCACCCTCAACACCAGGGCTTCCACCGATCCGATGCTGTCGGGATCGGTGGCCGAACTGGAGCGCGTCACCGAACGCTTCCTCTCGGGCTTCGGCGAGTTGCGCACGCTGCAATCCACCATTGCCCGGACCTATGAGGAGCAGGTGCTGAGTCCGGCGAAGGACATGGCCGGGCTGTACTCGATCATTGAAGGCGCCACCGGGCAGCGCGACGCCTTGATCTGGCCGGCGCTGGGCAAGTCCCGTGAGGCCTTCACGGCGATGCTGGTGGCGGCCAATGCCTACTACCTGTCGCTGGCCTCGGCCTCAGCGGAAGAAGCCCGCCGCAATACCGAGACCATCGAGCGCACCATTCCGGTGATGACCGACCTCGCCGACAATGACCTGCAGCGCATTGCGCTGCAGCGCCTGAAGGGCCGCGCGGTGGCGCTGCGCGCCGGTCTGGCGCAGCTGTCCGAGCAACTTACCAGCCGCACCGATTTGCTGCGCAATTCGATCGACGCCAGCCAGGCCGACACCATCGGCGCCATTGACGGCCTGTCGGTGAAGATGCGGCAGCGCGAGCAGACTGCGCAGGCGACCTTCGACCACACGCTGGCGGCGATCTCGCGCAACGTGCTGGTGATTGCCGGCCTGTTTCTCGCCGTGATCATCGTCGCCGGCATCGTCATCGCGCTCAGCATCCGGCTGCCGTTGCAGCAGATCATGGCCTCGATGCACGCCATCACCTCCGGCGACTACGGCCGCATGGTGCAAGGTATCGCCGCCCGCGACGAGGTCGGCGCCATGGCGCGGGCGGTCGAGGTATTCCGCGAGAACGCCATCGCCAAGCGCGAGGCCGAGAACGAATTACGGGCCTCCAAGGAGAAGGCCGAGAGCGCCTTGCTGGAGCTGAATGCTGCACAGCAGAATTTGATCGACGCCGAACGGCTCGCCGCGCTGGGCGGGCTAGTCGCCGGCGTCGCCCACGAGGTCAACAACCCAATCGGCATCAGCCTGACGGTGGCGTCGAGCTTCGCGCGGCGAACCGACATGTTCGAGGCCGAACTGCGCTCCAACACGCCGCTGCGTCGCTCGCAACTGGAGGAATTCGTCCGCACCTCGCAGGATGCAGCGCAGCAACTGGTCGCCAACCTGCACCGCGCCGGCGAGCTGATCCAGTCCTTCAAGCAGGTCGCGGTGGACCGGTCGCACGCCGAGCGGCGCCAGTTCAGCCTCTCCGAGGCCACCGACCAGATCATCGCCAGCCTGCGGCCGGTCCTGAAAAAGGCGCCGATCACGCTGACTGTGGAGGTGCCGGACGGGCTGATGATCGACGGCTATCCCGGCTCCTACGGTCAGATCCTGACCAACCTGTTCCTCAATGCGGTCAATCACGCATTCCCCGGCGGGCGGCCCGGCGCCATCACGATCGCCGCCAGGCTGCGCGGCGACGATATCGAGATCACCTTCTCCGATAACGGCGCCGGCATGAGCCCCGACGTGCAGCGCCAAGCGTTCGACCCGTTCTTTACGACGCGACGCAACGAGGGCGGCACCGGCCTCGGACTGCACATCGTTTACAATCTGGTCACCCAACAGCTCGGTGGCCGGATGATGCTGGAGTCAAGACTGGGACAAGGCACTACATTTCGCATTATCATGCCGCGGGCCGCCACGGGCGCCACCGGATCAATTGACGGGATCACGACGCAATGGCCGACCAGGACGATGTCCTCTACCTGATTGAAGACGCCGGCGACGCGCTGGTGGAATCCACGGCAAGGAAGTGGAAGATCGCTGTCATCGACGACGATCAGGCGGTGCATGAGGGCACCCGCTTCGCGCTCAGCGACTATACATTAAACGGCCAGTCGCTGGAGATCCTGTCGGCCTATTCCGCCGCCGAGGGCCAGACACTGATGCGCGACAACCCGGATATCGCCGCGGTGCTGCTCGACGTCATCATGGAGACCGACGCCGCCGGCCTCGACCTGGTCGAGTTCATCCGCAACGAACTGCACAACGAGACCGTCCGCATCATCCTGCGTACCGGGCAGCCGGGCCAGGCGCCGGAGCGCAGCGTCATCGTCGATTACGATATCAACGACTACAAGGCGAAGACCGAGCTCACCGCGGACAAGCTGTTCACCTCGCTGACCGCCGCCTTGCGCAGCTACCAGCAGCTCGAGCGCATGGTGCAGACGCGGCGCGGGCTGGAGATCATCATCGACGCTGCATCAACGCTGTACGACTTCAAGTCGATGCAGCGGCTGGCGGAGGGCGTGCTGACCCAGATCGCCTCCTTGCTTAATGTCGATTGCGCCGGCATTCTGGTGCTGCGCGACAGCGGCGTGGCCGGCGACGATTTCGCGGTGCTGGCTGGCTCCGGCTGCTACAGCCGCTTTATCGGCACCGTGACGCCGCAATTGATCGATGACGATCTGCGGCAGATGGTGGAAGAGGCGTTTCGCCGCCGCAAGCACGAATTCGCCGACCAGCGCACCGTGCTCTACGTCCGCACTGGCTCCGGTCGCGAAGTGGTCGTGCTGCTGCAGGCCGAGCGGCAATTGTCGGAGACCGACCGTTCGCTGGTGGAGATCTTCGGCAGCCGGCTATCGATCGCCTTCGACAACGTCATTCTCTATCAGCAGCTACACGAGGCCAACACCCAGCTTGAGGACCGAGTCGCGCAGCGCACTCGCGCGCTGATGCAGGCCAACCGGCGGCTGTCGGCGCAATGGCTGCGGCTGCAGCGCGCCAACGGTTTCAAGAATGAAATTCTCGGCACCGTCGCCCACGACCTGAAGAACCCGCTGGGCGTCATCCTCGGCCGTACCGAAATGCTGACCGAGCTGATCGGCGCGGGTTCGCCGAAGGAAAACATCGCCGCGCAGGTCGAACATATCCGCGACGCCACCAGGCGGCTGACCTCGATGGTCGATCATTTGATCAATGATGCCATGGCCGACGCCTTCGACATCACCATCCGCCGCGAGCCGGTGGATATCTCGGCGCTGGTCAACGACGTCGCCGAGGCCAACAAGCCCTCCGCCATCCACAAGCAGCAGACCATCACCGTATCGGCGCTGAGCCACCACGATCTCACGCTGTGCGACTCCGACCGGATGCGCGAGGCGATCGACAACCTGGTCAGCAACGCCATCAAGTACAGCCCGATTGGCGGCAAGATCGCGCTGCTGGTGACCGGCGACGCCGACCATGTCAGGGTCAGTGTCAGCGACGAAGGCGCGGGCCTGTCGCCGGAAGATCTCGACCGGCTGTTCGGCCGCTTCCAGCGACTGTCCGCCAAGCCGACCGGCGGCGAAAGCTCCACCGGCCTCGGCCTGTCGATCGTCAAGCGCATCGTCGATATGCATGGCGGCGATGTGTCGGCGCACAGCCCCGGGCCCGGTCAGGGCGCGACGTTCACCATCCTGTTGCCCGCGACAACCGACGCCCGATCATGAGCCAAAGTCCCCACATCATCGTCGTCGATGACGAAGCCCCGGCGCGCGAGATGGTCGGCGACTATCTCAAGATGCACGGCTTCACCGTCACTTTGTGCGACGGCGGCAAGAGCCTGCGCGCGGAGATCGAGACCAAGGTGCCCGATCTGGTGGTGCTCGACCTCAACATGCCCGAGGAGGACGGGCTGTCGATCATCCGCGACTTGAAGAGCCGCACCAACGTGCCGGTGATCATGCTGACCGCCACCGCGAGCCCGATCGATCGCGTGGTCGGACTCGAACTCGGCGCCGACGACTACATCGCAAAACCCTGCGAGCTGCGCGAACTGATGGCGCGGATCCGCTCGGTGCTGCGGCGGAGCACGCCCGGCAAGGGCGTCGGTGTTGCGGAGGCCGCGCCGGCGAAGTCCTCGAAGGACCATCTGGTGCGGTTCGGTACCAAGTGGCTCGACCTCGAAGCCCAGGCGCTACGCGACGACGACGGCAACGAACATCCGCTGACCGCGTCGGAATTCGGTCTGCTGAAAGTGTTCGCCGCCAATCCGAAGCGCGTGCTGTCGCGCGAGCGGCTGCTGGAACTCGCCAACGCCCGCGACGCCGAAGCCTTCGATCGCGCGGTCGATCTGCGCATCATGCGGATTCGCCGCAAGATCGAACCGGACCCGACACGGCCAATGGTGATCCGCACTATCCGCGGCGGCGGCTACCTGTTCTCGCCGGTGGCCGAGAAGGGATAGCGGCAAGCTTCACCTTGTCGCACCCCGATACAAAGCTTTTCAGGCCGAAAGAGTTTAGTTCCACGCCCGCACGTGGAACCGACTTGAATTCTTTTAAGAGGCCATCTCATTCAAATTGCACGCAATTTATCCTCTAATGTGTCGTCGCTAACCATGCGACGACACAATTCACAGGTGGCATGAAACCATTTTCCGCTTTTGGAGCAGACATCCTGAAACGCGCGCTCCTTAACACTCCTCCCAACGAAGCCGCCATTGCGGTGACTAACGGGAGCCGATCATGCAGAACGTCATCGCCATCAACGCCGCAGGCCAGCAGGGCATCATTGCCGCCCGCGCCACGTCCGATGAAATGTTGCTGGAGAGCATCGCTGGCGGTAACCGCAGTGCGATGCACACCCTTTATTCCCGCCACCACGTCCGGGTCTACCGCTTCGTGCTGCGCATGATGCGCGACACCACCGCGGCAGAGGATCTGGTGAGCCAGGTGTTCCTCGACGTGTGGCGGACCGCCGGCCAGTTCGAGGGCCGTTCGCAGGTCTCCACCTGGTTGCTCTCGATCGCTCGCTTCAAGGCGCTGACCGCCTTGCGCCAGCGCAAGCACGAGGACATCGACCAGGACGACGTGATGGAAATCGCCGATCAGGGCGATACGCCGGAAGCCGCGCTCGATCGCAGCCGCACCAGCGCTATCCTGCGCGCCTGCGTCGCCAAACTGTCGCCGGCGCATCGCGAGATCGTCAACCTGGTCTACTACCATGAGAAGTCAGTAGAGGAGGTCGCGTCGCTGATCGGCATTCCCGCTTCCACGGTGAAGACCCGGATGTTCTATGCCCGCAAACAGCTCGCCGAGCTGCTGAAGAGCGCCGGTGTCGATAGCATCGCGGCCTGATCGCCGCGACGACACCATTGAAACAATCGACGACATCGGCCGGAAAGAATCGGCCGCTATACCGAAGCTCAGAAGCGCCAACCCGGGAGTGCGAACCATGCTGAAGCCGACCTTCCGCCTTTTCATCATCCCGCTCGGCGCGATTTGCACCCTTGCGTCGCTGTCCGCCCAGCAGAGCGCGCCGCACGCGCCGGGCGATCGCAGCGTCATGCAGGTACGGCAGCAGGTAGTCACCGACTGCAGCAGCCGGACTGCCGCGGACGTCTGCGTCGTTTCCATCGGCAGCCAGCTTGCCCGCTGATCACCAGTTTCCTCGTTTAACCTCCAGCCTATCGACCCGGACGGGATGCCCCCTTCCGGGTCTTTTTTTGTCTGGGCGTTTCTTACCCTCACCTGCAGGGGGAGGATCAGTAAGGGCGTGGACATATTGTCTAAGCGCATGACTGCAGATTTAAGCCGGTAGGAATTGGCAACGCTATCAACCGGTTGCCGTTTTGCCGCGCGCCAGTTCCGGTAGCCTCCCTGCGATAGAATCGGCGCGAGACGCGTGGTAGCATCTCACCTGATCTGACGAGAATGGGTGGCGGCGATGTTCGAAGGCTGGGATGCCGTAGTATTGGCCAGGGCGCAGTTCGCGTTCACGATGTCGTTCCACATCATCTTCCCGGCGTTCTCGATCGGGCTGGCCAGCTACCTCGCGGTGCTCGAAGCGCTGTGGCTATGGACCGGCCGCGAGGTGTTCATCAACCTGTTCAACTACTGGCTCAAGATCTTCGCCATCGCCTTCGGCATGGGCGTCGTTTCGGGCATCGTAATGTCGTACCAGTTCGGCACCAACTGGTCGGCGTTCTCCGACAAGACCGGCCCGGTGATCGGCCCCCTGATGGCCTATGAGGTGCTCACCGCCTTTTTCCTCGAGGCGGGATTTCTCGGCGTCATGTTGTTCGGGCTGGAACGCGTCGGCCACAAATTGCATTTCGTCGCGACGCTGATGGTGGCGATCGGCACGCTGTTTTCCGCATTCTGGATCCTGTCGGCGAATTCCTGGATGCAGACGCCCGCGGGCTACGCCATCAACGAGGCCGGCCAGTTCATCGCCGCCGACTGGTGGAAGGTGATCTTCAACCCGTCGTTCCCCTATCGTCTGGTGCACATGGTGCTGGCGGCCTATCTCACCACGGCGCTGGTGGTTGGGGCGGTCGGCGCCTGGCACCTCATGAAGGATTCGCGCCTGCCCGGCGCGCGCGTGATGTTTTCGATGGCTATGTGGATGGCCACCCTGGTAGCGCCGCTGCAGATTCTGGCCGGGGACCAGCACGGCCTCAACACGCTGCAGCATCAGCCGGCCAAGCTGATGGCCATGGAGGGGCACTACAAGAGCCACCCTGAGGGCGCGCCGCTGATTTTGTTCGGCCTGCCCAATCAGAATGAGGCCAGGGTCGACTACGCTGTCGAGGTGCCGAAGCTGGGCTCGCTGATCCTCAAGCACGACCCCAACGCGCCGATGGCCGGGCTCGACACCATCCCGCGCGAAAACTGGCCGCCGGTGCCTGTGACGTTCTGGTCGTTCCGCATCATGGTCGGGATCGGCTTGCTGATGCTCGGGCTCGGCTTGCTCAGCCTGGTGATGCGTTGGCGCGGCGAGCTGTATCAGTCTCGTTTCATGCATGTCTTCGCCCTGGCGATGGGTCCGGCGGGCTTCATCGCGGTGCTGGCCGGCTGGGTCACCACCGAAACCGGGCGGCAACCGTTCACCGTGTTCGGACTGCTGCGCACCACAGAATCCGTTTCGCCACTTGCCGCTCCCGCCGTGGCGTCGTCATTGGTCGCCTTCGGTATCGTCTACTTCATCGTCTATGCCGCCGGCGCCATCTACCTGTTGCGGCTGATGGCGGTGCCGCCGCACCATGGCGAGGAAGGCCCGCGCGGCGACGTGCCGGCACGTGCTGCCGGCCTAACCCCCGCAGCTGGCGCCGCAGCCCATGGACGTCCGTCATGATCGATATCGCCACCATCTGGGCGTTCATCATCGCCTTCGCCGTGTTCGTCTATGTGGTGATGGACGGCTTCGACCTCGGGCTCGGCATGTTGTTTCCGCTGTTCCCGAAAAAGCAAGACCGCGACGTGATGATGAATTCCGTCGCCCCGGTATGGGACGGCAACGAGACCTGGCTGGTGCTCGGCGGCGGCGGGCTGATGGCCGCGTTTCCGCTGGCCTATGCCGTGCTGATGCCGGCGCTGTACACGCCGATCATCGTCATGCTGCTGGGCCTGGTGTTTCGCGGCGTTGCCTTCGAATTCCGCTGGCGGACGACGCGCGAGCGCAATTTGTGGGACATCGCCTTTGCCGGCGGCTCGTTGCTGGCGACGCTGGCGCAGGGCGTGGCGCTCGGCGCCATCCTGCAGGGCGTGGTGGTCAACGGCCGGCACTATGGCGGCGGCTGGTGGGACTGGCTGACGCCGTTCAGCGTGCTGACCGGCCTGGCGCTGGTAGCCGGCTACGGCCTGCTTGGCGCCACGTGGCTGGTGATGAAGACCGAAGGCGAATTGCGCGACCGTGCATATCGGCTGAGCTGGTGGCTGCTGTTCGCGATGCTCGGCGCCATCGGCGCGGTAAGTCTGGCGACGCCGTTTCTCGATGCCGAATATGCCAGGCGCTGGTTCGCCTGGCCCAACGTGCTGGCCACCGCGCCGGTGCCGATCGCGGTCGCCGTGGTCACGGCGCTGCTGCTGCGCAGCTTGAGGGCCCAACAAGACTATCGCCCGTTCTTCCTGGCGCTGACGCTGTTCGCGCTGTCCTATGCGGGGCTGGGCATCAGCATGTGGCCCTACATCGTGCCGCGCAGCATCACGATCTGGCAGGCGGCGGCGCCGGACAACAGCCTGGTGTTCATGAGCTACGGCATCGCGGTGCTGGTGCCGCTCATTCTCGCTTACACCGGTTGGGCCTATTACGTGTTTCGCGGCAAGGTTCGGGCCGGCGCGGGCTATCATTGATGTCACCGGCGCCTCCCGAGAAGTCCCGGCCGCTGGCGCAGCGGCTGCTGTGGTTCGCGGCGCTATGGGCCGGCGGCGTCGGCACGGTAGCCGTCATCGCCTACGGGCTGCGGCTTTGGATTGGGACGAGATAGCTCAGGCTCGTTCCCCGGATGCTGCGCAACGCGCCGCGTAGCGGCGTTGTGCGCTGCACCGCGTCCGGGACAAGTGCCCCTCTCTGGCTCCGTTAACAGCGCTGTGATACACAGCGCCGAACCGCCGTACGGAGAGCCCGCCATGATTCACATCCGCCGCGCCACCTGGCTTCACCTCGTTGCGGCCGCTGGGCTGATGTTGTCGATCACGCAGGCGTCGGCGCAACAGCCCGACCGCGGCGACCAGCCTGGCCTGATCCCCGATGATTCCGTGCAGCTCGAACCCGAGTTCCAGAAGCAGATGGTGCTGTACCGCACCACCGAGGCGCCCGGCACCATCATCATCTCGACCGCCGACCGTCATCTTTATCTGGTGCAGGGCAATGGCCGCGCGCTGCGCTATGGCATCGGCGTCGGCCGTGACGGCTTCACCTGGCAGGGCCTGCTGAAAATCTCGCGCAAGGCGGAGTGGCCGGACTGGACGCCGCCGCCGGAAATGATCGCGCGCCAGCCCTATCTGCCGCGCTTCATGGCCGGCGGCCCGGGTAATCCGCTCGGCGCCCGCGCGATGTATCTCGGCGCCACGGTATACCGCATCCACGGCACCAACCAGCCCGATACGATCGGCACCGCGATTTCCTCCGGCTGCTTCCGGCTGGTCAATTCCGACGTCGCCGACCTGTACGAACGGATCCCCGTCGGTACCAAGGTGATCGTGCGGCAGAAGCCTGAGCTGTAGACGCGCCTCGACCTTCCTTTTCCAAACCTTTCCCCGATTGCTGGAGAGTCGAACCCATGTGGATGAAGCGGACCTTCGTGACCGGCCTCGCGATCGGCCTCCTCGTGGCGGCCGGCATCGCCGCCGCCGCCATTACCTATGAGCGCTACGACACCAAGACGCTGAAGCGCACCATCCGTCGGGATGCCGTGCTGTGCGGCGTCAACACCGGCCTGCCGGGCTTCTCGACCCCGGATGCCAGCGGCAACTGGGCTGGCTTCGACGTCGATTTCTGCCGCGCAGTGGCCGCCGCGATCTTCAACGACCCGAAGAAGGTGACCTTCGTCCCGCTCGACGCCACCGACCGCTTCAAGGAACTGCAGAGCCGCAAGGTCGATATCCTCAGCCGCAACTCGACCTGGAGCATGTCGCGCGAGACCAATTACGACCTGTATTTCCCCGCGGTGTCTTACTATGACGGCCAGGGCTTCATGGTGCCGAAGGCGCGCAACGTCGATGCCGCGCTCGACCTCGACGGCAGCAAGGTCTGCGTGCAGGACGGCACCACCACGGCGCTGAACCTCGCAGACTACTTCCGCGGCAACAACATCAAGTACACCGAGATGAAGTTCGCCAAGCTCGAGGAAGTCGTGAAGGCCTACAATGCCGGGCAGTGCGACACCTTCACGGCGGATGCGTCGCAGCTCTATGCACTCAGGCTGACGCTGGGCAAGCCGGACGATCACGTCATCCTGCCGGACATCATCTCGAAGGAACCGCTGGCGCCGGTGGTGCGGCAGCGCGACGACGACTGGATGATGATGGTGAAGTGGACGCTGTATGCGATGATCAACGCGGAGGAACTCGGCATCACCTCCGCGAACATCGACGAAGCGTTGAAATCGAAGAAGCCCGACGTGATGCGGCTGGTCGGCACCGAGGGCGTCTATGGCGAGGACCTCGGCCTCAGCAAAGACTGGGCGGCGCGGATCATCCGCCATGTCGGCAATTACGGCGAGGTCTATGAGCGCAACGTCGGCTCTGGTTCGAAGTTGCGCATTCCGCGCGGCTTGAACCAGCTATGGAGCGCCGGCGGCATCCAGTACGCGCCGCCGATCCGGTAGCGCTGTCAAAAGCGACAATCTCGTTCCCCGGATGCTGCGCAACGCGTCGCGCCAGCGACGTGGTGTGCTGCCGATCCGGGACACGCAAAAAACACGGAGGAAAACATGCGCCTGAAATGGCTTTCGACGGACGAGATGAGCGCCGACCAGAAAACCGTCTACGACGAATCGATAGCCAGCAAGCGCGGCAAGCCGCCGGAGCCGATGATGGCCTGGCTGCACAGCCCGGAGATGGCCAAGCACGCGACAAGGCTTGGCGCCTTCCTGCGCTACGACACCTCGCTGACGCCCGCGCTCTCCGAACTGGCGATCCTGGTGACGGCACGGCACTGGACGGCGCATTTCGAATGGTATGCCCACAAGAAGATGGCGCTCGACGGCGGGCTTTCGCCTGACATCATCGAGGACATCAAGCAGCGGCGCACGCCGAGCTTCACCGATCCGAAGGCGCGGGTGATCTACGACGTCGCCAAATCCCTGCACGAGGCGCGCGGCCTCTCGCAGCCACTGCATGACGAGGCCGTGAAACTGCTCGGCGAGCGCGGCCTGGTCGAGATCATCGGGCTGTGCGGCTATTACACCATGGTGTCGATGACGCTGAACACTTACGATTTCGGCCTGCCCGACGGCCAGATCTCCGAGCTTGCATAGGCGGCAACCGTGCATAGATCGGCAGCGGAACCCATCGCTGCCGAGGAGACACCATGTCTGAGACTTCCACGCCGATCGCCGCAGGCACGCGGATCGGGCACGTCCACCTCAAGGTGGCGGATCTCGCCCGCGCGCTCGGCTTCTATTGCGACGTGCTCGGCTTCCAGTTGATGCAGCGCTACGGCGACCAGGCCGCGTTCATTTCCGCCGGCGGCTATCACCACCATATCGGGCTCAACACCTGGGAGAGCAAAGGCGGCCAGCCGCCAGCGCCCGGCACCACCGGACTGTTCCACACCGCGATCCTGTATCCGACCCGCGCCGCACTCGCCGACGCGCTGCATCGCGTACAGCAAGCCGGCATCGCGCTCGACGGCGCCAGCGACCACGGGGTCTCCGAAGCGCTGTATTTGCGCGATCCCGACCAGAACGGTGTCGAGCTGTACTGGGACCGGCCGCAGGAAGCCTGGCCGCATGACAGCAAAGGCGGGCTGGCGATATTCACGCGACGGCTGGATCTCGACGACCTGATGAAGCAACGGGTCGCGTAAGCGTAAAACACTCCGCCGTGGCTGGCCCGCTCTCGCTGAACATCGTGGATGGGCGGGACATCTAGCGAA
>NZ_JAQGJD010000085.1 GCF_028290785.1 Tardiphaga sp. | reverse complement strand
ATAACGCCTTGATGGCCATCACCGCGCGGCCGGGAAAGAAGCGATGACCCAGCAATGGCCCGACGACGACGTCATCCTGTATGACGGCGTCTGCATGTTCTGATCGCACTGGATCCGCTTCATCGCCGCGCGCGACATCGAGCGCCGTTTCCGCTTCACCGCGATCCAGTCCGCCTACGGCACCCGCCTCGCACACGCGCTCGGCATCGACCCCACCGACCCCGACACCAATGCTGTGATCCACAACGGCATCGCGCACTACAAATCCGATGGCGCGCTGACGGTGCTGTCGCTGCTGCCGGGTTTTGGATGGGTGCGGGTGTTGCGCGTGTTGCCAGGATGGCTGCGCGATCCCGTCTACAATCTCATCGCCAGAAATCGCTATCGGATTTTTGGACGGAGTGATGTGTGCATGGTGCCGGACGCGGCGTTCAGGGCACGGGTGATCGAGTAGCCGGAGCTCAAGTCGGATTCAGTTCGCTGGGATCGTTCGCCGGACGCGGTGCACTGCGCCGCTTCTTAGCGGCGTGGTGCGCCGCTGAGCCGGGGCTCCGGTTGGGCGCGGAAGAAACCGGGATCCGGGAAACGATCCCCCCGCTTCAATCCAAACGAAGCAAGCTCTAGCTCTTTCCCGGAGCGGCTGTTTCGAGCACCTCTTCCGCTGCCCGCTCGCCACTATCCCTTGCGCCATGCGCTGTCGAGAAGAAATGCGCCGACGTCGCTTCGCCCGCGAAGAACAGTCTTCCGTCAACGGGGGCGGCCAACACCGCGCGAGCACCGGCGTGGCCGGGGCTGGCCGCGGAATAGGCGCCCTGCGCGAACGGGTCGTGGCTCCAGCGCGATTCGGCGAGCGGCGTGAGGCGCCGGCGCATATCCGAACCGAGCAGCGCGACCACTTCGTCGATCGCCTGCGCGGACAGCGCGCCCTCGCCGGCGTCCTCCAACTCGCGCGCAAACGTGCCGCCATAGAAGCCTTCGACGGTGGGCGTGCCGAACGGCCGAAGCTGAAAACTGCCGACGCCGACGCGCATGGTGGCGCCGCGCAGGCCGGCGTCGCTCGGCAGGGCCTCGGCACCGTCCAGCGCCAGCAGCACCTTGTTGTTGGCACCGAGCGGCAACCCGCGGGCGGCATCGACCTTGGCGGGCAGCGGCGGATGAAAGCGAATCGACTCGTTGGCGATCAAGTTGCTCGGCACCGTGACAATCACCTGCACGGCGCTCAACGTGCCCTTCGATGTGTCGATCCGGATCCGCGGCCCGGAATGATCGATCCGCGTCACCTGCGTGTTCAGCGACACCGGCGCCGGCGTGCCATAGGCCGATATCAGCGCGCCATAGCCTGATGGCAACCGCCAGTTCACCTCGGTGTCCTCATAGGCATCCATGTCGTGCAGCGACACGCGGTCGAGCTCGACGCCGTTGATGTAGGTGCTGATGGCATCGATCATCGGATTCCAGCGATTGCCGGGCTCCAGGCAGGTGCTGGCGGGCGCGTCGGGCTCGTTCTCCGCGGCGGCCTCGGCGCGGTCGTAAAACGCTTCGATCGCCTGGAAGAACTCGATCCGGTCGGCCTTCGGGAAGGTGCGCTCATAACTGCCCTCGCGCCACGGCGCGCGGGCCTTGTCGATGGCGAAGCCGAGCTGCTGCGCGATCGCCACGAAGGAATTCTTGTTGGCGGAATGCAGCCAGCCGCATCCCATGTCGAACGGAATGCCCGGCGCGGCCATCACGGTGTGTGCGCGACCGCCGAGGCGGTCGCGGGCTTCCAGCACGATCACAGACCGGCCGGAATGCTCCAGCGCACGGGCCGCACCGAGCCCGGCGGCGCCGGCACCGATGATGGCGATATCGATCTCGGAGGGAAATTTTGTCATCGCATCTGCGGTCTCGAAACGCGGCGCATGCGGCCGTCACGGAGCGGATCACGCGTGATTGTCGTGACAGTGGGATATCGTCTTGCTTGAATTATTCAAGCCGCCGCACCATCACCGGCCCGTCCAAAGCAACGCCAGGAGCGATCGTTCCATGACCGAGCAACCCGATTTCGAGCTCTACGGCTTCTGGCGGACATCGGCGACCTACCGGGTGCGGGTGGCGCTCAACCTGAAGGGGCTCACGGCCCGCGAGCGCAACATCGACCTCGATGCGGGCGAGCAGCTCGGCGAGGCCTTCCTGAAGATCAATCCGCTCGGCGCGATTCCGGCGCTGGTGGAGAAAGGTCATCCGCCGCTGACCGAATCGCTGGCGATCCTGGAATTTATCGACGAGACCCACCCCGCGCCGCCCTTGCTGCCGGCCGATCCGCATGGCCGCGCCCGGGTGCGTTCGATCGCCCAGATGCTCGCCGCCGACACCCATCCACTGATCACGCCGCGGGTGCGAAAATATCTGGCGGGGGTCGGCGGCTTCGACGATGCCGCGGTGCGCGCCTGGCTGGTGCACTGGTTCGACACCGGCCTCGCCGCGGTGGAGCGGCGGCTGGCCTCCGAGGCCGCCACCGGCACGTTCTGCCATGGCGACGCGATCAGCATCGCCGACATCTGCCTGCTCAGCATCACCGCGACCATGCAGGTGCTGAAGATCCCGGTAAAGGATGCGCCGACCATCGACCGCATCGTCGCCCGCTGCGAGGCGCTGGAAGCGTTCGCCAAGGCCGATCCGAGGCTGCAGGCGGGCGCGCCAAAGGCATGAGCCCCGGCTTCTCCACGTCGTCCCCGCGAAGGCGGGGACCCATACACGCCGGAGCATGAGTAGATGCGCTGTCGCGGTAGCTCTGCCGTTTCCACCGCCTTGACGGTGGTTATGGGTCCCCGCCTACGCGGGGACGACGAGCTGCGAGTGCCGTGCGTCACACCAACAAAAATGCCCGGCGCGAGCCGGGCATTTCGTAACAATCAACCGAAGCAGCGTGGCGTTACGCCACCACTTCCTTGGTCTTTTCGGCGCGCTTGCGGTCGGCGGCGTCGAGGTGCTTCTTGCGCAGGCGGATCGACTTCGGGGTGATCTCGACCAGCTCGTCGCCCTCGATATAGGCCAGCGCCTTTTCCAGGGTCATGCGGATCGGCGGAGTCAGGCGGACCGCTTCGTCCTTCGACGTGGTGCGGATGTTCGAGAGCTGCTTGCCCTTGAGCACGTTGAGTTCGAGATCGTTCTCGCGGGTGTGCTCGCCGATGATCATGCCCTTGTAAACCTTCACGCCGGGCTCGATCATCATCGGGCCGCGATCTTCCAGCTTGAACATGGCATAGGCCACCGCTTCGCCCGCGTCGTTCGAGATCAGCACGCCGTTGCGACGGCCGGCGATCTCGCCCTTGTAGGGCAGGTAGGCGTGGAACAGCCGGTTCATGATCGCCGTGCCTTTGGTGTCGGTCATCAGGTCGCCCTGATAGCCGATCAGGCCGCGGGTCGGTGCGTAGAACACCAGTCGCAGGCGGTTGCCGCCGGACGGGCGCATCTCGATCATCTCGGCCTTGCGTTCGCTCATCTTCTGAACGACGACGCCGGAGAACTCTTCATCGACGTCGATGACGACTTCCTCGACCGGCTCCAGCGTGTTGCCGTTCTCGTCCTTGGTCAACACGACGCGCGGACGCGACACCGAGAGCTCGAAGCCTTCGCGGCGCATGTTCTCGATCAGGATGGCGAGCTGCAATTCGCCGCGGCCCGACACTTCCATCGCGTCGCGGTCCGCGGTTTCGACAACCTTCAGCGCGACGTTGCCTTCGGCTTCGCGCAACAGGCGGTCGCGGATCAGACGACTAGTGACCTTGGTACCTTCGGTGCCGGCGAGCGGTGAGTTGTTGACGATGAAGGACATCGACACGGTCGGCGGATCGATCGCCTGCGCCTGGATCGGGGTATCGACCGAGGGATCGCAGAACGTATCGGCCACGGTGCCCGTGGGCAGGCCAGCGATGGCGACGATGTCACCGGCTTCGGCGAGTTCCACGGGCTGACGCTCGAGGCCGCGGAACGCCAGGATCTTGGTGATGCGGCCGGTTTCCACGGTCTTGCCGTCGCGCGACAGCACCTTGACCGTCTGGTTCGGGCGCACCGAGCCGGACGAGATGCGGCCGGTGATGATGCGGCCGAGATAGGGGTTGGCTTCGAGGATCGTGCCGAGCATGCGGAACGGGCCTTCTTCGACCACTGGCGGCGGCACGTGCTTGATGACGAGATCGAACAGCGGCTTCATGCCGACGTCATGCGACGCATCCGGGCTGTCGGCCATCCAGCCGTTGCGGCCGGACCCGTACAGGATCGGGAAGTCGAGCTGGTCGTCGGTCGCGTCCAAGGCGGCGAACAGGTCGAACACCTCGTTGACGACTTCGGTGATGCGGGCGTCCTGGCGATCGACCTTGTTGATGGCGACGATCGGGCGGAGGCCGAGCTTGAGCGCCTTGCCGACCACGAACTTGGTCTGCGGCATCGGGCCTTCCGCGGCATCGACGAGCACGATCACACCATCGACCATCGACAGGATGCGTTCGACTTCGCCGCCGAAGTCGGCATGGCCGGGGGTATCGACGATGTTGATCTGGACGTCTTCCCAATGCACCGAGGTGCACTTGGCGAGAATGGTGATGCCGCGCTCTTTTTCGATGTCGTTCGAATCCATCGCGCGCTCAACCTGACGCTGGTTGTCGCGGTAGGTGCCGGACTGCTGCAAGAGCTTGTCGACGAGCGTGGTCTTGCCGTGGTCAACGTGGGCGATGATAGCAATGTTGCGAAGGTTCATAGGTCTTCTTCTGGTTTTACGGTCTGGGTGCCCGGAGCGGTTCAACAAAGCAGGTTCGACAAAGGCCTTGGGCCATTTGCTCAAGCGCCGTCAATTGTGCCTCGTCTGAAAACGCGCTGGGGCAATCCCTCCAAAAGCAAACCCGGCCAGAAGGGGCCGGGTACTCGGACGCGTTGCGGCGCAATATAGGGGGAATTCCGCGAAAAACAATGATTTCCTGAGCCTGAGAAGGCGGTGCAGCCATGTTTTTGG
>NZ_JAQGJD010000054.1 GCF_028290785.1 Tardiphaga sp. | reverse complement strand
GGTTTGGGTGGTGCAGAAGCGGGCGGGTGCCAGGCCGGCTCACGGTCTTCGCGACCAGGGACCCAACGGCATACCGCCCGCAGCCCATCATGACAGATCAAAACTACACAGGGACCCATAGCCTCCGAGTTCATGGTTTGAAGGCGGCGGAGCCACAGCATCGTCGATAAGACAGAGGCTATGGGTCCCGGCTTGCGCTCGCAGGCTCGCTTGCCGGGACGACAGCTGAATTTGTCGCAAATCCGGGATCACTCCGGCGGCAAGATTACGCCGGTCTGCGAGGTGATGCGGCCGTAATGTTCGATGCGGCGGTGACGTTCGAAGTCGAAGATGGTCTTCTTGCCGAACGCCGTCTCGTCGAGATCGCAGGCGCAGACCAGCAATTCGTCACCTTCGGTCTTGGCTTCCGCCAGAATCACGCCGTTGGGATCGACGATCAGGCTGCCGCCGATCAGCGGAAAGCCGTCTTCATCGCCGCCCTTGGCGACCGCGACCACGAAGGTCGAATTCTGGTAGGCGCCGGATTGCACCGACAGCCGGTTGTGAAACAGCCGCTGCTCCGGGCCTTCGGCGGAACGCTGCGAATTGATCGCCGGGGTGTTGTAGCCGAGCACGACCATTTCGACGCCCTGCAGGCCCATGACGCGATAGGCTTCGGGCCAGCGCCGGTCGTTGCAGATCAACATGCCGAAAATGCCGCCGAGCGCGCGAAATACCGGGAAGCCGAGATCGCCGGGTTCGAAATACCGCTTCTCGAGATGCTGGAAGGCACGCTCTGTGTCGAATTCGACATGACCGGGCAGATGGATCTTGCGGTATTTGCCGATGATCTTGCCGGTTCGGTCGGTCAGGATTTGGGTGTTGAAGTGATGGCCGTCCGGCGTCAGTTCGGCATAGCCGATCGACAGCGCGATGTTCGCCGCGGCGGCGGCGTCGAACAGCGGCTGGACCGCCGCATTCGGCATCTCGGATTCGAACCAGGTATCGACCTCTTTCTGGTCGATCATATAATAGCGCGGGAAGAACGTCGTCAGCGCCAACTCAGGGTAGACAACGAGGTCGGCGCCTTTCGATTTGGCCTCCGCCAGCAGCGCCAGCATCCGCTTCACCACGGTTTCGCGGCTCTCCGCCTTCTGGATCGGCCCCATTTGGGCGGCGGCGACGTTCAGGATTCGCATGGGATGTCCGGGGTCTCGGGTTTCGTCAAGATGAGGTGCCGACAACGATCGGCCGGCGCGGCACGCTGCCAACCTCAACAGCACGAGACGACGCAAGACGGCAAGCCCGAAATAGATCCGCCCCCTATCACCGGCATGGGCTCGCGCTTCGGTGGTGCACGCGATAGGATACATCGCGAACAGCGACAGGATACCGTTTCGCCTCAATGCCGTCGTACTGTGTACATGCCGACCTCGACGGCGCCGCCGTCAAGTAAGTCCCCGCCAGGCCACGATAGTTACCGCGCAGACTGTCACAAAAATCTGCCACTGTACGACCACCGGCACGGACTCCAGCCGCTGTTGGCGGGCATCGAATTCAGCGACGAACGAAAATGCAGCACAGCCAGCCAGGCCGATGTTTCGGTTCGCTGGCGAAAGGTTCCGCCATGCACGATATTTCACCCAATCGTTCGCCACTGAGCGACGATGAAGTCAATCTGATCGATCGCTACTGGCGCGCCGCCAACTATCTGTCGGTCGGACAGATCTATCTGCTCGACAATGCGTTGCTGCGCCAGCCATTGCAGCGCGAGCACGTCAAGCCGCGGCTGCTCGGCCATTGGGGAACGACCCCCGGACTCAATTTTGTCTACGCCCATCTCAATCGCGCGATCCGCGCGGACGATCTCAGCGTGCTCTATGTCTGCGGACCCGGACATGGCGGCCCAGGCATGGTCGCCAACACCTATCTCGAAGGCAGCTACAGCGAGATCTATCCCGACATCAGCCGCGATGCCGACGGCCTGCAAAAGCTGTTTCGGCAGTTCTCGTTTCCGGGCGGTATTCCCAGCCACGCTGCGCCGGAGACGCCCGGCTCGATCAGCGAGGGCGGCGAACTCGGCTATGCGCTGGTGCATGCCTATGGCGCGGCGTTCGACAATCCCGATCTGATCGTCGCCTGCGTCATCGGCGACGGCGAAGCTGAGACCGGCGCGCTCGCCGCCTCCTGGCATTCCAACAAGTTTCTCAATCCCGTCCATGACGGCGCCGTGCTGCCAATCCTGCATCTCAACGGCTACAAGATCGCCAATCCCACCGTGCTTGCCCGCATGGCCGACGACGAACTGCGAAAACTGTTCGAGGGCTACGGCCACGAGCCGCTATTCGTCGAGGGCAGCGATCCAGCCACCATGCACCGGCTGATGGCCGAAACGCTGGAGACCGCTTTCGCCCGCATCCGCGCCATTCAGCAGGCCGCCCGCGACGACGGCAACAAGGCCCGACCGAAGTGGCCGATGATCGTGCTGCGCAGCCCCAAGGGCTGGACCGGACCGAAGGAAGTCGATGGCCTCAAGGTCGAAGGCTTCTGGCGCGCGCATCAGGTGCCGATCAGCAACCCGCGCGGCAATCCCGAACATCTCCGCTTGCTTGAAGAATGGATGCGCGGCTACCAGCCCGAAAAACTGTTCGACGACGCCGGCCGGCTGCTGCCGGAATTGCAGGCGCTGGCGCCGGACGGCAACCGCCGCATGGGCGCCAATCCGCACGCCAATGGCGGATCGCTGAAGCGCGAGCTCAAGCTGCCCGATTATCGCGACTACGCCATCGACGTACCCAAGCCCGGCGCCGTGCTCGGCGAGGCGACCCGCGAGATGGGCAAGTTCCTGCGCGACGTGATCACGCTGAACGCCGAGCAACGCAACTTCCGCATCATGGGGCCGGACGAGACCGCCTCGAACCGGCTCGACGCGGTGTTCGAGGTCACCGAGCGGCAGTGGATGGAGGGCATCGAGCCTTACGACGTGCATCTGGCGCAAGACGGCCGGGTGATGGAAGTGCTGAGCGAACACCTGTGTCAGGGCTGGCTGGAAGGCTATCTGCTGACCGGGCGCCACGGCCTGTTTTCGTGCTACGAGGCCTTCGTCCACATCATCGGCTCGATGTTCAACCAGCACGCCAAATGGCTGAAGGTGTCGCGCGGCCTGCCTTGGCGCCGCCCGATCGCCTCGTTGAACTATCTTCTGACCTCTCATGTCTGGCGCCAAGACCATAACGGCTTCAGCCATCAGGACCCCGGCTTCATCGACCATGTCGTCAACAAGAAGGCCGATGTCGTCCGGGTGTATTTTCCGCCGGACGCCAACACCCTGCTGTGGATCACCGACCACGTGCTGCGGACCTATGACCGCATCAACGTCATCGTCGCCGGCAAGCAGCCCGCGCCGCAATGGCTGACGATGGACCAGGCCGCCACGCATTGCGACGCCGGAATCGGCATTTGGCCATGGGCCAGCAACGAGCGCGTCGCCAACGAACCCGACGTGGTGATGGCGTGTTGCGGCGATGTCCCTACGCTGGAAACCCTCGCCGCGGTCGATCTGCTGCGGCAGGTGGTGCCGGATCTGAACATTCGTGTCATCAACGTCGTCGATCTGATGACGCTGCAGCCGGATACGCAACATCCGCACGGACTCAACGACCGCGACTTCGACGGCATGTTCACGCGCGACAAGCCGGTGATTTTCGCGTTCCACGGCTACCCGCATCTGATCCACCGCCTGACCTACAGCCGAGCCAATCACGAGCGCATGCATGTGCACGGCTTCGAGGAGGAAGGCACCACCACGACGCCGTTCGACATGGTGGTGCTGAACCGGCTCGATCGCTTTCATCTGGCGATCGACGTCATCGAACGCGTGCCTAGCCTCGGCGTCGCCGCCGCTGCGATCAAGCAGCAGTTCCGCGATGCCCTGATCGAGCACACCCGATATGTTCGCGCCCACGGCGAGGACATGCCGGCCATTCGCGATTGGGATTGGCCTTATGGCACGGCCGCAAAAGCGGGAGACTGAAGCCGCCATGTCCGACGCCATCCTGGTTCTCAATGCCGGATCGAGCACCATCAAGTTCGGGCTGTTCGACGTCACCGCGAGTGGCCCGCAACTTTTGTGCAAGGGGCTGCTGGATGAACACGACGCCGAGCCGCGGCTAACGATCAAGGATACCGACGGGCAGTTGCTGTTCGACAAGCATCAGCCCAAGCACGGCGACGAGACCGGGCTGCTCGACGATATCCTGACCTGGGTCGATGGTTATCTCGCCAGCGACGAGTTGCTGGCGATCGGCCATCGCATCGTGCATGGCGGACAGGATTTCGTCGCGCCGGTTGTCATCGACGACGAGGTGATCGAGGCGCTGCACGCCTTGACGCCGCTGGCGCCGCTGCATCAGCCGCGCAGCCTGTCACCGATCCGGCCAATCATGATGCTGCGGCCGGAACTGCCGCAAATCGCCTGCTTCGACACTGCGTTCCATCACGATCTCGCACCGCTGGCGCGGCGCTTCGCGATTCCGCGGCGCTTCGACGAGATGGGAATCCGCCGCTACGGATTTCACGGCCTGTCCTATCAATTCATCGCCGGTCGTCTTGCCGAACTATCACTGGCTTCAAAGCGCACGGTCGTCGCGCATCTCGGCAGCGGGTCCAGCCTCTGCGCGATGCGCGACGGCGCGAGCATCGATACCACGATGGGATTGACCGCGCTCGACGGCCTGATGATGGCGACGCGTTGCGGCGCGATCGATCCCGGTGTACTGCTCTATCTGCAGCAGGTGCACGGCATATCGGCCGATGAGCTCGAGCAGATGCTCTACAACGAGTCCGGTCTGCTCGGCGTTTCCGGCCTTTCGGCCGACATGCGCGTGCTGGTCGTGAGCGAAGAGCCGGACGCGATCGAGGCGGTCGATATGTTCGTGGACCGCGTCGCCAAGGAAATCGCGGCGATGGCGACGAGCCTTGGCGGAATCGAATGCCTGGTTTTCACTGGCGGCATTGGCGAACACAGCCACCAGATCCGCGAGCGGATCGCTGCGCGGCTGCGATGGCTTGGCGTCGAGATCGATCGAGCCGCCAACGAGGCCGGTTTGCAGGATATCGCCGCCAAACGCAGCAAGGTCGAGGTGATGATTCTTCCGACCAGCGAGGAGACGTCGATTGCGCGCGACTGCCTCGCGGCGCTGGCCTTGCGATGGCAAGAAATTCAGCCACCGGCGACGATCTAAGTATTTGAGATAATTGAAATCATTGGTACTCCCTAGCGGAATCGAACCGCTGTTATGTCAATCGTTAAGGCGACGCTGAATAAGGCTATGAGCGGTTCCCGAAACTACATTCAGTTGGCTAGTGGATCGACTTCGGTCGGATGTGTCCGACTCAAGCCCGCCGCCGCACGTCATCCCCAAAGCTAGGTACATCCGCGAAGCATGAAAAGATTTGCGAATTTGAATCGACGCTCAATCCCTAAGATAAGCTCACTGTGATCCTGCCGAAGAAAGCGTGATGTTGCGTTTGCGATGAGCGGCGGCTTTAACTCTCACATCCTCCCCTGCCCTGCAAGACACGAACGGCTTGAAACGCCCGAGCAGGCCACTAGAGGCCTTGAGTTACCGAGAGGCCTCTGGCTATCAAAAAGCTGGTGAAGACTACAAAAGGCTGGCGTAGGACAAAAACCCGACCACGTCGCCTGGATCCACTTGCGTGATTTGTTCGCCTAGTTCAACTAGTCCATCAGTCTCCACCAGCGATGACAACAAACCGGCGCCTTCCCGCGGAAATTTGGTGACTTCGAGTAGGCCGTCCGCGCCATGGCGCATTGAGACGCGGACATACTCGCGGCGAGCGATCTTCTTCCTGTAGCTGAATGCTGCGCGTATGGGCATCGGAGCCAACCTCTGTGGCATGGCGCCGGCGAGCGCGAAAACAGTTGGCCTCACGACATGTGCGAAAGTCACGAAGCTTGCTACCGGGTTGCCTGGCAGCCCGATCACAGGTGTACCATCGATGATACCCATCGCCACCGGCCTGCCCGGCTTGATTGCCATTCGCCACAATACGAGTGAACCGACGCTTTCCACTGCGGCTTTGACGTGATCCTCCTCGCCGGTGGAGACCCCGCCCGAGGTCAGGATCAGATCGTGCGCCGCGGCGGCATTCCTCAGCGCCCCCGCAAGCAATCCACAGTCGTCGGAAATTATGCCAAGATCTGCTACTTCACATCCGAGCCGGGACAGCAGTGCCATCAACATGAAACGGTTGGAATCGAACTGCTGGGCGGTGCCGCGCGATGCACCCGGTGAAGTCAGCTCATTTCCGGTAGAGAACACCGCCACGCGGATGCGACGCCGCACGCTGACTTGGGCTATGCCGAAGGCCGCGACCAGCGCCAAGTCTTGCGGTCGGAGCCGAGACCCGGTAGGTAGCGCCGAAATTCCTTTGGCGACGTCCTCGCCGGCAGGCCGCACATTGGCGCCGGCCTTGAGACCTTGCGGCAATAGGACGTTGCCGGCCCCGTCGAGCTTGACATCCTCCTGCATGAACACGGTGTCGGCGCCTTCCGGCATAGGCGCGCCAGTGAAGATGCGCATGGCGTGACCTGCTGCGATCGGCTGCTGCGACGCGGCGCCGGCTTGAACGCGCCCGCTTACAGGAAGTAACAATTCGCCTGTGCCAAGATCGCTACTGCGCACCGCATAGCCGTCAACGGCAGAGTTGGTGAACGGCGGCAGTGGCAGCGGCGCGACGACGTCGGCGGCAAGTATTCGGCCGTCGGCATGCAGCAGGCCGACGTTTTCGGTTTCCGCGACGGCCGTTACGCGCGCCGCGATGATGGCAACGGCGGCCTCCACCGACATCAATGGTCCGCCAAAAGCAAAACAGTCGTCGGAAAGCTGCGCCATGATCCTCAGTTCTCGGCCGTAGCCGGCCGGAAGCCGGCGTTCGCGAGGGCCGCGTGGCTCTCGGGCGATCGAAGCGCCGAGAAGAATGCCTGCACGGCTGGCCGCTGCTTTCGCGATGTCACGACGGCGAAATCGTAATGCTCTTCCGCCAACGGGATAAAACCGAGCTCTGCAGCTTGGGCCACCGGCTCGATGGTTACTCCCCAATCGGCGCGATGCTGGCCGACGGCCGCGGCGACGGCATTGTGAGACTTCGGCTGGTTCCAGTAGCCATCCGGCCGCGCCGAACCGAGCAGCCGATCGATCAGGATGCGGGTGCCCGCGCCCTGGTTGCGGTTGACCATGATGCAGGCGGGATCGGCCAGCGCGGCACGTATCGCTTCCTCAGCGCTCAGGCCATCGAAACGCTTGTCGCCGGCGCGAAATACGATCCCCTGCATTCGGCGCCAGCCTGGCATGAGCTCGAGGCTTTCCGCAAGGAACGGCGTGTTATAGGTTTCTGTCTTTTCGTCGAAGAGATGGATCGGCGCCAAATCGCATTCGCCGCGCTTTGCCGCCGCGAGGCCGCCGAGGCTGCCGACGGAGATCGAGCGCACCGACAGGCCGGCACGCGCCAGCGGAGCGGTTACGATGTCCAGGCCGGTGCAGTGGCTGCCCACGATCACCAGATCCGGGACACGGACATGTGGCGTGAAGAGCGTGATCGCAGTTTCAGTTCCAGACGGCATCTGATCGGCCAGTGCATCGATGCGCAGGAAGCCATCGGCCTGAGCAAACGACGTGATCGCCCCCGATCCTTTGCCGCCGGGATAGGCGATCAGCCGACCGTCGGCCTCCACCAGGGACACCATAACGAATTCGGTGCGGCCTAGCTCGGACGCGATTCGCACCGGCACCTTCGCTGTGACCTGCGCGTCGGCGCGCGGAGGCAGCCCGGCGAGGCGGCGGAGAATCGGCACGATGATGTCGTGAAATGTGAACATCGCGGATGTCGGAAAGCCCGGAAGGATCACGATGGGTTTGCCGTCGCACACCGCAAGGCACAACGGCTTACCGGGCTTCAGCGCCACGCCGTGAGCGATGATGCCGGGCGGCCCGAGCCGCGCGATGATCCGGTGCGAAACGTCCCCGGCGCCTTTTGAAGTTCCTCCGGACAGGACAAGCATGTCGCTGTCGGCAAGCGCATTGCGCATTTCCTTTTCCAGCAGCCGTTCGTCATCTCCGATTGCGCCGACGAAAACAGCGTCGCCCCCATTTTCTTTGACCGCAGCGGTGACGATGGCGCCGTTGGTGTCGTAGATCGCTGCCGGCCGCAGCAGTTCGCCGGGCTGCACGAGTTCGTCGCCGGTGGACATCACCGCGACCCGCGGGCGCCGCACTACCGAAACGGTAGCGATGCCGCAGGCGGCGAGAATGCCGATCTCGCGCGACCCGACCACGGTTCCGGCGCGCAAAAGCATCTCGCCACGCGCGATGTCGGAGCCGGCATAGGATACGAACTGGCCTGGCGAGGCCGCGCGGCGAACCTCGATCACGTGGGGACCGGACGGCTGGGTGTGCTCGACCATGATGACGGCGTCGGCGCCGCGCGGCACCGGTCCGCCGGTCGCGATCGACGTCGCCGTGCCCGTCAGCACGGGCTGGACCGGTGCGGTGCCGCAGGCGATTACCTCGCCATTCAGCCTTACGCGCACGGGCGCGCTTTCGCCGGCGCTAGCGAGGTCGGCGGAGCGCACCGCGAAACCATCGACGTTGGAACGGTCGAATGGCGGGACGTCGATCGGCGCAACGATGTCGGCGGCCAACGGGTGGCCGAGCGCGTCGGCAAGCGCTCTGTACTCGCTGACGACGACGCGCGGGAAAAGTGCCGCCTCGAACCGTGCGATGGCTTCCTCACGCGACAGAATCGTCAGGAACTGTTCCTGATCTATGCTTTCGCGGACAGACGTAACGGGTGCATTCGGCATAGGGAACTCACAGGAAGGCTTTGAGCATCAGGCTTTTAGCATATAGGCGTCGATCAGCGCACCCGCCGCAAATCCTTCGCTTTCCGAGGGGATCAAACGCCACGCATCGGCGCCGGCGATAGCGTCCAGCGAGAGGTCGCCGACTGTCAAAGGTGCCCACTCCGAATCGGTTTGCCTGAGCAGCGCAATTTCGGAGACGCCGACGGCGGAAGCGATCTTTCGCGCCAGCGGGAGTGTCCTCATGGGCCGGCGGAATCTCTTCGTGAGCACGTCCAGCGCCGGCAGTGCCAGCGTCCACCACCCTGCCACCGCCTGATCCGGCCGACCAGGCAGCGCGATCACGGGGACTTTCGCGATGGTCCCGATGGCCGTGGTCCGCCCGGGCAGCAGCGAGAGGCCGTGGGCAAGGACGGTGCCGCGCTCCGCCAGTGCGGTGACCGCGGCGTCGCGGCGGCCGACCCCGGTGCCTCCGATGGTGATCAGCAGGTCGCAGGGATTGCCCGTCAGGCACGCGGCGTCGCCGTGCGAGACCGCCGCGCCCTCAGCGCGCGCCAGTTCGCCAATCATTGACGAGGTCAAGCCGTTGTTGGGATCGGTCGACATGTTGGTCAGCCGAAGGCGCGGACGGCGTACCCGCAGCGTCGCATACCCCGCAGCCCGCGCGCGTACCAAGTCCAGAACGCGGATTGGGTGCCCTACCGCGATAAACGGTTCTCTTGCGGCAATATCGCCTCCGGCTCGACGTACACCCTGGCCAGGAAACGCTTCCGAAACAACTTGCACCAACGGACCCGACGCATCAACGACATCGTCGTCGAGCACACAGTCGCAGCTTTCCGGCATCGGTTCGCCAGCTTCAACCCAGCACGGCGCGACAGCGAGCGGCAGGGGCGAATAGGAAGACGCGCCGACCAGGTGCCCCGAGGTGAATGCCCAACCGTCGAGGATGGCCGTATCGCACGGGGGGAACGGCGCCGGGAGGGGCATGTTAGCAGCGATACAGTTCAGCGCATCCGCCAGTAGAACCTGCTCCGGCGTCACGGCCTGCAGTCCACGGCACAGCGTCGCCACCGCCGCATCGAGCGAAGTCAACGATGACGGCAAGCGTTGCGTCAAAATCGGGATTACATGGTCTCCTTTCTGCGCGGCCGCTGAAGCACCTTCGGAGTGTGAGCGGCATGGTGGCCCCCCAATGTCCGATGGTCGCCGAAACTACGTCCGTTGCGCGTCACCGACAAGCACGGCGCGCCGGCAGCCATGTCGGGCTGAACCGCAAGCCCAAATCCCCGCGTACCGGCAGGCCCTCGCGACGTCCGGGACCCGGCGCACTAGATGCCCCAGAGCTCGACCAAGCGCTCGGCGGCGTCGATATCTTCCACCGTATTGGCGTTGAAAAATGGATCGAAAGGTTCGACGGGCCACTGCGCGGTGGCGAGCGTGTAGCGGGCGGTCCAACGGTCGATCTTGCGAATGCCCTCGACGGCAAGAGCTTCGCGAAGTTCGTAGCGCAAACTAACTTTCCAGAGCCCGATTGTCGGATGCGACTGACCGTCGGACGCGGCGACGGCAAGCTGGGCGTTCTCCGCGAGCCGTGCTCCATGCAGTCTCGACACCAGATCGTCAGGAAGAAAAGGGCAGTCGGCGGAAGCGCTGCAGACATATTCCACGGACGGCCGATTTACGGCTGCCCAGTCCAGCGCGGCCAGAATGCCGGCCAAGGGTCCCGGATAGTCCGCGACGGTGTCTGCGATCACCGGCAGGCCAAACGCCGCGAAGCGGGCGGGATCTCCGTTCGCATTTAGGATCAATCCGTCGCATTGCGGCGCCAGCTTGGCGACGACCCGCGCGAGAATGGTCCGTCCGCCGACTTCGCGCATCGGCTTGTCTCCGCCGCCCATTCGACGTGCGAGGCCGCCAGCCAGTAGCACGCCGGGTGTCTTTGAGTGATCAGTCATCGTGGGCGCCGCCTTTGCGCCTGCTGCGCATGGACTCTTCCGCGACAAACTCCAGATTCTGATCGTAGGTGATGCGGTCCTGGCCTGACAGCGCAATGAAGCGCTTCCCGCGCGCGCGGCCGACCAGCGTCAGGCCGACCTGTCGGGCCAAATCGACTCCCCAAGCCGTGAAACCTGACCGCGACACCAAGATCGGAATCCCCATTCTCACCGTCTTGATGATCATTTCGGAGGTCAGCCGGCCGGTCGTGTAAAGAATCTTGTCGGCGGGATCGACGTTATGACGGTACATCCAGCCCGCAATCTTATCGACCGCGTTGTGGCGGCCGACATCCTCAGTGTAGCAGACCGGCGTGCCTTGCTTGCAAAGCACACAACCATGAATCGCGCCGGCCTCGAGGTACAATGACGGCATGGTGTTGATCGCGCGGGTCATCTCATAGAGCCAGGAGGTCCGCAACTCGGCCTTGGGCAGTGCCGCATTCTCCACCGCTTCGAGCAGATCGCCGAAAGCTGTCCCTTGGGCGCAGCCGGAGGTTTGTGTGCGCTTCTTAAGTTTCTCCTCGAAGTTGGTGTGGTGCTCCGTGCGCACCACGACCACTTGGAGATCGTCGTCATATTCGACCTCGGTGACCTCGTCGTTGTATTTCAGCATGTTTTGGTTGAGCAGATAGCCCAGTGCCAGGTATTCCGGATAATCACCAATCGTCATCATCGTGACGATTTCCTGGGAGTTCAGATACAGCGTCAGTGGACGCTCGACCGGGACGTTGATCTCGGTTTCCGCGCCGGTCTGGTCGGTGCCGGTGACGCGCTCGGTGAGCCGCGGATCCGCTGGATTCGGCACGATCAGGGGGGCGGTGGCTTCGCTGGGTTTGGTCATGCTAGCTGAATATGACATTCTGGGCCGCACGGATATATGCATGTCGCCGCAAGTCGGACGACTTGGGAAAGAAGAGCCGCCGTGACCTACGACGCCTCTCGGGCGTCATCAAAAGAAGCCACAACAGCGACTGCGGATTGAATGCAAATGACGCTCACGAAATTGGATCTGACGGGCCTCAAGTGTCCCCTCCCGGCGCTCAAAACGCGAAAGGCGCTCGCCCGGCTGAGCGTCGGTGACTACCTGGAAGTGACTTGCACGGACCCACTTGCGGCGATCGATATTCCGGTGCTGATCCAACAGACGGGCGACCGTCTCGAAGCCACTGAGAAGGGCGATAAAGGGATCGTGTTCCTGATCAGAAAGTCGGGAACACCGACAACGCTCGAGACGTCGAACTGAGCACCGAGAGCCGAGCCGAATAACGCGCCCTGAGAGCGGATCGGCGCCGAGAACGCCAAGCCCTCAACGGCCCACGAACGGAGAGCAGGCGCGGGGGTCCAGTCAGAAGCTCAGACTTTTACCGCACGCCTCAAGAGGCTTTCTTCTCGGCGTTGGGGAAAAACAACTGTTGGCCGTCGATCTTGTAGTTGGCAATGACGCCCTGGCCCTCGGGCGAGATCAGCCAGTCAACGAAGCTCTGACCCAACTCTTTTTTAACTGACGGATACTTTCCGGGATTTACCAGGATCACGCCGTACTGGTTGAACATGCGCCGGTCCCCTTCGACGACGATAACAAGATTGCCGCGGTTCTTAAATGACAGCCACGTGGCGCGATCGGACAGCACGTAGCCATTCATAGCATTGGCAATATTAAGCGCTGCGCCCATGCCCTGGCCGATTTCGCGATACCAGGGGCCCTTGGCGGCGGCGATGTCGATGCCAGCATCCTTCCACAAAGCGAGCTCCGCGAAATGAGTGCCGGATTTGTCGCCGCGTGAGACGAACGGTGCCGCCTTGGCTTGGATTGTCGTCAGCGCGGCCGACACATCCTTGCTTCCCGTGATGCCAGCGGGGTCGCTGATCGGTCCGACTAGCACGAAATCATTGTACATGACGTCGAAACGCCTGACGCCAAAACCCTCGGCAATAAACCGCTCTTCCTGCGCCTTCGCGTGCACGAACACCACGTCGGCATCGCCGCGCCGCGCCGTATCTAACGCCTGGCCGGTACCCTGCGCGATCACCTTGACGTCGATTCCTGTCTTCGCGTTGAACAGCGGCAGCAGATATCCGAACAGCCCGGAATCCTGTGTTGAGGTGGTGGAAGCCACGATGATCGACTTTTCCTGCGCGGCCGCGGGTGCCACCAGCGTGGCGGCGCCCAGGCCTAAACTCAGCGCGAGCGATAGAAATCGGTTCTGCATCATATGCTCCTTTTAAAGCTTAGATGACGAGATCGCCGCGCAGAAAGGCCGCAGCTTCCGGCATGGTCGGCCGGTTGAGAAAGTTGTCCGCGCTGCTGTGTTCGCAAAGCGCACCGCGTGCAAGAAATACCACATCCCCGGCGATGCGGCGCACCTGACCGAGATCGTGCGACGCCATCACGATCTTTATACCGGATTGCGCCGCCACCAGGATAATTTCCTCGACGCGGCGTGTCGATGCCGGGTCAAGGCTGGCGGTGGGTTCGTCGAGCAGAAGCAATTCGGGGTCGCGTGCGAGCGCCCGTGCCAGTGCTAGCCGCTGTTGCTCGCCTCCGGACAAACTTCGCGCCGCGCGCTGCGCCATGTCAAACAATCCGACCCGGGCTAGAAGTTGATCGACGCGGGCGGCGCGGTGGCTGTGGTGCACATCGGCTTTGGCCAGTGCGTAGGCAACATTCGCGGCGGTGCTACGGCGGAGCATCACTGGCCGCTGGAATACGATGGCCCGGCGCGCCATCGAGGCCTGTCGACGGCCGCCCCAAGTGATGTTGCCGTCGGTCGGTGCAATCAGCCCCATACAGAGTCGAAGCAGCGTCGTCTTGCCGGAGCCGTTCGGTCCAACGATGACCGTGGGCGCGCCGGGCGCGATGGTGAGGCTGAGGTGATTGAGAATTGTTGCCACGCCCGCCTTAAACAAGATGCGGTCGAGCACTAGAGGTAGTTCACTGGATGGCGCCCGCATGATCATCCTGCCTGCCGTTCGGACCACAGCCGGGCCACCCACGCTGCGGCATTGATGGCCAGCACGATGCAAATGAGCACCAGCCCCAGCCCCATAGCCAACGGCAGATCGCCCTTGGACGTTTCGAGTGCGATTGAAGTGGTCATCGTGCGGGTGAAACCGTCTATATTGCCGCCAACGATCATGACCGCGCCGACCTCCGCAATGGCTCGGCCAAAACCGGCCAGCAGCGTGGTCATTAGGCTGTAGCGTGCGTCCCATAGCAGCGTTGCGACGCGGCCGACGGGGCCGACTTCCATCGAATTGAGTTCATCGGAGTACTCGGACCAGAGGTCCTCCACCGTCTGCCGGGTCAGCGCGGCAATGATCGGCACAATCAGGATCGTCTGCGCCACGATCATCGCCGCGGGCGTGAATAGGATGCCCATGGCGCCGAGCGGACCGGATCGCGATAGGAGCAGATACACGGCAAGCCCGACCACCACCGGCGGCAAGCCCATCATGGCATTGCACAGCACTATCAGCGTGGCGCGGCCCGGGAACCGCGTCAGCGCCAGCGACGCGCCGAGTGGCATACCCACGGCACCGGCGATGACCGCCGCTGTCAGACTAACCGCCAGCGACAGCCTGACAATTGCCATCAGCGTTGGATTGCCGCTGACCACAAGGTCCCAGGCGCTGAAAAAGTTGATCTTTGCACCCCCCGAAAAGCGTTCGCCGGATGGCAAACTACGTCCGCGATATGCGATCGACAAGTACCGCCGTACAACGATGGCGGTCCCTGGAGGAAACGACATTCGGTATGATGAAACGCATGGACATTGTGCGATGGGACAATGTCGTGCTCACGTCAGTTGCGGTGCGTTCCGCGCGCATGCCGCCAATCGCTTTCTTTCTCGTCATTCTGCGCGCACTCGAGCTTACGTGAGGAAGTCTTCGCTTTTAAGAGCTGCGGACCGGCCCGTCGGCCCGCAAGCGACGAGGATTGAGCTCCGCGCCTGCACTGGTGGAAACTAAAACGGCCCTAAGGGCGATGGAGCGAGCGATGAAGGTCATCGGGTTGGCAGGATGGAGCGGCGCCGGAAAAACGACGCTGCTGACGCGCCTAATTCCGCATTTTATCGCGGAAAATATGCGCGTTTCGGTCGTCAAGCATGCTCATCACGATTTCGACGTGGATGTGCCAGGCAAGGACTCTTGGCGGCACCGGCAAGCGGGCGCAGCCGAGGTGCTGGTCTCTTCGAGCAGACGCTGGGCGCTCATGCACGAACTCGACGGTGCCGCCGAACCGGCGTTGCCACAACTGCTGGCAAAACTGTCTTCGGTCGAGCTTGTGATCGTCGAAGGCTTCAAATCGGAGCGGTACCGAAAGATCGAGGTGCATCGCACCAACAACGGCAAGCCAACGCTATTTCCTGATGACCCTGATATTGTCGGGATTGCGACCGATTCAAGCGTCGAAACAACACTGCCGGTAGCTCACCTCGATGACATCCCGGCCATCGCGGCGATGATAAAGGCGCTCGCCGTTGAGATCTAAGCCGTCGTCTGACGGTTGAGCAACGGTGTCGAACCTAAAGGGATCCGCCGTCAGGCTAATTGCTTAAGCTGATGTTTTAAGGGAGCCTCTGCGCGTTCGGCGGCCCATGCACCCTGCCCGCCCATCGATACGAACTGGATTCTACTCTTGGCATGTGGCATGCCATGCTTTAGTGTTGAGCGATAAAATCTTGAAAAATCGAGATGTCCGATGAGTAATGACGTGCAAAAGGTCCGCTCATTCGAACATCCGGGTGAAGGCCGGCGGCGCGCTAAGTCGACGCCGAAGGGCCGCCAGATCGATCCTCGGGCGGCGCATGAGATCGAGCTTCTGCTCGGGGCGCGACCGCGTCGGCGCGACCTGCTGATCGAACATCTGCATCTCATCCAGGATACGTACGGGCAGATTTCCGCTGCACATCTCGCCGCACTCGCCGACGAGATGAAGCTGGCTTTTGCCGAGGTGTTCGAGACTGCGACCTTCTACGCACATTTCGATGTTGTGAAGGAAGGAGAGCCGGACGTACCGGCGCTGACGATCCGTGTATGCGACTCCCTTACTTGCGCGATGCTCGGTGCCGAGACCCTGCTGCAAGAGCTGCAGTCCAGCACGGGTCCGGGTGTTCGCGTGGTGCGCGCACCTTGCGTCGGACGCTGCGATACGGCACCGGCGGCTGAGGTCGGCCACCGCTTCGTCGACCACGCCACGGCTGCGAGCGTTCTTGCAGAGATCACGGGCGACTTCCATGCACACCTGCCCGCCTATGCCGATTACGACGCCTACCTCGCCGGCGGCGGTTACCAACTGCTGCAGCGGCTGCGCTCCGGTGAATTCGCGACGGAGGACCTGCTGAAGGCGCTAGATGATGCCAGCCTGCGTGGCCTCGGCGGCGCCGGGTTTCCCACCGGTCGGAAATGGCGTGCGGTGCTCGGCGAGCCCGGTCCGCGATTGATGGCGATCAACGGCGACGAGGGCGAACCAGGCACGTTCAAGGACCGCTTCTATCTCGAAACGGACCCGCACCGTTTCATCGAAGGGATGCTGATCGGCGCCCACGTGGTGCAGGCCGCCGAGGTCTACATCTACATCCGCGACGAATATCCCGCCGCCCGCGAGATCCTCGAACGCGAGATCGCGAAACTGCCCCCGGGCGGACCCGCTCTGCACCTACGGCGCGGCGCCGGCGCCTATATCTGCGGCGAGGAATCCGCGCTGCTGGAAAGCATCGAGGGGAAGCGCGGTCTGCCTCGGCACAAGCCGCCTTATCCGTTTCAGGTCGGCCTCTTCGGCCTGCCGACGCTGATCAATAATATCGAGACGCTGTTCTGGGTGCGCGACATCGTAGAGAAAGGCCCGGACTGGTGGGCCGGTCAGGGCCGCAACGAGCGTAAAGGTCTGCGCAGCTACTCGGTGTCGGGTCGGGTGAAAAACCCCGGGGTGAAACTGGCTCCGGCTGGCGTCACCGTGCGCGAGCTCATCGACGAGTTCTGCGGCGGAATGGCGGACGGCCACGGCTTTCGCGCCTACCTGCCAGGCGGCGCGTCCGGCGGCATTTTACCGGCTTCGATGGACGACATTCCGCTCGATTTTGGCACGCTTGAGAAATACGGCTGTTTCATCGGATCTGCCGCGGTGGTGATTCTCTCCGACCAGGACGACGTCAAGCATGCCGCGTTGAATCTAATGCGTTTTTTCGAGGACGAGAGCTGCGGCCAGTGCACCCCTTGCCGGGTCGGAACCCAGAAGGCCGCACAGCTGATGCAGCAGGGCGTCTGGAACACTGGGCTGCTCGACGAATTGAGCCAGGCGATGCGAGACGCTTCTATCTGCGGCCTCGGTCAGGCCGCGTCGAATCCGCTGACCACAGTGATCAAATACTTCCCGGACGAGTTCATGCCCAAGGAAGCCGCCGAATGACCTGCAAGGTATCCCGCGAGGTTTTGAGATGAGCACCGACAGCCCGACGCCGCAAGGTTATGGCCACGACGCGAAAGGCGCCGCAGGCGGCCGAAATATGCCTGACGGAAAGCCCAACGTTTCGCATACCGACCAGCACCGCTCCAAGGCGCAGACGATAACCTTCGAGCTCGACGGCAGGCAGGTGGAGGCCGCCGTGGGGGAGACCATCTGGCAGGTCGCAAAACGCCAGGGCCGGGAAATTCCGCATCTGTGCTATTCGCCCGAGCCGGACTATCGCCCGGACGGGAATTGCCGCGCCTGCATGGTGGAAGTCGAAGGCGAGCGGGTGCTGGCAGCATCATGCAAGCGGACACCCAGCGTCGGTATGAAGGTGAAGACCGAGAGCGCGCGCGCCGTTTCCGCGCAGAAGATGGTGATGGAGCTTCTGGTAGCGGACCAGCCGGCGCGATCGACTTCGCATGATCCGGATTCCAAGTTTTGGAACTGGGCGGAAAAGATCGAAGTCACGGAAAGCCGTTTCCCCGCCGCCGAGCGTTGGGCCGGCGATGCCAGCCATCCCGCGATGCGGGTCAATCTCGACGCCTGTATCCAGTGCGGCCTGTGCGTGCGCGCGTGCCGCGAAGTCCAAGTCAACGACGTGATCGGTATGGCGTATCGTAATGCCGATGCCAAGATCGTCTTTGACTTCGATGATCCGATGGGTGAATCGACCTGCGTGGCGTGTGGCGAATGCGTCCAGGCCTGCCCCACCGGAGCGCTGATGCCGGCGGCGCTCCTCGACGAGAAGCAGACTCGCACCGTCTACGCGGACCGGAAGGTCGATTCGCTCTGCCCGTTCTGCGGCGTCGGCTGCCAAGTGACCTATCAGGTCAAGGAAGAGAAGATCATCTATGCCGAGGGCCGCGATGGCCCGGCCAATCACAACCGGCTCTGCGTCAAGGGTCGCTTCGGCTTCGACTACATCCACCATCCACATCGCCTGACCAAGCCGCTGGTGCGGCTACCCAATGCGAAGAAGGACGGCAACGACCAAGTCGATCCGGCGAATCCGTTCACCCATTTCCGCGAGGCGTCGTGGGAAGAGGCGCTGGACATCGCTGCGAAGGGCCTCGTCAAGATCCGCGACGAGAAGGGCGTCAAGGCGCTGGCCGGATTCGGCTCGGCTAAGGGCTCCAACGAGGAGGCTTACCTGTTCCAGAAGCTGGTGCGCACCGGCTTCGGCTCCAACAACGTCGATCATTGCACCCGGCTGTGCCACGCCTCCTCGGTGGCGGCGCTCATGGAAGGCCTGAATTCCGGCGCGGTGTCGGCCCCTTTCGCCGCCGCGATGGACGCTGAAGTCATTATCGTGATCGGCGCCAATCCGACCATCAACCACCCCGTGGCGGCGACCTACATCAAGAACGCCGCCAAACGGGGCGCCAAGCTGATCGTGATGGATCCGCGCCGGCAGACCCTTTCGCGCCATGCGCACAAGCACCTGCAGTTCAAGCCGGGCAGCGACGTCGCGATGCTGAATGCATTGCTGAACGTCATTATCACCGAGGGCCTGACCGACGAGCAATACATCGCGGGCTACACCGAGGGCTTCGACGATCTGAAGACGCGCATCGTCGAATTCACGCCGGAGAAGATGGAGCCGATCTGCGGCATCCCCGCAGATAGCCTGCGCGAGGTCGCGCGAATGTATGCGCGCTCGCGCGCTTCGCTCATTTTCTGGGGCATGGGCATCAGCCAGCACGTCCATGGCACCGACAACGCACGCTGCCTGATCGCGCTGGCTTTGATCACGGGTCAGATTGGCCGCCCAGGCACCGGATTGCACCCTCTGCGGGGCCAGAACAACGTGCAGGGCGCGTCAGATGCCGGTTTGATTCCGATGTTCCTTCCCGATTACCAGCCGGTCGGCCGCACCGACCTGCGCGAGCCGTTTGAGCGTCTGTGGCACTACGATCTCGACCCCAACCGCGGCCTCACCGTGGTGGAAATCATCCACGCTATCCACGCCGGCGAGATCAGCGGTATGTTCATTGAGGGCGAAAACCCTGCAATGTCGGACCCGGACGTGCAGCACGCCCGCGACGCTCTGGCCAAGCTCGACCATCTGGTGGTGCAGGACCTATTCGTCACTGAAACCGCGTTTCATGCCGACGTAATCCTCCCGGCGTCGGCGTTTGCCGAGAAGATCGGCACCTTTACCAATACAGACCGCCGCGTGCAGCTGGCCCGCGAGGTCATCAAGCCGCCGGGGGACGCACGGCAGGACCTTTGGATCATCCAGGAGATCGGCAAGCGGATGGGCTTGGACTGGAATTACACGGGGCCGGCTGACGTCTTCGCGGAAATGACCGAAGTGATGCCCTCGCTGAAAAACATCACGTGGGAGCGCCTGGAGCGGGAAGGAGCGGTGACCTATCCGGTAAACGCTCCCGACAAACCCGGGAACGAGATCATCTTTACCACCGGTTTCCCGACTGTCAGTGGCCGTGGCAAAATCGTACCTGCTCACGTGCTGCCGCCGGACGAGTTGCCTGACGATGCCTACCCCATGGTGCTATCGACCGGGCGCGTGCTTGAGCACTGGCATACAGGGTCGATGACACGACGTTCCAGCGTGCTCGATCAGATTGAGCCCGAGGCGGTGGCGTTCATGTCGCCCAAGGACATGCGGCGCATGCAGGTCTTGCCGGGAGACTTCGTTCGGCTGGAAACGCGCCGTGGCGCAGTTGAGATCAAGGTGCGCTCCGACCGCGACGTCCCAGAGAACATGGTATTCATGCCTTTCTGCTACGCCGAGGCGGCAGCCAATCTGCTGACCAATCCGGCTCTGGATCCCTTTGGCAAGATCCCAGAGTTCAAGTTCTGCGCGGTCAGGGCCGAGCGCGCCGAGGTGCGTGCGGCTGCAGAGTGAGCCGGCGGCTGAACAACAGCATGCCCACAACGGCGGAATCAGCGACGCCATCACCCTGATGGCGAGCGACGGCGGATACCGCAACCGGTGTTGGATTGTCGTTTATCATCCGCTGCCAGACGTTGAGGAAGATGATCTTGCCGGACAGAACTACGTCTGTGGGGCACACGGACAAAGGCCACCGATGCTCTCGGTCATAGGGAACCAAGGTCGGGCTCGGCGCTTCTCCCTGAAATCAGGAGCGCCGCCATGCGTATCGCCGTCCTTCTCCTATCGACCTTCGCTGTCATCTCTGCCGCATCCGCGCAGACCGGAACCAAGTCAGACGATAAGAAGCCAGGAGATTCGCAGTATAGCACCGGGCGAACAGTACTGCCGGAAAGCAACAAGGGGCAGCTACAGCCGCAGGGCTGGACCGGGCCGATCACCACCGAGGCCGGAGGTGCGCCGGCAGACAGCCCGCAGGGTCAGTCGCCCCCCGGGATGCAGGCCGCCCCCGATGGCGCGTCTAAGACGATCGTCGAAACCAAGTAACGCACGGCCTACCGCCGTGACCGGTCAAATTCGGGCGCTGGACTTGGCGAAGGCGTCGGCTGACGATTTTTGTACAAACGCGTCGAGCACGGCCGCCGCACCGACCGCAAGAATGATTGCCACCAAACAAGCAGCGATGAACGCGCGCATCGGAGGTCTCCAGACTGGTCTGGCACGTGGCCGGCAAGGATTGAGACTAGAACAACAGACGCGGTTTGTCGATTTGCGGGTCGGCATCTACCTGGAGTTCAGTTGGCGAACGCAAAAGCTTCGGTTTCGATGTCGATGAAGACGCGGCCGAATGCGCCGACATGGGTGTAGAACGCTGTCGCGTTCGACTTCTCCAGATCGGCGAAAAACAGCCTGATCCACGACCCCACATGGGCCTTGAAGAACGCGCGGTCGGTGCCGGCTGGAGCCGGAATGGCGCCGCCTGTCAGGCCGGCCATGATCTCGCAGACGACCGCCGCGTGGTCCTCCGGCTCTGACTGAGCGACCCGCTCAATCCCCAAGTCCTGCAGAGTATTGCGCAGCCGCGCCAGCGGCCGGCCGTACAGCGACCCGGACAGATAGAATGAGGCGTAGGGCATCAGCCCATTCTCGCCGAGGCCAGCGAACAGGTCGAAATACTCTCGCCGCACGGTCTCGGCGCTAGCGCTCGCCGCGGCGACGCCGAGCGCCGCATGGGCAGCGCCCAGCGGACTGTCGTCGCCTCCCAGCAAAGCGAGCCGCCGCAGCACGTCGGCGTCGGGATTGCGCACCAGCAAGGTCGCCAGCAGCGCATATTCTTGCGCGCGTGCGTGATCAAGTTCATCGATGATATCCGGCTCGGAATTCATTGCGGTAAGGCTCCGCCGTGCTGCCGTGGCCGGCGCGGCAATTCGTCGGCGACAGCGACCGGACCATCACGGGCGGCAACTGGTATGGGACTGTCGTCGCCCGCTTGCAACGCGGCCTCCGTCACCGGCGGCAGGTCACGCTGACCATTCGCGGCCGCGTCAGGTTGTGTCAGCACGGGATCCGCCGTCGCAATCACCCTTTCCGCGATGTCCTCCAACTTCCCCAGCGCCTGCGCCAACAGTGCCGGAACATTGTCCGTGGCGCGCATCGGGCCGAATCCAAAGATGGAAGTCTGGTCGTTGAAATCCCACTGGTTCTCTGCGATGCCGATGAAGTCGCGGATCGCAGGATCGCTTGCCCATGTCTGCCGCAACGCGGCCCGCGCCAGCTCCGGCGGCACCCGCGGGTGCAGAAAGCCGCGAATATCGGTGTCGATTCCGATCGACTCGATCGACGGCAGGCTGGCCGGATCGAACGCAGGTTCTACCTCACCGACAGGTTGCACATCGACAAGCGCGCGCGGCTCGCCTTCGAGCGCTTCAGCCTCCACTGGCGGCAACTCGGCTTTAGGCGCCGCCTCCGGTTCGCGCTTCAGCCGCGACCACCGGCTGACGAAATTTTCGGTTGTGCTCATGTACCTGTGTCCGTCTCGGGGCCGAGCGCATCTGACGGCGTCCGCCGACGCTTCCGGAACGGCCGCTCGACATGATGATCTAAAATGAACTGGCGCACCGTTTCGAGCACATGCGCCGGCATCGGCAGGGCCTCAACGATATTGTCGCCGCCGTCGGTGAAGGCTTCCCCCTCGCCGGGGTCGGCGGTGACCGACAGCACCCGGTATGGAAATTCTGAGAATGCTGGCTGCAGCACCACCCACAATGTCGGCGCGTCCGATGTGATATTATCGCGGTAATATACCGTCTCGGTACGATGCAGCTCGATCGTTGCGTCGCCAGCGTAGAACAGTGTCGCCTCCGCCGTCGTTTCGATCGGCGTCCACGGCGCGGCGGCGGGCGTGCCGATCAGCACCGACACCGGCCGCCACAGATAGTCGGCCCACTGGCTTTTGGCGGCGCGACGTTCGACCACGACGCCAACGGAGATGCGCACTAACGCGGTCGATCTCAATGGACCAACTCTGCACTGCGGATCGGCAATCCGTCGATGATGTTTTGCGGCTTCATACGCAGCAGTCCGTCTTCGCCGGCCGCCAGCAGGAGATAGACCGGCTCCCCCCTAACCGCCTCAATCATATCCGTCGGACGCAAAAATGTCAGCCGATAAAGTCCTATCAGCCGCGCCCGCGTCGCTTCGTCGATGCCGCCGGCATGCCATAGCAGGTCGCCGATCCGCGTCGCCTCGGCGTCGAGACCGATATACCAGGACAGCGGCGCCTCGCGCAGTTCCGTCAGCGGTTCGATCGCGATGTCGATCGCAAGCAGATGCGACACCCAGCGCGCCAGCACGTTGACCAACGCCGCGGCGCCGGGCTCGCCGGCGCGCAAGTCGAGCGCGACGTCGAACAAATCGCTGCGCTCCCAGTAGGTGTCGGCGTTGCCGGCGTCGAGTGTCGGGATCTCGGAGGCGCTGGGCCTGCCGAGCAGCGAATAGAGCGGCGACACGGCGTGCGGATTGAAGCGCGGTGTGGTCTCGTCGTCGCTGACGGTCAGTTGTCCATCTTCCAGCCGCACTTTCTGCGGGCGAAAAAACAGCTCGGCCGCGCGCAGCACAAAGGCGTCGTCGCAGTCATCCAGCATGTTGCGCAGGATCAGATGCACGAGCTGGTCATTAAAGATGCGCGGAAACGGCATGGGATGCCGGGCGATATCGAGATACGCCGCTTCGATGGTGTCGTGCCGAACCAGGTGATCGCGCCAGGCAATCATCATCTCCCAGTTTTCGCGCGCATCGGCGTCAACGATGCCAGCGATCTGCGCGGTGGACACCGCGGCCTGCGGATCGCGCAGCAACGCCTCGTGCAGGCCGCGCTCAGCGTCGCAGGCGTCCGGCGGCGGCACCAGTTCGGGCCGCGCCAGATAGGCTTTCAGAAACTCGTCGGTCACGAGCAGCCAGCCAGCGGCATTGCGGTCAAGCAGATGATGGCCGCTGGACAGCCAAAAATCGCGCCGCGCGCTCATCTGCGTTCTCCTTCCCGCAGCGCTGTGAGGTCGAGATGTTCTTCAGGCGCCTCGTCATCGCCGGTAACCTCGACAAACTGGAACGGACGGTGGCTATCGGCGCCGTCGCGCGGGCGCAGCGTGCGAAACGCCTCGCGAATCGCGCCATCGTCGCGGCTGCGCGAGACAGCGATGAGAAGACCGTCCGGATGGTCGCACAGCGATTCCACGAAGGCGACCTCCTCCTCCGCAGCCCGCGTGGCAGTGGCGACATCCGGCGCGCCGCACCGCGCCACGAGCTGCGCGGCCAGCAAATCCACCAGTTCGCGGCGCTCTTGCGCGGTAGCCTCGACCACCTGCGCCAGCGACGAGCGACAAAAAGAGTTTGCACCGAGGAAACCGGCGCGAAACGCCGTGCGCGCCTTGCCTTGCAGTTTGGCGATGTCCTGTCGCGCAAACATGAAGGCACCGGAGACGGCCCATTCCCCGGGCTCTGCGGCCCGTTCGAACACGAACGTGTCAGAAATGTCGAGCTGGATGGTCCGCAGCAACTTCACATGTGCCCCTGTCATCGAATGCCCGCCGAGAGGCGGAGCAATGCGTCAACCTGTCCAACCCGTGACAAGACCTCCACCTATTCTGATGAACATCTCGCAGGCGGGATCGCGCTCCCTACATGCCTTGGATCAGTATATAATGCGCTGCGCTCCCGACCAACTGGTGTTGGTTGTTGAACCTGGTTGCGGAAGAATTTGCCCTGATGATACGTTCTCCCGATCAAGTCCTGATCTGTTCTTGCGAGGGGACGCTTCCGCTTGACACAGGCGCGATTGGGCGGGGTTGCAAAAACAGCGAAATTCTGACCGCCCGGCACCTGTGCGGCCCGGAAATGGACCGATTTCGCGCCGTTGCCGCCGATGACAAGCCGCTGACGGTCGGATGTACACAGGAAGCGGTTCTGTTGACGGAGGTCGCCGCACAAGCCGGGCGTATCAACGCCGTCAAATTTGCAAATATCCGTGAGACCGCGGGCTGGTCCAGCGACGCCGAGACGGCCGGCCCCAAGATGGCGGCACTGCTGGCCGCTGCAGCGGAGCCGATACCCGACATCCCAACCGTCAAGCTTGAAAGCGCCGGTGTCATTCTGATCTATGGCCGCGACCAAGCGGCCGTCGAAGCTGGCAAACTGCTTAAGGATCATCTCGACGTCACTGTGCTGATCGCGCCGGGCACCCGGATCGTTCCGGAACCGCTTACCGGATTTCCGATTGCCCAGGGCAAAATCCGTGCTGCAAAAGGCCATCTCGGCACCTTCCTGATCACCGTGGACAGCTTTTCTCACTCGCTGCCGTCGTCGCGCGGTGTGCTGATGTTCGGGCCGCCACGCAACGGCGCGCAGTCAAATTGCGATGTCGTGCTTGACCTGTCCGGCGGTACGGCGCTGTTTCCTGCCGCCGATCTCCGAGATGGCTATCTGCGCGCCGACCCGGCCCATCCAGCGGCGGTGCTGCAGGCGGTGCTCAAGGCCCGTGACCTGATCGGGACCTTCGAGAAACCGCGCTACGTTGCTTTCGACGCGTCGCTTTGTGCGCATTCGCGGTCGCAGATTACAGGCTGCACGCGCTGCCTCGACCTGTGTCCGGCCGGCGCGATCACGCCCAACGGCGATCATGTTGCGGTCGATCCGAATATCTGCGCCGGCTGCGGCCAGTGCGCCGCGGCCTGCCCCACGGGCGCGGCCTCCTATGCAATTCCGCCCGAAGACAGTTCGGTACGCAAGCTGCGAACGTTGCTTCTCACCTACCGCGAAGCCGGCGGGAAGGATGCGATCCTGCTGTTCCACGATGAGCCGCACGGCGCGCCGCTGATTGATGCGCTGGCGCGGTTCGGCGACGGTCTGCCCGCCAACGTGATCCCGGTCGCCCTTAACGAGATCACCCAGGTCGGCCTTGAAAGCATCGCCGCGGCAATGGCCTATGGCGCTTCCGCAATGCGTTTCCTGCTGCGGGAACGACCGCGCCACGATATCGCGGGCCTGATGCGGACTATTGATCTGGCGACCCCCATCATGATCGGGCTCGGCTTTGGCGACGGTCGCGTGGCCACCATCGAGACCGACGATCCCGATATCCTGCTTGCCACGTTGCGGGCGATTCCCGTGATGGCGATCGCGCCGCGTCCGGCAAGTTTCCGTACGGTGGGCGCCAAGCGCAGCGTGCTGCGTTTTGCCATGATCGAACTGCACCGCGCTGCCCCCGCGCCGGTGGATGTCATTGCGCTGCCCGGCGGCGCACCGTTCGGGACCGTCGAGGTCGATGTCGGCGGCTGCACGCTGTGCTTATCCTGCGTCTCGGCCTGCCCGACCGGCGCGCTGCGCGACGACCCCGAACGGCCGATGCTGAAATTCGTCGAAGACGCTTGTGTGCAATGCGGACTTTGCCAGTCGACCTGCCCGGAAAATGTAATCACGCTCAAGCCCCAGATCGATTTTCGCTCCAGCAGTCTGCCGGCCAAGATCCTCAAGGAAGAGGAGCCGTTTTGCTGCATCAGTTGCAGCAAGCCGTTTGGCGTGAAAAGCACGATCGAGCGTGTCATCGCCAAGCTCGAAGGCAAGCACTGGATGTACAGCGGTTCGTCGCGGCGCATCGACGTCATCCAAATGTGCGAAGACTGCCGGGTTGGCTTCGTCGCCGCGGAGGGGTTCGACCCTTACGCCAAAAATCCGGTCATCCGTACCACCGACGACTACCTGCGCGAGCGCGATGCACTGAAGCCTGCCCGCCAGGACAAGGGCTAGAGCGCCACCGCCCGGCTTACAGGAACATCAGCCCGGTACGACCGGCGACTTGTTCTTCTTAAACGCATTCAGCGTTTGCGGATCCAGCTTGAGATGAGCCTGTACAAGCTCTGGTGGCGTGAGCGCAAGCCATTGGTTCAGCGAAACGTCGGCATAATAGCTGCTCTTGAACAATTCGAGGAAGCGCAAAGTCGTTGTGCCCGTGTTCTCGATATAGTGACCGGTGCCGAATGGCACGTAGCCGACGTCGCCGGCCATGAAGTTGAAAGTGCGGGCCTGACCTGAGCCGGCAAACACACCCATTCGCGCCTGACCCTCGAGATAATACTGCCACTCGTTGGTGTTCGGATGCCAGTGCAGTTCGCGAAGTCCACCGGGCTCCACCTCGACAAGGGCAGCGGAGATTGTTTTGGATGCTGGGAAATTGCTGGTGTCGGTGATCCGCACCGTGCCGCTCTTTGTCTTGACGGGCGCTTGCGCCAACATTTTGTGGCTGAAGGATTGGGGCACCGGCGTTGTTCCGGAAATCTTGTCGGATTCGAGCGATCCGGGAACAGGCGCCGCAAAAATGTAGAGTTTGCTCGGGTCCGGAACATTGTCGAAAGCCCTGTCGGACACGCCAAAGTTCTTGGCGAGCACCTCGCTTGGCACGTGCTTCATCCAATCGCTGAGCAGGAACGTGTTGTCTTCGTCGAACTCTCCATCATCGAAAACCAGAAGAAACTCGCAGCCGTCTGGGCCAAGCCCCTGAATCGAATGCGGCATGCCGGATGGAAAATACCAGAGGTCACCGATGCCGACGTCATCGATGAAGTTATGTCCATCCTGATCGATCGCCGTGATCCGGGCAGTGCCATACAGCATGTAGGCCCACTCTGCGGCTTTGTGCCAATGCAACTCGCGCACGCCACCGGCGTTCAGCCGCATGTTAACACCTGCGACATCCTTCGAGACGCCAAGTTCACGTACGGTTACCTGACGTGTCCAGCCGCCTGATTCCTGCCGAACATGCGAATCTGAGAATGAGAAGCGCAGGTTCGGCAGCGTCCCGTGATCGGTCGATGGCGGTATCAGTATGTCGGGATTCTGCCTGTCGCGCATTAGATTGCGCGGTCCGGGATCAGTGCCGCCATGGCCGGGCCGCTGTGGCTGTGGAATCGCATCATCAGAAGCTGCAGCTAAACGCGTGGCGGCAAATAACCCACCTGATGCAGATGCAGCCAGAATCTTACGCCTTGAAATCATGTCCATAAATGCCTCCATCAAAAAAACGTCCCAGAAACGCTGCACGATGGACCGTGACGAGGATATATTCGGACTGCCCGTGCGCTACGGCGATACAAGGTTCTGTGAGCGTCCCGTGAAAACTTTTGATATTTAAATAGACGATCGCTATTCCGCGGGCGTTGCCGCTCCGCGGATCGGATGCGGCTCGTTGGCAAGCTTTTGCGCTAACCACTGATCATGGTGCTCTTTCGCCCAGTTCACATCGACCTCGCCAGATCCCATGGCCTCAAACGCCCCTTCCATACCAAGCGTACCGATATAGATGTGAGCCATAATCAGTGCGACGAATAGCACGGCCGCCACGGCGTGCACGACCTGCGCGATCTGCATGCCGAAAATGTCGGTGACCGAGAACGGAAACAGCAGCAGATAGCCCGACGCCGAAACGGCGACGCCGAGCCCGAGCGACAGCCAGAATACGGCCTTCTCGCCGAGATTGAAGCGGCCTGCCGGGGCATGCTTGGACTTGATAAAGCCGCCGCCCTTTTTGACCCACTCGATATCGACCTTCGCCGGGAAATTATCCTTGATAAAGATTACAGCGATCAGCACCAGTCCGACTACGAACGCGAAGCTGACGAAGTTGTGGATGTACTTTGCGATCTGCGACAGGTCCGAAAACGCCTGCGGACCAATCATCGGCAGCAACAGTAGCTTGCCAAAGGTGATGTTGAGGCCGGTAAGGCCGAGCACCACGAACGATACTGCAGTGAGCCAGTGGGAGAAACGCTCGATCGCTTTGAAGCGCACGATCTTCAGCCCGGACCTCCCGCCCTCAATCCTGAGTCGTCCCATCACCAGATAGGCCAGCGCCAGCAGCGCGAGGGTGCCGACGATGACGATGGCCGCACCCCAGTGCAGCAGAACTTCATGGAAATAGTCCCAGGTCCGCCCCATCGGTTGGATCAGTACGGCCGCCTTCGTATCGGGAATGTCGATGCGACCCTCGGCGCGCGGCAACAGCTTGAGCAGTTGCTGCTCGCTAACGTGGCTGGCGTCCGGATTGGGCGATCCATCCGGGTTCAGTTTCTGCGCGAAGGCGAATCCCGACATTGTGACGAGCATCACTGCGAGAATAAACAGCGCGCCGCGCAGCGATACCGCAAGCGAATTGGCCACTCTTGTCATGCTGAATCGGCCGCTGTGCATCATCAGATCTGCCCTCAAACCTCGATGCCCTCATGATAGGCCGTCATCCAGCCCCAGGCACCCGACCCGTAGCCGCGCTTCAGCACGCGCTCCTTGTAGATCTGCGCGATGATGTCACCATCGCCGGCGAGCAGCGACTTGGTCGAGCACATCTCGGCGCACAGCGGCAGTTTGCCCTCGCCGAACCGGTTCGAACCGTACTTCTCATATTCCTCGGCGCTCCCCGACACTTCGGTGCCGCCGCCGCCGGCACAATAGGTGCACTTGTCCATCTTGCCGCGGGAACCGAAGTTGCCGACCTTGGGATACTGCGGTGCACCGAACGGACAGGCATAGAAGCAATAGCCGCAACCGATGCAGACATCCTTGGAATGCAGCACGATGCCGTCCTCGGTCGGATAGATGCATTCCACCGGACATACCGACGCGCACGGCGCGTCGGTGCAGTGCATGCAGGCCATCGAGACCGAACGCTCACCGGGCCTGCCGTCGTTGATCGTGACGACGCGCCGGCGGTTGATGCCCCACGGCACCTCGTTCTCGTTCTTGCAGGCGGTCGCGCAGGCGTTGCAGTCAATGCAGCGGTCCGCGTCACAAAGAAATTTCATGCGTGCCATAGGAATTCCTATGCTGACCTGATCTGACAGAGAGTGGCTTTCGGCTCCTGCATCCCTGTCGCAGGATCGAAGCCATAAGTGGTTAGCGTGTTGACGCTTTCACCGAGCACAAACGGATCGGCGCCCTTCGGATATCGGTCGCGCAGGTCGGCACCTTCGTACCAGCCGGCGAAATGATACGGCATCCAGGCGACGCCCTTGCCGACACGCTCGGTCACGATCGCCTTCATTCGCGTCTTCGACTGGCTTTCCGCGCCGGTCACCCAGACCCATCCGCCATCAACGACGCCACGCGCGGCGGCATCCGACGGATTGATCTCGACGAACATCTCTTGCTTGAGCTCGGCGAGCCATTTGTTGGAGCGCGTTTCCTCACCGCCGCCTTCATATTCAACCAACCGCCCGGAGCTTAGGATCAGCGGGAACTGCTTCGCGATGCCGTTGTCGATCGCGGTCTTCTGTACGGTGAAGCCGATATTGGGCACGCGAAACTGGCGCGCATCCGGCAGCGTCGGATAGTCGGCCACGAGATCGGGCCGCGGCGTGTAAATCGGCTCCCGGTGCACTGGGACCGGATCCGGCAGGTTCCACGCGATCATGCGCGCCTTGCCGTTGCCGTAAGGCGAGCAGCCGTGCTCGATCGCAACGCGCTGGATGCCGCCCGACAGATCTATCGCCCAGGAGACCAAGTCGGGATTTCTGATGTTGATACCCTGGATCACCGCGAGTTCTGCCGGCGTCAGGTCTTTGTCCCAACCAAGTTTCTTCAGCACGCCAAGGGTGAACTCCGGATAGCCGTCCTTGATCTCCGAACCGACCGAATAAGAGCCTTCGGCGAGCAGGTTGTCGTGCTGTTCCTTTTCGACTTCCTGCCCGTTCTCCATCACCTTGCGCTTGACCACGCGTTCGACGCCGAAACGGGCGCGGAACGTGCCGCCGCCTTCCTTCACCGATAGGTTTGTGTTGTAGAGGATCGGCGTGCCTGGGTGCTTGAATTCGGGCGTGCCCCAGCATGGCCACGGCAGGCCGTAATATTCGCCGCCGACGTCGGGATCGTCCTTCGGCGCCATCATGGTCACCAGATCGAACTTGTGCTGGTTCTTCATGTGCGCCTTCAGCCGCTCCGGCGACTGCCCGCAATAACCGGTCGACCAGCCGCCGCGATTGATCTCGCGAAGGATATCTTCCGCCAGCACGGCGCCGTTCTCGACCTTGATGTTCTTGAACATCTTGTCGGCAAAACCGAACTTCTTCGCGAACAGGTACATGGTGTCGTAATCGTTCTTGGACTGGAACACCGGACTGACGATCTGTTCTCCCCACTGGATCGAGCGGTTCGAGGCGGTGCGAGAGCCGTCCATCTCGAAGCTGGTGCAGGCCGGCAGAAGATAGGTACCGTTCTTGCGCTCCGAGAGCACCGACCACGCGGTCGGATAGGGATCGCAGACCACCAGCATTTCAAGCTTCTCGATGCCGCGTACGGCTTCGGGCAAACGGGTGATGGTGTTGACGCCGTGACCCATCACGAACATCGCCTGCAGCGTATCGGGCTGGCTGACCTGCTCTTTCGGCAGCAGCGTGGCGTCGAACCAGCGCGTGCTCGGAATGCCGGGTCCTTCCATCAGCGTCTTGTCTGCGAAGCGCGACCTAAGCCAGTCGTAGTCGATTTCCCAAACCCGGCCCCAGTGCCGCCAAGCCTCTTCTGACAGGCCGTAGTACAGCGGCAGCGTCGTGACATCGAGGCCAAGGTCGGTTGCGCCCTGGACGTTGGTGTGACCGCGGAAAATATTGGCGCCGGCACCGGCATATCCCATGTTGCCGGTGGCGAGCAGCAGGATGCAGCTGGCGCGAACGTTCGCGGTGCCGGTAGTGAACTGGGTCTGTCCCATTGCCCAGATCAGCGTCGCCGGCTTCTCCTTGGAGAACACTTCGGCGATGTGCCGGACCTGCGCTTCCGGAAGACCGGTGACGCGTTCGCATTCCGCCGGATGCCACTTTGCCACCTGGGCGCGGATCTCTTCGAGGCCGTAGACGCGCTGGCTGAGAAATTCCTTGTCCTCCCAGCCGTTCTGGAAAATGTGCCACAGAATGCTGTAGATGGTGGCGATGTGGGTGCCCGGCCGCACGCGGACATATTCCGTGGCGTGCGCGGCGGTGCGCGTCATCCGCGGATCGACCACGATCATGTTGGCGCGGTTGAGCTCTTTGCCCTCAAGGATGTGCTGCAGCGAGACCGGGTGCGCTTCGGCCGGATTTCCGCCCATCACCAGGATCGTCTTGGCATTGCGGATGTCGTTGTAGCTGTTGGTCATAGCGCCGTAGCCCCAGGTATTGGCTACGCCGGTGACCGTGGTGGAGTGGCAGATTCGCGCCTGATGGTCGGAATTGTTGGTGCCCCACAGTGCCGCTAGCTTGCGGTTGAGGTAGGCGGCCTCGTTGGTGAACTTCGCTGAACCCAGCCAATACACCGAGTCCGGTCCCGACTTCTCGCGGATTTCCAACAACTTGTCACCGATCTCATTGACGGCCTGCTCCCAGGTCAACTGCACCCATTTGCCGTCTACCAGCTTGACCGGATAGCGAAGCCGGCGCTGGCTGAGAACGTCGTCGCGTACCGCAGCACCTTTGCAGCAATGCGAGCCACGGTTGATCGGGCTGTCGTAGTCCGGCTCCTGGCCGATCCAGACGTCGTTGGCGACCTCGGCGATCACCGAGCAGCCGACCGAGCAATGCGTGCAGATGTTCTTGCGGGTCGTCAGCGTCGCGCCCGCGGGCGGCGGCACGCCGGCATCGGCCTTGCGGACCGCGCCGAGCGGAAGGCCGCCGAGAACGGCAAGACCACCGGCAGCCAGACCGGACCGCTTCAGGAACGTACGCCGATCAGTGCCGCCCGCAGCAGGTGCGGCCGGCTCGGGAGAAAAAGCCCTGCGGGCACGATGACGGTCCGATGTCCTGATCAGCAATGAAGCCTCACTTCTTCTCAGGGTAGGCATTGACGCGGTAAAATTCTTTGACCTCGGCAGAAGTGGCCTGGTAGCGCGCCTTGCGCTTGTCCATGCCGAGACCGGACTTCGCCGCAGCGGGCTCGATCGCCCTCGCGCAGGTCGCAGTCACGGCGACCCCGGCGATCGCCCCGCGCAGCAGGTCGCGGCGCAGCAACAGTGTGGACAGGGACGCCTTCATAAGATTCATCCGAACTTTAACTGCCGCAACAATGATATTCGTCCTTGCACCGGGAGGAAATGACATCTTGGTATGATGCGACTGATAGGCAGTGTCCGACGGACACAACCCCGTGAACACTTTTCCGGTTGAACGGCCATTGCGCGCGAAATGCGCCAGCCGCCCCATTTTTCATCGTCCTTCGGCCACTTCCGAGCTAGTGTGAGAAAGCTTTCTCGCTCGCAAGAGCCAAGGGGGGCCGAGGACGATGCGAGCTTCAGCCACCGCCTGCGGAAACCAGAACTCCGCCGAGGGCGACGAGCGAGCGTTGAAGTTGCCCGGCCTCTCACTTAGCCAAACCAAGAGACTGATGCGTGATCTTCAGCGGATCGCGGCGCAAGCCGCTGAAGAAGGGCAATTTTTCAAGGAGCGGCTGAAGTCGGCAGAGGCACGCGAGGCGTTTGCCGCCTTCGCCGAACGCGGCCCCCAATTTTGCTCGGGTATCTGCCTGACGCTTGGATACCTAAGGACGCCGACACGTTGGTTGGAAATACGTCTGAGCACCTGCGATTGCTTCCGCATCATTCAACGGCGCCGCCGATGCGCACGCCTGGCCGCAACCGCTCTACGTTGAGATCCAGACGGTCACCAATTATGCTTTTAGAGCGGCGGCGCCCTAGCAGTCTCCGCTCGATTCGAAATTCCGGGGTCTACGTGCTGCACGTCAACGACCGCTTTGCGCCAGCAGTGGCCACTCGCAATCGGTGGAAGCCGGACTGTCCAGAGGCAAGCCTTCGAAATCGAAGCCGCATCTCGATTCCGGAATCCGTCAGACATCCGTTTGAGCCAGCGCATAGGCCTGCGAGAAATGGGCGAAGCGGAGGCTGGGCAAAGCGCCTGCGCGGGTAAGGCTGTTCTCGTTGAGGCCGCTGGCGGCGAGCGTCGCAAGCGCTGCGGCATCGTAGCCGGAGACGAGCACGATCCAGTCGGCGACCGCGTCCGCACCGCCACGAATCTTCTGTTCCTGCGTGAGGCCGGTTTCGGGCGTCTGAGTGTAGAGCAGGTGCGCGCCGGTCAAGCCGGGCTGCGCCGGCAGCCGCGACAGCAGGTGTTGCAGATGGTGGCGCAGCGCATCGGCCTCGCCGGGCTTCGGCGACAGACGCAGCGTCATCATCGACATGGCGATGCCGCCGCCAAAACTTTCCGTCACCCGGCACTGGCTACGCACCATGTTGCGGTGGTGCGGCATCATCTTGGTCGACCACGGCGTGGGATCGTTTAGCCGCGCCAGATAGTGGCTCGATGTCAGGGTTTCATAGGTCTCGAGTTCGTACAGCACGAAGAAGCCATCCGCGCCCTCTGAACTGGCCCAGCGCGATCCGCGCAGGAAGCCGGGAATGCTCATCCGTTCCGGAAAGTGTTCGTGCGAGTGCCAGTCTTCAAATTCCGCCCGCTGAGCGGGCGCCATGTCCCACCACATGGCCACCGCGGCCTTGCCTAACAACGTCATCCATCCTCCCTGTCTGCACGGAAATATCCGCTGCCTTTGTCCGGCTTGTACCCACCGCTAGTCGAGCAGCGCGGTCGAGAACCACGGCACCGCTGCGATCAGCAACAATGCCGCGAACAGCACCGCCAGATAGCGCCACATATGGCCGACGGCCTGGTCCGGCGACACCTTGCCGATGGCGCAGGCGGAGTAGAAGCCAATGCCGAATGGCGGGGCGAACAGGCCGATGCTCATCGCGATCACAACGACCATTGAATAGTGCACATCGTGAATGCCGAAGGCGTGCGAGACCGGAAGCAGCAATGGCGCGAACAACAGGATCGCGGGAATGCCTTCCAGGATATTTCCCAGCAGAATGAACACCACGACGGTGATCAGCATGAAGCCTGCCGGCCCGCCGGAGATCGATTTCATCGTTGCGGCCAGGTGGGCGGAGAACCCCGATTGCGTCAGCGCCCAGGCCATGCCGGTGGCGGTGCCGATCACGAACAGGATCGCGCCGGACAGCGCCACGGTCTCCACCAAGACGGGATAGAAACGCGACCACTGCACCGGACGGTAGATCAGCACGCCGACGATCAGCGTATAGACCACGCCGATGGTGGATACCTCGGTCGCTGTCGCCACGCCGTCCACCACCGCCCAGCGGATCACGAACGGCAGCACGATGGCCGGCAGCGCCGCCAGGAAGGACATCGCGATATCCTTCAGGCTGGGCCGCGCCAACGTCGGCAACGGCTCGGAGCGGGAACGGAAGAAGATCAGCACCGCCAGCGCGCCGGCCAGCACCAAGGCCGGTGTCCGGCGGTAAACAGGCTGGCGATCGAGATGCCGGTCACCGAGCCCAGCGTGATCAGCACGATACTCGGCGGAATCGTATCGGCCATCGCCGCCGACGCGGCCAGCAGCGCGACCAGATCGCCTTCCTTGGCGCCACGGCGGCGCATTTCCGGAAACAGGCCGGGCGCAATGGCGGCCATGTCGGCGGCCTTAGAGCCGGAGATTCCGGACACCAGGATCATCGCCACCAGCAGCACGTAATACAGCCCGCCGCGCACCGAACCGAGCAGCGAGGCGACGAAATTGATGATGGTTCGCGCCAGCCCCATCACCTCGATCAGCAGACCGAGGAAGATGAACATCGGGATCGCCAGCAGCAGCGGCTGCGACATGCCCTGGTCGAGCCGGTTGATGACCACACTGAGCGGCGTCGAGGTCGTGAAGGCGAGATAGGACAGCGTCGCCATGGCAAAGGCGAAGCCGATCGGTACGCCGATCAGGATGGCGACGCCGACGATGACGACAAAGAACACGACGAGGTTGATGTTGCCGATGGCGGCCAGCCACGGGCCGATCGCCCACAGCCCGCCTCCCAATAGCGCGACCACCGCCAGCGCAGCGAGGGTGAGCAGGAAGGTGTCGCGCCGCGCCGCCTGGAAGGCGATACTGACGATCATCAGCACGATGCCAACCTCGATGCCGAGCACCCGCCAGCTGGCGGGGACGCCGAGATTGGGTAATACCGCAAAGGCTTCGTCCTCGACGTATTCCACCGCCGGCTTCAGCAACATGCATAGCGTGGCGATCACGCAGGCCATCACCAGCGCGCTGAGCATCGCGCGGGTCCGTTCGGTCGCGCGCGTGCCCATCGCATTGAACGCCATGTGCTCGCCCCGGCGCAAAGCAACGACGGCGCCGAGCATGCCAAGCCACAGGAAGACACTGCCCGCCATCTCGTCCGACCACACGATCGGACGATGAAACACATAACGGGCGACCACGCCGCTGAACAGCAGCACGACCTCAGCCAACACCAGCAGCGCAGCAACCGCTTCCACCACCCGCCCGATCCAGGCATCGATGGCCTGGACCGGACGCACGACAGTGCCGTTGATACCGACAGCGGTCATGAAAGCTTGCCGCCCGCCGCTTCTTCGAGGATCGCCCAGGCGGGATCGCCGAACTTGCGCCGCGCATCGGTGTAGTAGCCGACCTCGGTCAGCTTCTGCCTGAACGAGTCGGCATTAACCTCGTTGATGGCGACGCCGCCCTTGGCGATGGTGTCGCGATAGGATTGGTCGAGGCCGGCGAGGTCCTGACGCTGCGCGACGGCGGCTTCGTTGAGCCGGCCCTCCACGATTTCCTGCAGCTTGGGCGGTAGGCCGCGCCAGACCCGACCGTTGATGAGCACCCAGTTGCCCTGCCAGATGTGGTTGCTCAGCGAACAGTATTTCTGCACTTCATAGAACTTCGAGGTGAGGATCACGCCCAGCGGGTTCTCCTGGCCATCGACGATCTTGGTCTGCAGCGCTGGGTAGACCTCGTTGAACTGCAGGCTGGTGGGTGCGGCGCCCAGCGCCTTGAACAGATCGGCATAGGCGGCGGCACCCGGCACGCGGATCTTCATGCCGGCGAGATCGCCGACCTCCTTGATCGGCCGCACCGACGAGGTGATCTCGCGGAAACCGTAGTCCCAGATCGTCGACGTCGCGTACAAGTTGGCCTGCATCAAGGCGGCGCGGATGTGCGCGCCGAGCTTGCCATCCATTGCCTTCAGTACGCCCGCCGAATCCTTGAAGGCAAAGCCGACGCCGTCCAGCGCGGCCATCGGCACCACGCTGGAGGCGACGAGGCCGCCGACCACGAACATTTCCACGGCGCCGGAGCGCACCTGATTCAGCAGGTCGACTTCGCCGCCGAGCTGGTTGTTCGGAAACAGGCGCAGTTCGACCTTGCCGTCGCTGTCCTTGGCGATCTTGTCGGCGGCTTCCATCAGACGGATGTGCGTGGGGTGATTGGCGGCCAGCGGGTGCGCGACCTTGAAGACGTGCTCCGCCGCATGAGCGCGCGTCAGAAACCCGCCGCCCCAGAACGGTGTGGTAGCCAGCGCACCCAATACGGTGCGGCGCTGAATCGATTTCCTCATTGGTAACCTCCCCTTGTTTTTGATCGAGCTTTGAACATTTTTGTTTCTAAAGCGTGGCTTGAATGGCCTTCCCTTGAAGTCGCCCGTTGAGCATCGGCGACACGCTGCTCGCCCGGCCCAGCTCTTCAGCGGTAGAGAGAAGCACCGGCGCGAGCGACAGCATGCGCGTCTCGGTAAGCCGGACCATCGGCCCGGCGACGATCAGCAGTGCGCGGATCTCGCCATCATGGCCGTAGACCGGAGCCGCCATCGAACTCATCGCCGGCAGAAACACGTCCACCGTCAGGCCGAAGCCGCGTTTCCGCGTCGCGCGGATATGCGCCATCAACGCCTTGATGGTGGAGGGCGCCGCCGGGCCGACCTGGTCCGGATCTTCAAAGCCCTGCTTCGACACCAGACGCAATGCCTCTTCGTCCGATTTCGTCGACAGCCAGACAAAGCCGGCCGCGCTGCATGACAGCCGGACGGCGCGCCCCATCTCCGGATCGTAGCGCAGGCCCTGCGTGGCGCCTTGCGCCTTGGCGATGTAGAGTAGCTGGTCGCCGTCGACCGCCGCCAGCCGCACCAGTTCGCCGGTCTTGTAGGCAAGACGCTCGAGAATCGGCTGGGCGATATCGACAATGCCGCCGGCGCTGAGAACGCGCAGCCCGATCGAGACTACCTTGGTGGTGAGGCTGAAGTCGCCGTGGCGCTCATCCTTGCGGATGTAGCCGGCCTTGATGAGGTCGTTGAGCAGCCGGTGCGTGGCGCTGAGCGGAATATCCAGCTCGGTCGACAATTCCGACAGCGTACGCCCGGCGGGATAGGCCGCCAGTTCCTCGATGATCTTGAAGCTTCGCTCGATGATGTCGCTCATTGAAGGTCCGATGCGCAGGTCGAGCGGACATCAATATGGAAGCGCCTTCCAAATTGCAAGAGGCTTCCGTAAACCGGTGATCGCTCGCCAAGTCCCGAAATAGGTTGGTGTACCGGTCTGATGCTCCCTCAGCGGCGGCTTTGCGCCAGAACCGGTCCGCGTCAGAGATTCATACTGTTGACACTGAACTGACCGCCCACCGCAACGCCAAGTCAAGAAAAGACGGGAAGTGAGCGGGAAAGCGCTCAAAGCATCGCTTTTCGAGGTTCTTGCGAGGGGGCCACCAAAATCCGAGGCTCGTAAGCGGTGGTTTCGTGGCCTTCTTCGAAGTCGCGTGGGTGTTTGCCTGACGGAAAAAGAGGCCCGCAGTTCGGCGAGGTAGCATTGACCGTGGACCGGTACCCCGCGATTTCGGCCAGCCGGCGAGTTGTCGCGCCGTTCCGGAAGCGAGAAGTGCGGCGGGGTCAACGGCAGCCAGGATACGACTCCCTGAAGCCTGCCAAACACTCAAGCACCGAGAGGGGCGTCGCATGACGGCGATCGCTGTGGTGTGCTTTGTCGATTAATCGGGAGGGAAAAATGCCAAAGCCGCCCGCTGAAATGGGGGACATCAGAAGTCTAACACAATTTGGCGTAGTGGCGGAGAGAGCGGGGAAACAACCGCTTGAAAAACCGTTTTAATTTTGCACTGTCAAACGGTGATCTTCTGCAAGCGGCTGAATTTATTGGTGCTCCCTAGCGGAATCGAACCGCTGTTTTCGCCGTGAGAGACCGTCATCAAGGCCTTCGGCGGACTTCGACGAACGTCAAAGGACATTGATTTTATTGGATTTTTTGCATCTTGGCTGATAGGCTAACAAGAACATTCACACAACTCTTTTCCGTACAAAATCCGTACGCCCGCCATGGCAAGAACGCTCAGAAACGCAAAAATTGACACGAGGTCGGCGCGTCTGA
>NZ_JAQGJD010000394.1 GCF_028290785.1 Tardiphaga sp. | reverse complement strand
ACGCCGTGAACCTTCTCGTTGTTGTTGAAGGCCTTCTCGAGCTTGCCCCAGCTCTCTTCGCGACGTGCCTTGTCGCGGGACAGCACGGCTTCGCCGAGCGCATTTTCGATCCGGTCGAGAAACACTTCGACCTCGTCGCCAACCTTGAGTTCGCTTTCGCGGCCGGGCACGGCGAATTCACGCAACGCCACGCGGCCTTCAGTCTTCAGGCCGACGTCGATGACGGCCATGTCCTTTTCAATCGCGACAACAATGCCCTTGATGACGGAGCTTTCCTGCAGGTTGCCACCTGCGAAGGACTCGTCGAGCATCGCGGCGAAATCGTCGCGTGAAGGATTATAAGTATCGGTCGAAGCCATTTGTTCTCCAGGTGCGGGTATTGCCGGCAGTCGGGTGAAAGGGCGTCTCGAACGCGTAGTGTCGGGGGTCCGCAACCCCTAACGACCGCCCTGCAGGAGTTTGCAAGAACGGGCCGGCAGCATGACTGCACGATTGAGACGTTGATGGTCCGGTACCAAGGCAGTCGGTCAAAGACCGACGTTCAAGACCAGGAGCGGGCTTTCCTCCAATGACGGCAGCGGTTTAGTCTGACTAAATTCAGACCCGCTGCCGGCCCGCTCGGACGGCCTCGACAATGTCGATGGCGGCCCGGACGCCGCCTTCTATATCCAAATTCGAGTTATCCAGCAAGTATGCATCTGCGGCTGGCTTCAGCGGCGCAGTTGCCCGGTTCTTGTCGCGCTCGTCGCGGCGCAGGATGTCGGCCAGCACGGCGGCCTCGTCCGCCACCTCGCCGCGCGCCTTGGCCTCCAACGTGCGGCGGCGCGCCCGGACCACGGGATCGGCCACCACAAAAATCTTCACATCGGCATCCGGGCAGATCACGGTTCCGATGTCGCGGCCATCCAGCACGGCGCCCGGGGAATCCTCGGCGAAGCGGCGCTGGAAGCTAAGCAGCACCTCGCGCACCCCGGGAATCGCGGAAACTACGGATGCGGCATCGCCCACCGCCTGGGTTTTGAGCGCCGGATTGCCGAAATTCTCCGGATCGAGCTCCAAAGCAGCCGAAACCGCCAGCATTTCGTCATTCAGGTCGGCACCGGCATCCAGCATCGCCTTGGCGACGGCGCGATAGATCACCCCGGTATCTAGATGACGGTAGCCGTAGTGCTTGGCGAGGCGCTTGCCCAGCGTGCCTTTTCCGGATGCGGCCGGTCCGTCGATGGCGATGATCATATTGGCTAGAAACCTTGGCGAGCGAGAGCGGAGCGGGCGCGGCGCAGCGGGCGCTCCTCGGTGAAGATATTGCGGGACGCGAATTCCGCCGGGCTGGCGAAGGTTAGATATTCGCGCATGGCGTCATCGGTGAACGGCGAGACGTGCCACGCCCGGTCGAGATAACGATGGCTTGCATAGGCCCAGCGCGGAACATTTGGAAGCCGGTGCCGATGGGCGAGATATTCGGCCACGGCCCCGAATAGCCCGGCAAGCCGGACATCCTCGGTCGTGGCGGGCTCATCGGACAGCATGGCGGCGCGCTGCGCCGGCGTTTCAGCCAGATAGAATGCATCGAGGAATTCGGGCAGGGCTTTTGACAGCGGCTCGCCCGCAGCGATCCTATCAGCGGCCTGTGCGAGGGTAGTGGGGCGCATCGATCGCCAAGCCTCCAGCAAAAAGCCGCTTTAACATAAAGCGCTGCTTGTCCGCATCTGCGGCGCTTTTCGGAAACGCCGGCCACTCCTCACCGATCTCGGCGATATCGACGTCCTCCGTGGCAAACCGAAAATTGCTCGCCAGCATCAAGGCCGAACCGCCGTAGACCTGGATCTGCAGCCTCGTGCCCGCCGCAACCGCGGCGCGTCCGATTTCGTCGAACGCCTCCAGCAGCGCCTCGCGGTCAAAGCCGGTTGCCATGGGTTATGAAAACTCTGCGCCAAGCCGCCGCATCATCGGGATGAAATCCGGAAAACTGGTGGCAATGAAGGCGGTGTCGTCGATGGTCACAGGCTTGTCCGACGCCAGCCCCATCACCAGCGCCGACATGGCGATGCGGTGGTCCATATGGGTGGCGACGAGGCCGCCGCCCGGCACATGGCCGGTGCCCTCGACGATCAGGTCGTCGCCAACGATCTCAACCTTGACGCCGTTGACGCGCAGCATCGCCGCGGTGGCTTCCAGCCGGTCGGATTCCTTGACCCGCAATTCCTGCAGGCCGCGCATGGTGGTGGTGCCCTCGGCAAAACTCGCCGCCACCGCCAGCACCAGATATTCGTCGATCATCGACGGTGCCCGCTCCGGCGGCACGACGACGCCGCGCAGCTGCGAAGCCCGTACCCGGAACTGGGCCATCGGCTCGCCGGCATCGCCGCGAACCTCGCTCTCCTCGATCGACGCGCCCATCTCGCGCAACGTCGTGAACAGCCCGGTACGCAGCGGATTGGTCATGACGTCGGTCAGCACGATATCGGAACCAGCAACGATCAGCGCCGCGACAATGGGAAACGCCGCCGAGGACGGGTCGGCCGGCACCACGACGTCGGCGCCGCGCAGTTCCGGCTGCCCGGTGAGCGCGATCTTGCGGCCGTGGATGCCCTCCTTCTCGGACACGATCTGCGCGCCAAAATGCTTCAGCATCAGTTCGGTATGGTCGCGGCTGGCCTCGCTCTCGATCACGGTGGTGACACCGGGGGCTGACAGCCCCGCCAGCAGCACTGCGGACTTGATCTGGGCAGACGCCACTGGGGTGCGGTAGACGATCGGCAGCGGGTCGCGGGCGCCTCGCAGGGTCAACGGCAGACGACCGCCGTCCTGGCTGTCGGTGACGCGCGCGCCCATCAATTCGAGGGGATCGACGATGCGGCGCATCGGCCTGCTGCGCAGCGACGCATCGCCGTCAAAGATCGCCGAAATCGGGCAGCCGGCCACGGCGCCCATCACCAGCCGGCAGCCGGTGCCGGAATTGCCGAAGTCCAGGGCGTGTTTCGGCGCGGCGAAACCGGAGACGCCGACGCCGCGCACGGACCACGCGAAATCCCCGGTGCGCTCGACCTGCGCGCCCAGCGCCTGCATTGCCTTGGCGGTATTGAGGACGTCCTCACCCTCCAGCAGGCCGGCGATCCGGGTCTCGCCCACTGCGAGCGCGCCGAGAATCAGGGCGCGGTGTGAGATCGACTTGTCGCCGGGCACGCGGGCGCGGCCATTGAGGGCTGCACTTTTGCGCGCTGTGAGCGGTGACGGGGTGGCGTGGCTGTCGGAATGAGTCAAGATTGTGTTCCCTCGGGCGGCAGGCTCGTACCATACAGGCCGCGTCGCGTCACGCCACGCGCACAGCGCTATTGACAGCAGCGTGGCAACTAGCCAAGTGAAGCACCGTTTTTCAAAAAATTCCCTAGGATCCACACGTGGCCAAATCCGATCTCGGAACCAAGCGCATTTGCCCCACGACGGGCAAAAAATTCTACGACCTCGGCAAAACCCCGGTGATTTCGCCGTATACCGGTGAGGTGGTGCCGATTGCGCCGATTCCGCCGCCGCGTACCCGCGCCGATGCCGCTTCGCGCGCCGCTGCCGCTTCTGCGGCTGCCTCTGCCGCGGAAACGCCGGAAGTGGCGGATACCGAGGAAGAATTGGTGCCGCTCGAGGAAGCGGATGCCGAGGAAAACTCCGGCAAGAAGGCAGCCGTGCTGGAATCTGAGGACGATATCGAGACCGACGACACCATCGACGACGATGATGACGACGATTCGACCTTCATCGCCGACGATGAAGAAGGCGATGAAGACGTCACCGACATCATTGGTGACGTTTCCGGTGACGAAGAGACTTGAGGTTCGTCACGAACTGTGTTCTGAGATGCCCCGCGCGCTGACGTCCAGTATAGCGCGCGGGCCGCATGGTCCCGAAAATCGATTGCCGTTTTTCGGATCAGATCATGCCTACCAAGTTATGGGGCCATAGCTCAGCTGGGAGAGCGCTTGCATGGCATGCAAGAGGTCGGCGGTTCGATCCCGCCTGGCTCCACCATCCTTCGCTTGCTTCGCAAGCTATGTCTCGGCAATTACGCTTCCCCCAACGCCGCGTTCAGTCTGTCCCTTAGCGCCACCAGCTCGTTCTTCATCGACACCAGTTCACCGACCGAACAGGCCGAGGCCGCCAGCACGCCTTGCGGCACGGTCTTCGCCTTCTCGCGCA
>NZ_JAQGJD010000392.1 GCF_028290785.1 Tardiphaga sp. | reverse complement strand
GCGCCAGGTCTCGATCGCGGCGGTCACCGAGATGCAGGAAACCAGCAAGATCCTGCGCACCGACACCGTCGCTCTGTTCGAGCGGCTGCGTGAAGGCAACATCCTGCTGCAGGAAGTCCTGACCGGTGCCCACGACAACCTCAACTCGCTGGAGCGCGCGCTGGTCACCCGCGTCGCCGACTTCGTCTCCACCATGAACGACGTCACCTCGCGCAACGGCCTGGCAACGCAGACGCTGGAAGACCAGCTCACCGTGTTCACCTCCAAGACGTCCCGCGCCCTGGAAGACCTCGGTTCGCTATCGACCGAGTTCGAGAGCCATGGCCGCGCGCTGGTCGATGCCGCCGCGCTGGTCGAACAGAGCAACCGCAACACCACCGCCTCGGTCGGCGAACGCAAGGCCGCGCTGGAATCGCTGGTCACCACCATCGACCTGCGCACCAACGACCTCGATCAGCGCCTCACCCGCTTCACCGGCCTGCTCGATGAATCGCTGGCTGCCGCCGAAGAACGCGCCCGCGATATCGCCCGCGTCGTCGCCGAAACTGCCGGCGCCGGTTCGTCGGCGATCGGCCGCCAGTTCGAGGCGGTACGCGCAGCGGCGGAAGAAGAACGTCGCCTGACCTCGCAGGCCATGAACGAAATCTACCAGCAGGGCACCCAGGAAGCCGATGCCATGTTCAAGTCCTCGGCGGACAAGTTCGCGTCGATGGTGGCGGGCATGAAGCACATGGCGTCCGAGATGCACAACGAACTGGAGAACACCCGCACCGAGTTGCGCCGCGGCGTGCTCGAAATGCCGCAGGAGGCCGCCGAAAGCACCGCGCAGATGCGCAAGGTGATCGTCGACCAGATCGAGGCCCTGGCCGAACTGAACCGCATCGTCGCCCGGCACGGCCGCGGCATCGACGTGGTCTCGACCAGCCGCGCCAGCGCGCCGCGCGAGGAAGAGCCGGTAATGGCGATGGCCAGCGCCCGCAGCGAAGCCCGCCATGAGCCGGCGCCGCGTCCCGCACCGCGTTCCCCGGTCGGCAGTGCATCGAGCCTGCCGCTGCCGGATATCGGTAGCCCGGCGCCACGCCGCACCGAAGCGCCGTCGGTCGCTCCGGCCGGTTCGGACCAGGGCCGCGATGGCTGGCTGTCGGATCTGCTGGGCCGCGCCGACCACGTCGAACCGGAGCCGTCGCGTCGCGCCCCCGCGCCGCAGCAGCCCGCCGCCTCCGCCAATCCGCTGGAGTCGCTGTCGCTCGACATCGGCCGCCTGATGGACCGCACGCTGGCCGCCGAGATGTGGGATCGCTACCAGCGCGGCGAGAGCAAGGCCTTCACCAAGCGGCTCTACACCCCGGCCGGCCAGAAAGCGTTCGACGAGGTCAGCCGCAAGTATCGTTCCGACCGTCCCTTCAAGCAGACGGTGGACCGGTACATCACCGAGTTCGAGCGCCTGCTCGACGAGGTCGCCCGCGACGAACGCGGCCCCGCCGCTTTGCGCAGCCATCTGACGTCGGAAACCGGGCTGGTCTACACCCTGCTCGCGCACTCCGCGGGACGCCTGGGATAGAGTTTGCAATCTTACGAATGCGAAAAGCGGAGGCAGCGATGCCTCCGCTTTTTATTGATCAGGCCATAGGGTGGGTTAGCGCGCAGCGCGTAACCCAACGATCCCAATAACGAACGCGGTGGGTTACGGCGCAAGGGCGCCTAACCCACCCTACGAAATGCGAACTACAAAAACCCGATGCGCTGCATGAAGCTGCGGGTCTGTCCCACCGCAATATGCATCACGCCGGGCTTGTCCGCGAACTCGCCGTCGAAATCGACCGGACTGGCATAGCCCTGCCACGGCTCGATGCACAGGAACGGCGCGCCGGAGGGCTTCGACCAGATCCCCAACTCGTGAAATCCCTGCCAGGCGAGGGTAATGGTGGGCCCGCCGGGCCCGCTGTAGCTCAGCGAGGTGCTGGCGAGCTGATCCAGGATCATCGCGTCGTCGGCGAACAACGATTCCGACAGCGCCAGCGCACCGCCCTGCACCGGCGAGGGTTCGGATTGCGGCGACAGCAGGCCGCCATCGAGCCGGCGGATCGGCGCCGGTTCGGCGTCGGAAAAAATGATGGTGTGATCGCTCTTGTCGGCGCCCTCGACCAATGGCCACCGAAACGCCGGATGCGCGCCGATCGAGGCCGGCAGGATCTCGTCGCCGGTATTGGTGATGGCGTAGCCGATCGCCAGTTCGTCGCCTTCGATCGCGTAGGTGACATCGAGGCGGAACGCGAATGGATATTTGGCGCGGCTCGCCGGACTATCCTGCAGCGACAGCGCACAGGAGGTCGGGCCCTGCCCGGTCCAGGCAAAGCGCTGGTCACGCGCAAAGCCGTGCTGGGTCATGGCGTAGGACTGGCCGCGATGCCGCAGCACGTCGCCATTGAGCTTGCCGACGATGGGAAACAGGATCGGCGCGTGGCGCGGCCATTCCGGCCCGGCCTGCCACAGCACCTCATGGCCGTGAATATTCTTCAGCGAGCAGAGCTCGGCGCCATCGGCCTTGATGACGGCGGTAACGCGGCCATTGCTCAGGGTATGGCGATCCATGCGGAGCTCCGTGTCAGGTCAGCGCGCCTCGTTGCGCCGACGGCGCTCGGTCGGGACCGGCGGTGCGGCCGGTGGCGGTCCAGCCGCCGGGGGCGCTGCCGCCGGTGCGTTGTTGCTGGCGCCGAACAGCAGACGGGTCGGGTTGCGATCGAGATTGTTCACCGCGCGGCTGATATCGCCCAGGGTGCGGCGGCCATCCAGCATCAGCGCGCCGGAGCGCTTATCGAGATTCTCGGTCAGCTCGTGAAACGACTTCACGGCAGCAGTGAGTTCGCCGCCATCCTTGCCGCCGGCCAACGCGTCGAGGCCGAGCAGGATATTATCGGTGCGTGCGACCACGCTGTCCGCCTTGCCCATGATGCCGTCGGTCTTGCCCATCACGCTGTCGATCTTCAGCATGATGCCGTCGATCACCTCCGAATTGCGCGCCAGCGTCGCGGTAAACGTTTCGACGTTGCGTAGCGAGTTCTTCACCGACTCCTGGTTCTCGGAGACGATGCGGTTGACGTTCTGCAGCGTCGCCTTGATCGCCTCCGAAATGTCCTGCACGGCGTTGGGATCGGCGGTGAGAACCGGAATGCCGTCCTGGTCCAGCGGCACCGAGGGTGCTGCTTCGTCGCCGCCCTTCAGCGAAATCGCCGAGACACCCGTCAACCCCTGGAACTCAAGCCCGACCAGCGTGTCCTTGCGCACCGGCGCACTGTTCTCCACCATCGCAAGCGCGACGACGCGCCGCGGGTTGTCGAGCTTCACGGAGACGACCTCTCCGACCCTGATACCATTGAAGTTGACGCTGCCGCCGTTGCGCAGGCCCGAGGCGGAGCCTTCGAACACGATGCGCAGCGGGCTGCGCAGCTTGGTGCTGTGCAGGTTCTGGAACCAGAGCACAAAGCCGAACGCCGCGGCAATCACTGCCAGCGTGAACGTTCCGATCAGGACGAAGTTCGCCCGCGTTTCCATCAAACCAACTCCAGTAGCAACTAAACGAGGACAGCGCGCGCGCGCTTGCCGTGGAAGTATTCCCTGAGCCAAGGATGTTGCGACGCCAGCATATCGTCCATCGTGCCTTGCGCGATGATCTTGCCGTCTCCCAAGACGGCGATCCGGTCACAGGCTGTATGGAGGCTGTCCAGATCATGAGTTACCATGAAAACGGTCAGGCCCAAAGTTCGTTGCAGCGTGCGTACCAGTTCATCGAACTCGCCGGCGCCGATCGGATCGAGGCCCGATGTCGGCTCGTCGAGGAACACGATTTCGGGATCGAGTGCGAGTGCGCGCGCCAGCGCGACGCGCTTGATCATACCGCCGGAGAGTTCCGACGGAAACCGTTCGGCGACCTCTGGCTTCAGCCCGACCATCGCCAGCTTGGCGATAGTGATTTCATCGAGCAGCCGGTCCGAGACCTTGAGGTATTCGCGGATCGGGAACTGGATGTTCTGCCGAACGCTGAGCGACGAGAACAGCGCGCCGTGCTGAAACAAGATGCCCCAGCGCCGTTCGACGCCGCGACGCTCGCTGGAGTCGGCGGCATCGAGATCGATGCCGAACACCTCGATGTTGCCGGACACCTTGGGTACCAGCCCGATGATAGTACGCATCAACACCGACTTGCCCGCGCCGGACGCACCGACGAAGCCGAGGATCTCGCCGCGGCTGACATCCAGATCGAGGCCGTCAAGCACATGCCGCTGGCCGAACGCGACCGTGAGACCGTTGACGCTGATAATAGGATTGGAATTGCCCGGAACCATCGTCAGATCCCGATCGATGCGAAGAAGATAGCGAAGACGCCGTCCATCACGATGACGAGGAAGATCCCCTTCACCACCGACGACGTGGTGTGCTGGCCAAGCGACTCCGCACTGCCCTGCACCGCGAGGCCCTCGACGCAGGCGACGATGCCGATTACCAGCGCCATCACCGGTGCCTTGATCATGCCAACCAGGAAGTGATTGATCGAGATGGCGTCGCGCAATCGCGACAGGAAGGCTTCGGGATCGACGCCGCCGTACAGCCAGGCGACGAGACCGCCGCCGTACAAGGCGGCCATGCCGCCGAGGAAGGTCAGGATCGGCAGGCCGATCACCAAAGCAATCATGCGCGGCAGGATCAGCACCTCGATGGGATCGAAGCCCATGGTGCGCAGCGCGTCGATCTCCTCGCGCATCTTCATGGAACCGAGTTCGGCGGTGTAGGCGCTGCCGGAGCGACCGGCGACCATGATGGCCACCAGCAGCACGCCAAGTTCCCGCAGTACCAGCAGGCCGAGCATATCGACCACGAAGACATCGGCGCCGAACTTGCGGAAATGGAAGATGCCCTGCTGGGCAACGATGCAGCCGATCAGAAAGGTGATCAGCACTACAATCGGCACCGCGTTCCAGCACACCTGCTGCAAATGGTGCACCGTCGAGGTCAGACGGAATGTGGACGGACGGACAAAGACACGCAGCCACGCCGTGAGCACGGCGCCCATCATGCCGATCAGCGCGAAAAACGTATCGCCGACGCCATAGATGGCGCGCCCGATCCGGTCCAGCACGCCCAGAATAGCGCTTTCCGAAGCGGCAGGCGGACCCGCGGGCTCGACCCGGCGCACTTCCCCGACCAGACTGGCATAGTTCGCCGACAGCCCGGCGATCTGCGCCTCGATACCGCCATGTGTCAGGGTGCGGCGCAGCCGTTCGATCAGCCAGGCGCCGAAGGTGTCGAGTTTCGAGACCTGGGAAACGTCGATGAAGATGTTGGGGCGGCTGCCGGTGAGCTTTTCCGCCTCGGCGACGATCTGCTCGAGCGCCGGCGCAAACCGCGCCGTCCACGACCCCGCGGCGCACAGCGCCAAGCCGTCGCCCTTGGCGATCTGTTCCAGTGTCGGGCCGCTCAAAACCTGCTCCTGCGCTCGGGCGTTATTCATTAACAAAGTCTTAACATGACACCGCGTATTCGGGAGGATCAGCCGGGGATATGGTTAATTTCATCCGGCGTGCTGCCGTGCAGTCAGACACTGCCATTGCGTCCCAAACAAGTTCACGGGCGGTGCTATTCAAGCCTGACGACCGATCTATTATACCTGCGATGTAGTGCCGCGCCGGCCGGTCTGTTTCTGAAAGTTGCTGCCTTGGTTCCTTCCGAGATGCCTGCCCTTCCCGCCGCCCTGATCGCCCGCATCGAACGCTGGCCGATCGCCGGTGCCTTCACCATCAGCCGCGGTGCCAAGACCGAGGCCGTGGTGGTAGTGGCGGAGATCAGCCGCGGCGGCTTCACCGGCCGCGGTGAATGCACGCCCTATGGCCGCTACGGCGAGACACCGGAAGCCACGCTGGCGGCGATCCTGACTATGCAGGACCGCTTTGCCGCCGGGCTCGACCACCGTACCCTGCAGGCGTTGATGCCCGCCGGCGCCGCGCGCAACGCGCTGGACTGCGCGTTGCTGGACCTGGAAGCCAAGACTGCAGGCTTGCGCGTCTGGGACCTGTTGAAGCGCCCGACGCCGCGCGCCTGCACCACCGCCTACACGATCTCGCTGGGCACGCCCGACGCGATGGCCGCGGCCACCGCCAAGGCCGCCTACCGGCCATTGCTGAAGATCAAGCTCGGCAGCGACGATGACGCCGCCCGGATCAAGGCGGTGCGCAAGGCAGCCCCGGAATCCGAGCTGGTCGTCGATGCCAACGAAGCCTGGACGCCGGACAATTTGGAACGCCATCTGGCCGCCTGCGAAGCGGCGGGCGTTACCCTTGTCGAGCAGCCTTTGCCCGCCGGGCACGACGCAGCACTGGCCACGGTGCGCCGGCCGATGGCCGTCTGTGCCGACGAGAGTGCGCACGACCTGGCTTCGATCGCCGGCCTCCGCGGTCGCTACGACGCCGTCAACATCAAGCTCGACAAGGCCGGCGGCCTCACCGAGGCGCTGGCGATGGCCGACGCGGCGCAGGCGCTGGGGCTGGAGATCATGGTCGGCTGCATGGTGGCGACGTCGCTGTCGATGGCGCCGGCGATGCTGATCGCGCAGCAGGCGCGCTTCGTCGATCTCGACGGCCCGCTGCTGTTGGCAAGGGATCGCGACGGCGGGCTGCGTTACGACGAGAGCACGGTCTACCCGCCCGACGCCGCGTTCTGGGGCTGACCGGCAAGGCCGTAGGGCGCGTCAGCCTGATGCCGGCCCAGCCACATGGTGGTGGCGCCGGCTAGCGCCAACAGCGCCATCGCGTAGTAGGCGGCCTGCCCGTAGCGCGCATAGATCACGCCGCACAGGATCGCCGCCGAACTCATCACGATACCGGTGCAGGCAGTGAGATAGCCTTGCGCCGTCGCCGTGAGGTGCCCCGGCACGTGGCGCACCAACAGTCCCATGATGCCGACCTGGGTCAGACCGAAGGTCAGGCCGTGCATCGACTGGATCACCGCGAGCACCGCGATAGGGGGCTGCTGCGCCGTGATCAGCCATCGCGTCACGGCGCTGAGCCCGCCCAGCACCACCAGCAGCGCGGGCGACAGGGTAAAGCGCGGCGACAGCGCGAACACCACGATCTCCGCCAGCACGCCAAGCGACCACAGCCCGGCGATCGTGAGGCCGCCCAGGCCGGCGCCCTGCCAGGTGATCGAGGCGAAGGTGTAGTAGGCCGCGTGGCTGCCCTGGATCAGCGCCGACGCTGCCATGATGGTGAGGAAGCCGCGTTCGCGCAGCAGCGCGGTCGCGCGCGTCAGCGCCAGGGCCGCGCGTGGCGGCGCGGTCAATGGCTGCAGCCGGAGGCTCGAAAGCGCGCCAAGCCCGGCCATGCCGGCGATGATCCAGATCAGGTGTTTGGCGTCGATGACCTCGACCAGCAGCCCGCAAGCCAGTGCGCCGACGACGAAGGCCGCTGAGCCCCACAGCCGCAACGGGCCGTAGTTCAGGCCGTAGCGCGCGACGCCCTTCAGCGCATAGCCGTCGGTCAGCGGTACCAGCGGGGTCCAGACGCAGGCGGTAAGCGCAAAGGCGATGAAGATCAGCAACGGCTGGTCGAGCAGACCTACGATGCCAAACCCCACCGCGGTGAGAATTGCGGTCACGATCATCGCGCCGCGCAGCGCGCGATGCCGCTCGGCGAGGCCGGTGATGAACGGCAGCACCGTGAAACGCGTCACCGACGGCACCGCGGTGATCAGTCCGATCCAGGAGGGGTCGATGCCCACCGCTTTTAGCCATACCGGAAAGAACGGCAGATAGGTGCCGACCGAACCGAACACCGCGCCGTAGAACAGCGCCAGCCGTGCGGCGAATCGCCGGGCCGGCATTTGCGATGCGCTGGAGGGGCGGGATTCGGATATCATCAATTCAATTGCGATTCGTGTGGGATCGTGGTGATCGTTACATATCGCGCAGTGATTTGCGCCGCGAGTTTATCCATGGCCGAAGAAGCATTTGCCCTGTCGCCGATCTCCGCCCGCCCCAGCGTGCCCGGGGAAGCGGACTACGATGCGATTCGCGAAGCCTTCATGGAGACCGCGCGCGGCCGTTGGTTCCTCAACGAGTACGCCAAGCGCAACCGCCACACCGACACCGGCATGGTGCTGGAAGCCGTGACGCGGCTCGAGGCCAGCCTTGCCGCGCAGAAAGCGGCGCCGACCACCACCAGCCTGCTCGAAGCGCTGGGCGCGATCCGCGCCGCGGTGCGTCAAGCCAAGGCCACCGCCATCGAAGCCATGCCGCGCGTGGAGTCCGACGAGACGCTGACCGCGGCACGCAACGGTGTGCGGATCATCCGCGAGATCGCCTGGACGCTGCGCGAATGCGGCGCCGATATCAGGATCTGCGATCTGCTGGATACCCAGGTCAAGGCGATCGAGGCCGGCCAGCAGTCCGCGACCGATACCGGACGCGACGACGTGCTTGAGAGCTACGACCTGCTGATGCAGCGGATCGAGCAACTGGCCGATCGCAACGCGGCAGCACCCGATGCCGTAGCGAAGGCGGACACGGCGGAGAAGCCGGTGCAACCGGTGCAGTCAGCGGCCGAAACCCACGAAGCCTCGGTGACGCCGCTGTTCAGGGCGCCGGTGGCGGAAGCCGTCGTGGAAACGGCCGCGGCGCCGGTGGCCGAAGCCGTGGTGGAAACGGCCGCTGCGCCGGCGCCGGAAGCATTCAGCCCCGCCGCGCAGCCGGAGACCGTCGAAGCCGTCGCGGAAGCTCCTGCACCGATCGTCGAATCGACTGCCGAGATTGCAGCGGCGATGGCTGAAGCTTCGGTCGCATTGGCCGTCGATCAGACCGCCGCTGCCGAACCCGAAGCTGCATCGCTCGATGCCGAGAGCGCCGAAGACCTCGCTGTGCTCGACATGGTGGCGATGGAAATGGCCGTGCAGGATTTCAGCGAACCCGAGACAAGCGAGTCTGAAACGGCACCGTCTGAAATGGTTCAGCCGGTGCTCGCCCGGTCCGACGTAGCCGAGCCGGAGATCGCTCAACCTGAAGCCATCGAGGCGCCGATCACGTTCGAGCAGATTGCCGAAGTGGCGCTGGCGCCGGAACTGCCGCAGCCGGCCGTGCAGGAAGCCTCGCAGGGCGAGCGCGGGCCCGAGCCCGCCTATCACCCCTCGCTCGGTGCGGCCCTGATCGCTAATGGCGTGATCGCCGATCCCAAGGCGCCCGCCTCGGACCCGCTGGCGCCGATCCGCCGCATGAGCCAGGCCGAGAAGATCGCGTTCTTTTCGTAAAGGGCTGACGTAGGGTGGGCAAAGGTTCGGCCGCGCGAAGCGCGGTGAGCCGTGCCCACGCATCTTCTCCATCGCTCCGAAACGCGTGGGCACGGCGCAAGGGCGCCTTTGCCCACCCTACGTCTCAATATGTAGCCGTGATCATCTTCGCATACATGTCCGCATCGACATTGCCGCCCGACAGCACGATCACCACGGTCTTGCCGCGCGCGTCAAACTTGCCTGATAGCAGCGACGCCAGCGCCACTGCGCCGCCGGGCTCGACCACCAGCTTCAGGTCGCGAAATGCAAACGCCATGGCGCGGCCCACTTCCGCATCGGTCGCGCTGACAGCCTCACTTAGCAGGCGCTGGTTCACGGCGAAGGTGAGTTCGCCGGGCATCAGCGCCATCAACGCGTCGCACAGCGTCTTGCTGTCGTTGTCATGCGCCTCGCGCCGTCCGGCGCGCAGCGAGCGCGCGTGGTCGTCGAACCCGGCCGGCTCGGCAACGATGATCGATGTATCGGCAAACCGCGCTTTCACCGCCACGGCGATGCCGGCAATCAGGCCGCCGCCGGACGCGGGTGCGGCGACGATGTCCGGCACGATACCCAGGATCGCCATGTCCTCGGCGATCTCGCGACCGACGGTGCCCTGCCCGGCCATCACGAACGGATCGTCATAGGGCTTCACCAGCGTGGCGCCGCGCGGGCCGGCGATGGCGGCGGCGATGGCTTCGCGGTCCTCGGTGTAGCGATCGTACAGCACGACCTCCGCGCCATAACCCTTGGTGCGCTCGCGCTTCGACAGCGGCGAATCCGCGGGCATCACGATGGTCGCCTGCATGCCCAGAATCTGCGCCGCCGCGGCGACGCCCTGCGCGTGATTGCCCGACGAGAACGCCACCACGCCGCCGCCACGCGTGGCCTGCGGGATCGAGGACAGTTTATTGAAGGCGCCGCGAAACTTGAACGAGCCGGTTCGCTGCAGCACTTCAGGCTTCAGGAATACCCTGGCGCCGGTGAGCGCATCAAGCGACGGCGACGACAGCAGCGGCGTGCGCACCGCATAGGGGGCAATGACGCTGGCTGCGGCATCGATATCGGCGGGGGTGATCGGCAGAGGGGAATTTGTCATGGCGGAGTTGTATCGCGCGTGACCTCGGACGATCAAGCCGCGCCGATCAGGCCGCGAACCGCGGATGTTTTCGCGCGGGCTTGGCGTCGGCCCCGGCTTCTTCACGCACCTTGCTGATATTGTTGACGAAAGCCCGCGCGGAGGCCTCCCAGGTATGGTTGGCGGCAAAGCGCAGGCAGGCCTGCGGCAGCAGCTTCAGCGCCCCCAGGCAAGCCTCCTGCAGATCCTCGCTGAGGACGCCGACCGGCGCCGCGCCGATCACGTCCCGCGGACCGGTGACCGGGAACGCCGCCACCGGCACGCCGCTGGCCAGCGCCTCAAGCAGCACCAGGCCGAACGTGTCGGTCTTGCTCGGAAACACGAACACGCTGGCGGCGGCATAGGCGACCGCCAGCGCCTCGCCCTGCAACGACCCCAGGAACACCGCCTTGGGATATTTCAGCTCCAGCGCGGCGCGCGCCGGGCCGTCGCCGACCACCACCTTGGTGCCGGGCAAGTCCAGCGCCAGAAACGCTTCGAGATTCTTCTCCACCGCGACCCGGCCGACGCAGAGGAAGATCGGCTTCGGCAGGCCGAGATCGACCTGGCGCGGATGAAACAGGCCGGCATCGACACCGCGCGGCCACAGCACCACGTTGCGGAAGCCGCGACCGCGCAGTTCGGCGGCCAGCGCCGGCGTCGCCGCCATCACCGCGCTGCTGGCGCCGTGGAAGCGGCGCAGCCCGGCCCAGATCCAGGACTCCGGAATCGGAAACCGCGCCGAGATATATTCCGGAAACCGGGTGTGAAAACTGGTGGTGAAGGGAATGCCGCGGCGGCGGCAATAGGCGCGCACGGCAAACCCTATCGGGCCTTCGGTGGCGATGTGGATATTGTCCGGCTTGGCCTGAGCGACTAGCCGCGCGATCTTCCAGCGGCTCGGCAATGCCACGCGCAGGTCGGCGTAGCTCGGCAACGCGACGGTGCGAAACGAAGCCGGCGTGAGGAAGCTGACATCTACGCCGAGGCTCTTGGCGGCTTCCGCCATCATGGTCAGCGTGCGCACGACGCCGTTGACTTGCGGGTGCCAGGCGTCGGTGGCGATCAGCACGCGCATCAGGCGGCCCGCGCTGCCACCGCCGCGACCGGCGCCGCGCGCCGCAGCGGGTCGGTCCAGGTGATGATTTCAAACCGGCCGTCCTCGTGCTCGACCAGCGCGGTGCAGCTCTCGACCCAGTCGCCGCAATTCATGTAGCGGATGCCGTGGTCGTCGCGGATCGCGGCGGTGTGGATGTGGCCGCAGATCACGCCATCGGCGCCGTGGCGGCGGGCTTCATTCGCCAGCGTCTGCTCGAACGCGCCAATGAAGTTGACCGCGTTCTTGACCTTGAGCTTGGCCCATTGCGACAGCGACCAGTAGGGCACGCCGAACCAGCGCCGGAATGCATTGACGATGCGGTTCATCTGGATCGCGAAATCGTAGGCCTTGTCGCCGAGATGGGCAAGCCACCGCGCGTTCTGCACCACGAGGTCGAAGATATCGCCGTGAATGACGAGATACTTCTTGCCATCGACGCCCTCGTGGATCGCGGTCTCGACCACCTCGATGCCGCCGAAATGGGTGCCGTAGTAATTGCGCAGGAATTCGTCGTGGTTGCCAGGCACGTAGACGATCTTGGCGCCCTTGCGCGCCTTGCGCAGCATCTTCTGCACGAAATCGTTGTGGGATTGCGGCCAGTGCCAGCCCGACTTCAACGCCCAGCCATCGACGATGTCGCCGACGAGATAGATGGTATCGGCATCGTGGGTGCGGAGAAAATCGAGCAGGCGATCGGCCTGCGAACCCCGGGCGCCCAAGTGGACGTCGGAGATAAACAAGGTGCGAAAGCGCCGTTCGTTGCCTTCACTCATCACGTCTGTTTCCATATTGAGCAGCTATCAGAGTTGTATGACGCCGCGATGACGGTTCATGCGGCGAGCGCCATGCGTTCGAACGTCACCAGCGTATAGATGCCGAACGGCGCCACCTTGCGGCGCTCGACCAGAATGGAGTCGGAATTGGATTGCGACCACGCCTGCAATCGCGCAAACGGGAACTCGGGGCGCAACCCCATGGCGCGGGTCTTGACCGCTGCCCAGCGCTCCACCGCGGCGGCCAGGCCAGTCTCCGAGTAGAGATGGTTGACTAGGATGATACGGCCGCCGGGCTTCACCACCCGGTGGCATTCCGACAGCACCTGCTCCGGATTTTCCACCAGCGTGATGACGAACTGCGCGACCACGCAGTCGAACGTGGCGTCGGCGAATTCCATCGCATGCGCGTCCATCTGCTGCACCGACGCGACCCACGGATAGCGTCCGCTCGCCATCTTAGCGCGGGCCTTGTCGAGCATCGGCGCGCTGAGATCGATACCGGTGATTTCGGTGGAGGCGTCGTAATCGTCGAACGACAGGCCGGTACCGACGCCGACTTCGAGGATTTTTCCGCCGACGGTGCGGGCCGCGGCAGCCGCGGCGCGGCGGCCCTTCAGCATCACCGGCCCGCACACCGCATCATAGATCGGCGCCCAGCGGGCATAGGCATTTTCAACCACCGAAGTGTCGAGATCCAGCGTCGCCATGCGCCCATCCGTTCAGCGTGTCCGTAGAGAATCGGACAACCCGTCTGCTGATCGGGTGGTATCAAGCGGGGATGACAGCGGGACGACAGGATGTCGCAGTGGAATTTGTAGCCCGGATGGAGCGCAGCGAAATCCGGGGCCGGCAGTCGGTTGAAGCGCTTTCCCGGATTGCGCTGCGCTCCATCCGGGCTACGAAGATGCCTCAATAATACTGATGGAAGTGATGCACCGGGCCATGGCCATGGCCGACGGTGAAACGGTCCGCGGCGGCGATGGCCGATGTGACATAGGCTTTGGCGAAACGCACGGCGTTTTCCATGTCCTCGCCCTTCGCCAGCGCGGCGGCGATGGCGGATGACAACGTGCAGCCGGTGCCGTGCGTATTCGGGGTTGCCACGCGCACCGCCGGCAACGGCAAAACCTTCTCGCGCGTGACGAGATAATCGATGCTTTCGGCACCGTGGCCGTGGCCGCCCTTGATCAGCACGGCCTTGCAGCCCAGCGCCAGCAGGCGCCGGCCCTGCGCTTCGATCTCCGCCTCGCTCTCCGCAATGGCTTCATCGAGCAGCGCCGCGGCTTCCGGAAGGTTCGGCGTGATGACGTCGGCCCGCGGAATGAGGCTCGCCCGCAATGCGGCAACCGCTTCGGGAGCCAGCAGGCGGTCGCCTGACGTCGCGACCATGACCGGATCGAGCACCACATGCTTCGGTGCCCAGCGCGTCAGGCCGGCGACGATCGCCTCGATCACGTCGCGCTGCGCGACCATGCCGATCTTGACGGCGCCGACCGCGAGATCGTCGAACACCGCGTCGATCTGCGCTGTAACGAAGGCCGCAGGCACCGGATGCACGCCGGTCACGCCTTTGGTGTTCTGCGCTGTCAAAGCGGTGATCACCGACGCGCCATAGACGCCGCAGGCGGCGAAGGTCTTGAGGTCGGCCTGAATGCCGGCGCCGCCCGACGAATCGGAGCCGGCGATGGTAAGCGCAACGGGCGTGGACATCGGAAAACTCATGCCAGAACCGGCGGATACCGGCCGGTGCGTAGTCCTAGCCCGGCCTGCCCAAGGCGGCAACCGCGGCAGCGCGGACGCCAGCCGGCCGGCTTGCCACGGCACCCCGTTTTAGGCTTGATGGCGGCCAAATCGAATGCTTCCGGAGAACCCCGATGGTCCCCTTCTTTGTCCAGTTCAAGTGCAAGCTTGGCCAGTCCTATGCCGTCGCCAATGCGCTGGCCGAAGCCGAAATCGCCTCGGAAATCTATTCCACCGCCGGCCATTACGACCTGCTGGTGAAGTTCTACGTCGATAACGCCACCGACATCGGCCATTTCGTCAACGAAAAGGTCCAGACCATCGAAGGCATCCAGGACACCCACACGATCATCACGTTCAAGGCGTTCTGAGCAAAGCGCGCCGGCCGCGCGCTCCCTCGCCCCGCTTGCGGGGAGAGGGCTGGGGTGAGGGGAAGTCAGAGAGGCTCTCGGACTCCCCCTCACCCGGCTGTCACGCGCTTCGCGCGCGGCAGCCGACCTCTCCCCGCAGGCGGGGAGAGGTTTAAGAAGCTAAACCGCCATCTTCCGATGCAGCACCGGGACGCCGCTGAGGCCTTCGGCCGCGTCCACAATGGCGTTGGCGTCGATGCCGTGGTGGCGGTAGAGGTCCTGGATGGTGCCGGTCTGGCCGAAGTGCTCGACCCCCAACGCTTCCATGCGATGACCGCAGACGCTGCCGATCCAGCCCAGCGTGGCCGGGTGGCCATCGAGCACGGTGACGATGCCGCAATCGCGCGGCAGCGGCCGCAACAGCTTCTCGATATGGCTGAGATGCTGCGGGTTGCGCTTGTCGCGGCGGATTTTTCGCGCGGCGGTCCAGCCGGCATGCAGGCGGTCCGCCGAGGTGATCGCCAGCAGACCGATGTCCCGGTGGCTGTCGCCGAGCAGCCCCGTCGCCTCGATCGCTTCCGGCGCCAGCGCGCCGGTATAGGCGATCACCAGATCGCAATTGGCGCCGGGTTGGCGCAGCCAGTAGGCGCCGTCGGTGATGCCCTGTTGCAATTCAGGCGTCATCATCCGCTGCGGCTGCTCGATGGTCCGCGTCGACAGCCGCAGATAGACCGAGCCGCCGGCGCGCATGCCGGCGTCGTCGCCCTGCTCGCTGGACTCGCGCTGCATGTGGGCAAAGCCCCAACCCATGATCACAGCGAGTTCATCGACGAAGGCCGGCTCGAACGAGGCCAGCCCATCCTGCGCGATGCCGATCAGCGGCGTCCCGATCGACTGGTGCGCGCCGCCTTCCGGGGCCAGCGTGATGCCCGACGGCGTCGCCGCCACCATGAAGCGAGCGTCCTGGTAGCAGGCGTAATTGAGCTGATCCAGCGCGCGACTGATGAACGGATCGTACAAGGTCGCGATCGGCAGCAACCGCACGCCGTTGATGGACGAGGACAATCCCAGCGCCGACATCAGGATGAAGAGATTGCTCTCCGCGATACCGAGTTCGATGTGCTGCCCCTTCGGCGAGAAGTCCCAGTTGAAGGTCGAGGGAATCTTCTCGCTGCGGAACAGGTCGGCCTTCTCCGCCCGCGCAAACAGCCCACGGCGGTTGACCCAGGCGCCGAGGTTGGTCGAGACCGTCACATCGGGCGATGCGGTGACGATGCGCGACGCCAGTTCGGTGTCGCCGCGCGCCAACTCGTTGAGCACCAGACCAAAGCCTTGCTGCGTCGACATCGCCGGCGCCGGTTTGAAGGCGAGATGCGCGGGCACGTCGATCACGTCAGCGCTGAGGCGCCGCATGCCCTTGCGGTTGAACGGCGCGTCCTTCAAAAACGCATCGAGCGTGGCCGGATCCTGCGTCAAGCCTTCATACTTGTCCCACTCATGACCCGGGCGGATGTGCTGCGCCGCGCGCCATTTCTCCATCTGTGTCGGCGTCATCAGACCGGCGTGGTTGTCCTTGTGGCCCTGGAACGGCAGGCCGACGCCCTTGATGGTGTAGGCGATGAAGCATACCGGGCGGTCGTGATCGATGGCCTCGAAGGCTTCGATCATGCTGGCCATGTCGTGGCCGCCGAGATTGGACATCAGTGCCAGCAACTCGTCGTCGCTGCGCGCATCGATCAGTCGCGACACCGCGCCCTGGTCGCCGATCTCGTCGTTCAACCGCTTGCGAAACGCCGCGCCGCCCTGAAAGCAGAGTGCCGCATACATCTGGTTCGGACAGGTGTCGATCCAGATCTTCAGCGCCTCGCCGCCGGGCTCGGCGAACGCCGCCTGCATCAGGCGGCCGTACTTCACGATCACCACGTCCCAGCCGAAATTGCGGAACATGGATTCGAACTTCTCCCACAGGCCTTCGCGCACGACGGCATCGAGGCTCTGGCGGTTGTAGTCGACGATCCACCAGGTATTGCGCAGCCCGTGCTTCCAGCCTTCCAGCAGCGCCTCGAAGATGTTGCCCTCATCCATTTCGGCGTCGCCGACAAGCGAGATCATGCGGCCTTCCGGCCGGTCCTTCATCCAGCCATGGGCAGAGACGTAGTCCTGCACCAGGGAGGAGAACAGCGTCTGCGCGACGCCGAGGCCGACCGACCCGGTGGAGAAATCGACATCGTCGATGTCCTTGGTGCGCGACGGATAGGATTGCGCGCCCTTGAAGCCGCGAAAGTTTTCCAGCTTTTCGCGGGTCTGATGGCCGAACAGATACTGGATGGCGTGGAATACCGGGCTGGCATGCGGCTTCACCGCGACGCGGTCTTCCGGCTTCAGCACCGAGAAATACAATGCCGACATGATGGTGACGAGCGACGCCGACGAGGCTTGGTGGCCGCCGACCTTGAGGCCGTCGGTGCTCGGGCGCAAATGATTGGCGTTGTGGATGGTCCAGGACGACAGCCACAACACCTTTCGCGCCAGCGCGGAGAGGGTCTGCAGGCGGAGAGGGTCGATCGGCATGGCGCGCTCGCTTGGTGCGTGTTTTGGTTGCCCCAGTGTATCAGCCCGCCCTTGGGAAACATCTCAATTTTGGGCGACAACAAGCCTCCAATTGGGATAAATGGGTAGCCAGAACGCCCATTTCCCGGAATTTTCCCAATGCCCACCCTCGACGCAATCGACCGCAAGATCCTCGGCGTGCTGCAGACCGACAGCCGCACCACCATGCAAAATCTCGCCGAACAGGTCGGCCTGTCGATCTCGCCGTGCCACCGGCGGGTCAAGCTGCTGGAGGAACGCGGCATCATCACGCGTTACATGGCGCTAGTGGACCAGAAGGCCGTCGGCCTGCCGGTCAGCGTGTTCATTTCGATCAAGCTCGTTCGGCAGAAGGAAGAAGACCTCAACCGCTTCGCCAAGGCGATCTCGAAATGGGACGAGGTGCTGGAATGCTATTTGATGACCGGCAACCGCGATTACCTGCTGCGCGTCGTCGCCGCCGACCTGTCGTCCTATGAGGCGTTCCTGAAGAACAAGCTGACCCGGCTCGACGGCATCGCCTCGATCGAGTCGAGCTTTGCGCTGAGCCAGGTGAAGTACACGATCGCGTTGCCGGTGTGAGGCGGGTCGAACTCAGACGCTCGGATAGGGCTCCGCCGAGGCCTCGATCTGCGAGCGGCGGACGCGCTCGCGGTGCGCGGTATAGACGCCGCTGGCGATGATGAGGGCGGCGCCGCCGAGGGTCCACGCATCGGGTACCTCGCCGAATACGAAGAAGCCGAGCAGCGATACCCAAACCAGCTGTACATAGGAAAACGGCGCCAGCACCGAAGCATCGGCATAGCGGAAGGCCAGCACGACGATCCAGTGGCCGAATGTCGAGGAAATTCCGATTCCGATGCCCAACAGGATTTGCGACCAGCCGGGCTCGACCCAGTAATACGGCACGATGACGCTCATCACCAGGAAGCCGGTGATCGCGGAAAACGCCATCGTGGTGATGGCGCGGTCGCCGCCGGTGATCTTGCGCGTCAGCACCAGTGCCACGGCCCAGCCGAGGGCAGAGAGAATCGGAAACACCACGGCGGGATGAAAGGCCGACGTCCCCGGCCGCACCACGACAAGCACGCCCATCAGGCCGACAATTGTCGCGATCCAGCGCCGCAGGCCGACTTTCTCGCTGAGAAACACGATGGAAAGACCGGTGACCAACACCGGCGCGATGAAGGCAGTCGCGGCGGCTTCGGCAATCGGCAGATAGCCCAGCCCAATGATGAAGAAGATCGATGAGCAAAGCAGCGCCAGCCCGCGCGACACCTGTACCAGCGGTCGCGTCGATCGCATCGGGTTTGCCGACGACGGCGCCAACACGATCGGCAGCATGATCAGCACGAATACCAAAAAGCGGATCCAGGCAATCTCCGCGGCCGGCAGGCTTCGCGCCAGATATTTGGCCATGGCGTCGGACGAGGCCAAAAACACCGTCGATGCGACGATCAGCGCGATGCCACGAAACGGCCGGTCGGTGTGGCGGTGCGCCAATGCGGCGACAGCAAGCTTCGGCGGCGGAACATGGCTTGTCACGGGCGGGGACCGGTCTGGCTGGCAATGACGGCCACACAAGTTCGCGCGAGCCGAATCAAATACTGTCCGCACAAAACGACGATCAGGTTCGCGCGACAAGTGCCGATATCAGGACGCGGATATGCATGCGGGAGGTGATTCCGGACCGGCAAGACACCTCGCCGACATGTGCAGCGCAGCAGACGTCACAGCATGGGCAGGCTGGTGGGTTCGCGTCCCAGCGCGAAGGCCTGGTCGATCTCGGCCAGTTGGACGGCGTTGAGAACCACCGCTCCCGCCGCCGCGTTGTCGGCAGCGTGCGCCGCCGACGATGCTTTGGGAATCGCGAACACCGATGGCCGCCGCGTCAGGAACGCCAGCGCAACCTGACGCGGAGTGGCACGATGCGCGTCGGCGATCCGCTGCAGCACCAGGCCGCCCGGCGAGCGCGGCGCCGGAAAATCATTATGGCCGAACGGCGAGTAGGCCACCACCGCCACGCCATTCTTCTCGCACAACGGCACAACGCGGTGCTCGATGGCGCGCTCCTGCAGGTGGTAAAGCACCTGGTTGCATGCGATGGCGCCTGGGCCCGCGACCTTGAGCAACTCGGCGAGATCGCCGGCGTCGAAATTGCTGACGCCCCACGACTGAATCTTGCCGGCGCGCTTCAATTCTTCCAGCGCGGCGACGGTCTCGGCCAACGGTATCTGGCCGCGCCAGTGCAACAGGTAGCAGTCCAGCCGGTCGGTGTTGAGCCGCTTCAGCGAACGCTCGCACGCGCTGATGGTGCCGCGCCGGGAGGCGTTGCTCGGCAACACCTTGGAGACCAGGAACACCTCGTCGCGGCGGCCTTCGATGGCTTCGGCCACCACCGGCTCGGCATCACCATACATTTCGGCGGTATCGACGTGTGTCATACCAAGGTCGAGCCCATGGCGCAGCGCCGCCACAACGGCAGCGCGGTCGCCGCGGTCGATGTACCAGGTGCCCTGCCCGATCACGGGCACGGCCGGGCCATTCAGGCCAAATGTCTGCTGCCGCACGATCGTCCCCGCTTCATGCGCGCGCCGATGGCGTCGGCGCGGGATGAGTGTCTAGCGGATTTTGTCAGGGATGTCGCGGGCTCTCCTGTCGTCCCGGACAAGCGAGCGAAGCGAGCGCAGATCCGGGGCCCACAACCGCTGTCGATCTGTTTGGCAGTGACGTCTGAGGCGTTCCCGCCCCGTTGAAGACGGAGGCTATGGGTCCCCGCTTTCGCGGGGACGACAACCGAGAGTTCAGTGGCTGATCATCCATGGCCGCGCGGTCGGAAAGCTCTTCGCCCCACTCTTGCTCTGCTTGATCAGCCGCGACGGCTTCTTGCCCGAGCAGCAACCGCAGCCCGCGCCGTGCGAGGCCCTGTATTCGGCCGAGGTCTTCGGGGCGTGGGAACTGCGCTCGTTGGTGGCGTGGGCTTTGCGCTTGTCGGACGGCATACAGAAGAACGCCGGCGCGGTGAGAATGACACGTGGCGCCTCGACGTCGCATGTCGGGCAATCCCGCGGTTCGTCACATTCGGCCATCGGCCGCATGTCGGTGAACGGGCCGCAATCGTTGCAGAGATATTCATAGACCGGCATG
>NZ_JAQGJD010000375.1 GCF_028290785.1 Tardiphaga sp. | reverse complement strand
ACGGCGTCGATGCGATGCCGGAGACCGGCGAGAACGTCGCGCAGGATTTCCAGATTTCGCGCGCCGACCAGGACGCGTTCGCGATCCGCTCGCAGCAGAACGCGGGCAAGGCGATCGCCTCCGGCTATTTTGCGGAAGAGATCGTCGCCGTGATGGCGCCGGGCGGCAAGGCCGGCCCGATCAGTGTGGACAAGGACGAGCATCCGCGCCCGGAGACCACGCTGGAAGGCCTGACCAAGCTGCGCCCGATCGTGCGCAAGGACGGCACGGTCACGGCCGGCAACGCCTCGGGCGTCAATGACGGCGCCGCCGCCATGATCCTGGCCTCCGCCGCCGCGGTGAAAAAGCACGGCCTCACCCCGCGCGCGCGCATTCTCGGCCTGGCCTCGGCCGGCGTCGCGCCGCGCATCATGGGCATCGGCCCGGTGCCGGCGACCCAGAAGCTGATGGAACGGCTCGGGCTGAAGATCTCCGACTTCGATTTGATCGAGCTCAATGAAGCTTTCGCCTCGCAGGGCATTGCTGTGCTGCGCCAGCTCGGCGTCAAGGAGGACGCTGACTTCGTCAACCCGCATGGCGGCGCCATCGCGCTCGGCCACCCGCTCGGCATGAGTGGCGCGCGCCTGGCGATGACCGCGGTGCACGGCATGGAGAAGCGCGGCGGCAAGCTGGCGCTCGCCACCATGTGCGTCGGCGTCGGTCAGGGCGTGGCGATGGCGATCGAGAAACTGAATTAAGGAACGAACTATTAGTCGTCATTGCGAGGAGCGAAGCGACGCGGCAATCCAGAAAGCTACAAGCGAAGACTGGATTGCTTCGTCGCAACGGCTCCTCGCAATGACGGGGAGAGGCCAGAGGACCTAACATGACCCTAATCTATCCCGTCGAAAGCAATGCCGTGCATGCGCCGCGGCTGTCGCCCGCCTACAAGAGCACCATCAAGCGCGCGCCGCAGAAGGCGCGGATCCTGATGCCGCATACCATGTCGGAGCTGACCGGCCCGGTATACGGCCACGAGACCGTGCGGCCGGGGGATCACGACCTCACCACCATGCATGCCGGCGAGCCGATCGGCGAGCGCATCATCGTGTTCGGCCAGGTCCAGGACGAGGACGGCCGCGGCCAGCCCAACGTGCTGGTCGAGCTGTGGCAAGCCAATGCCTGCGGCCGCTACGTCCATGTGGTCGACCAGCATCCCGCGCCGCTCGATCCGAATTTCACCGGCGCCGGTCGAGCGGTGACGGACGCGCAGGGCAACTACAAGTTCATCACCATGAAGCCCGGCGCCTATCCGTGGGGCAACCACCCCAACGCCTGGCGCCCCGCCCACATCCACTTCTCGGTGTTCGGCCATGCCTTCGTGTCGCGGCTGGTGACGCAGATGTATTTCCCCAACGATCCCTTGTTCCCGTTCGACCCGATCTTCAATTCGGTGACCGACGAGAAGGCGCGCAATCGCATGGTGTCGGATTTCGACCTCGACGCCACCGAGCCCAATTGGGCGCTGGCCTATCGCTTCAACATCGTACTGCGCGGGCGCAACGCCACGCCTTTGGATACGCACTGATGTCCGGATTGACCCCCTCGCAGACCGTCGGCCCGTATTTCGCCTACGGCCTGACCCCGAACGGCAATTACGCCTGGAACGACGCCTTCACCAACAACCTGCTGACGCCGGACGTCTCCGGTGACCGCATCCGCATCGAAGGCTTCGTCTATGACGGCGACGGCGCCAACGTGCCCGATGCGATGCTGGAAATCTGGCAAGCCGACGCCCAGGGCCGGTTCTCCGATCCGCAGGATTCCCGCGCGTTGCCGAATTCGTCGTTCAAGGGCTTTGGCCGTTGCGGCACGGGTGCGAACGGTTTCTCGTTCGACACCATCAAGCCCGGCGCAGTGCCGGGGCTGAACGGTAAGCCGCAGGCGCCGCACATCGTGCTGGCGGTGTTCGGCCGCGGCATGACCATGCAGAGCATGACGCGAATCTATTTCGACGACGAGCCGGCCAATGCGTCGGACGAGGTGATGGCGCTGGTCCCGGCGGATCGCCGCGCGACCTTGCTCGCGAAGAAGACGGCCTCCGGCGTATATCGTTTCGACGTTCACCTGCAGGGCGACAACGAGACGGTGTTTTTCGAGGTGTAGTTGGTCGCGGAGCCGCTGTTCTTTCCCTCCCCCCAAGCGAAGCAAAGCTTCGCGCAGGTGGGGAGGGTGGCCCGGCGCAGCGAAGCGAAGCCGGGTCGGGTGGGGGTGCCACGAACGCCGTCGCCTGTGGCGCCCCCACCCCGGCCTCCACTTCGGCGATGCTGCGCATCGCCTTCGCTCGGCCGACCCTCCCCACAAGGGGGAGGGAGACCATCGGCGTTATCACATCACAAGCTATTCCAGCACCGCGGCGTGGTCGTCCGGCTTCTGCGACTGGGCGCGCAGCGCGGCCTTGCTGGAACCGATCATCAGCGCCAGCGGGATCGCGATCAGCGTCACCACCATCACCATCTGGTAGTCCAGTCCGAACGCAATGATGGTCGCCTGCAGGGTGACGATGGCGTCGGCGGCGGCGCGGCCGGCGTCGGTGGTGAGGTCCAGCATCTCGCGCACGCCGGGCATCTGTAGTGCATTGTTGAACGGCGTGACGTGCTCGACCAGTACCGCATGGGCCATCCGCGTCCCCGAGGTGAGCTGCGCGATCACCAGCGAGATGCCGATCGAGGAGGCGACGTTGCGCAGCAGCGTCAGCATCGAGGTGCCGTCGGTGCGCAGGTGGTTGGGCAGCGTCAGGAACGCCACGGTCGATAACGGGACGAACACCAGTCCGAGCCCAAAACCCTGTGCGATCGAGACGATGACGACCTCGGTGACGCCTGTCTGGTCGGTCCAGCGTGCGGTGAAGAACAGCCCGAGCGAAATCAACGCCATGCCGGCCATGATCAGCGTCCGCGCCTCGATATATTTCATGATGCGGCCGACCAGCATCATCGCGACAAAGGTGCCGGAGCCCCGTGTCGCCAGCAGCAGGCCGGCGGTGAGGATCGGGTAGCCCATCACGTTCTGCAGGAACGGCGACGACAGCGCCATGGTCGAATACAGCACCAGCCCCATCACCGCCATGAACACGCAGCCGCCGACGAAGTTCTTGTCCTTGAAGATGGCGAACTGGATGAACGGCCGGTTCGAGGTCAGCGAATGCGCGAAGAAGTAGTAGAAGCCGACGACGGCGACGATCGCCTCGGCGATGATTTCGTTGGATTCGAGCCAGCCGAGCTGCTCGCCGCGGTCGAGCGCGAGCTGCATCGAGCCGATGCCGATCGCCAGCGCGGCGAAGCCGAACCAATCGAACTTGAGTTCGAAATTCTGTTTGGTCTCGTCCATAAACATCAGCAGCCCGGCTACCGTGACGATGCCGAACGGCAGGTTGACGAAGAACACCCAGTGCCAGGAATAGGTCTCGGTCAGCCACGCGCCGAGCGACGGCCCCATGATCGGGCCGAGCATCACGCCCATGCCCCAGATCGACATCGCCTTGGCGCGTTCGTGCAAAGCGTAGGAGTCCAGCATCACCGCCTGCGACAGCGGCACCAAAGCCGCGCCAAACACGCCCTGCAGCAGCCGGAACAGCACCATCTGGCTGATGTCCTGCGCCAGGCCGCACATCACCGACGCCACCGTGAAGCCGGCGGCGCAGACGATAAACACCTTCTTGCGACCGAACCGGTTGGCGACCCAGCCGACCGGCGCGGTCATGATCGCAGCGGCGACGATGTACGACGTCAGCACCCAGTTGACCTGGTCCTGCGACGCCGACAAAGAGCCCTGCATATAGGGCAGAGCGACATTGGCGATGGTGGTGTCGAGCGCCTGCATGATGGTCGCGGTCATGGCGCAGATCGTCACCATGTTCCGGCGCAGGCCGGGGACCGCGACCGGGGCGGATGCAGACGTGCTCATATGGTCAGTCCTTCGCCGCGGCGGCGGACATGCCGAACAAGGCCGCCAGCGAGCGATGATGGTTGGTGTCGATCGAGGTGAACGAGCTCATGCCCGCCTTCAGCTTCTGCACGGCGGGATCGGCGTGATCGAGATAGATCCGCACCGGCACGCGCTGCACCACCTTGACGAAATTGCCGGTGGCGTTCTGCGGCGGCAGGATCGCGAACTGCGCGCCGGTGCCGGGGCTCAGCGAGCCCACGGTGCCCTTGAATACGTGGCTCGGAAACGCATCGACGTCGATGTCTACCTTCTGGCCGACGGCGATATAGGTGAAATCGGATTCCTTCAGGTTGGCATCGACCCACGGTTTGGCATCGTCGATCACGCTGAGGATCGGGGTGCCGGCGGCGACGAAGCGGCCGAGCTGGATGTTGTCGACCTGGGTCGCTGTGCCGCTGATCGGCGCGCGCAAGGTGGTGTGGTCCAGGTTGCGCTGCGCCTGGTCGAGCGCCGCCTTGGCCTGGGCGTAGGGCGGAAACTCCTCCAGCGGCAGGTCGGGATTGCCGAGCAACTGGTTCCTGGCGGTAGAGAGCTGCTGGCGCAGCAGCTCGAGCTGGGCGCGGGCGGTAACCAGCGCGGTGGCGGAATTGTCGAGGTCGAGCTGCGAGCCGAAGTTGCTCTTCACCAGCGTGTTCTTGCGCTCGACGTCGCGCTGCTTCAGGTCGGCGCCCTGCTGCATCAGGTCCTGCATCTGGCCGTAGATCTTCACATTGCCGACCAGCGTGTCGTAGCTGGTCTTCTGCTGCGCCAGCGTCGCCTGGGCCTGGCGCACGGCGATCTGGAACGGCACCGGATCGATCTCGAACAGCACGTCGCCTTCGCGAACGTGCTGGCCCTCGCGCACCACGACCTTGTCGACGTTGCCGGAGATATCCGGCGTGATCAGCACCTTTTGCGCGCCGACATAGGCGTCGTCGGTGGTTACATAGCGACCGCCCGAGAGATAGAAGGCGACGCCGCCGACCAGCGCGACGATCGGCAGCACCACCAGCAGCAGGGTGCGGCGATGGCGGCGCAGCAAACCGGGCCGCGGCGGCGATGCGGTACCGGCGTCCGGAGCGCTTTTGTCGGTGGCAAGTTTCAGCACGGGCTCAGCCATAGGTCGCTTCTTTCTTCAGGGCAGCGGGCGTTGTCGGCGCGGCGACAGGGTTCTGGATCGCCTCGCGGACGTTGTTCTTGACGGTTTCGAGCTGGGCGACCAGCAGATGGGTGTCCGCCGCGCTGAGCCCGGCCAGAGCGGTGTGGGTCAGCTCGTTGCGCAGGTCGGCCAGTTTCAGCGTCAGCGGGCGCGCGGCCTCGGTGAGATACAGCCGGTTGACCCGGCGATCGCTGTCGTCGCTGCGGCGTTCGATCAGGCCGAGGTCGCAGAGCTTGTCGATCAGCCGCGTCAACGTGATTGGCTGAATTTCCATCAGTTCGGCGATTTCGGCCTGCTTCATGCCCTCGGTGCGCTCCAGCTTGGCCAGCACGCCCCATTGGGCGCGCGTCAGCCCGAAACGGCGCGCCTGCTTTTCGGCATAAAGCCGCAGCAGGCGCTGGGTTTCGAACAGGGCAAACAGGAAGTCGACATTGGAACCGGGCATGGTCACTCCGTAAGATCGCGATATAGTATAGTTTGCTTATTATATCGATGCGATATGTTTCGGCGGCTGCCCCGCGGCGAACGCATGGCTCGTTGAGGCGGCCCGCGCCTTGCCGATTTCGCGAGCGGAATCGGCGCGGACGCACTAAATGTCACTCATGACCCTCGCCAAGCCCCATTTTCCGGCCCCCGGCCACGATCACGACCGCTGTACCGCGGACGCAATCCAGCACGCCGAAGCGGTCTGCGCCGGCCGGTCACAGAAATTCACCCCGATCCGCCGCCAGGTGTTGGGCGCGCTGCTGGGTAGCCACCGGCCGCTCGGCGCTTACGAGGTGATCGACGAACTCGCCAAGACGATGCCGCGCCCGGCGCCGATCACGGTGTACCGCGCGCTGGATTTCCTGATGGAGAACGGCCTCGTGCATCGCATCGAGAGCCGCAACGCATTCCTGGCCTGCGCCCACGACCACGCCGAAGCGGCGATGGTGGCGTTCCTGATCTGCGACAAATGCGGCTCGGTGGGCGAGGTGCCGGCTGCCAAGGTGGCGCAGAGCCTGAACGACGCCGCCCGCACCACCGGCTTTGCGCCGAAACTCTCGGTGGTGGAAATCACCGGCACCTGCGCGCACTGCCAGACGACGTCACAACAAGACCAATAACACGGCGACAAGCCGGACGAGGCCCGATGTCAGCACCACCCCGCACGATCCCGCCCGGCGCGCGCCCGCTCACCCTCGGCGCCATCGCCCTGATGCTGATGCTGTGCCTGACCTGGGGTTTCAACCAGATCGCCATCAAGATGGTGCTGCCGGAAATCCCGCCCTATCTGCAGGCGATGCTGCGCTCTGCCGGCGCGCTGGCGGTAATCCTGACCATCGCCGCGATCCGCGGCACCAAGCTGTTCGCGCGCGACGGCTCGCTCAAGGCCGGGCTGTTCTGCGGCGTACTGTTCGGCGTGGAATTCGTGCTGATCTACCACGGGCTGCAATTTACCTCGGCGAGCCGCGCCTCGGTTTTCCTCTACACGGCGCCGTTCTTCGTCGCCGCCGGCTCTTACCAGTTTCTCGGCGAGCGGCTGCGCGCCGTGCAGTGGATCGGGCTGGCGGTCAGCTTCGCCGGCGTGGCGTTTGCGATCGGCGTGCCGCAGCCCGATGTCGATGCCAGGGTGCTGCTCGGCGACCTGATGGTGGTGGCCGGCGCGATGCTGTGGGCGGCGACCACCTTGTGCGTCAAAGCCACCGCGCTGATCCGCTGCCCGCCGGAAAAGGCGCTGGGCTATCAGGTCGCGATGTCGATCCCGATCCTCGGCCTGGCCGCGTGGTTTGCTGGCGAAACCATCCCGCATGTGCCGGGCGCGCTGACGCTGTCGCTGATGGCCTGGCAGGCGATCTGGGTGGTCGGTATGACGTTCCTGATCTGGTTCAGCCTGGTGAAGGTCCATTCCGCCAGCAAGCTGTCGGCCTTCACCTTCATCACCCCGCTGATCGGTGTCGCCGGCGGCTATCTCATCATGCACGACCCGCTGACCCCGGCCTTCGGCGTTGCCGCCATGCTGGTGATCGCGGGGCTGTATCTCGTCAACAAGCCGGCGGCGGTGGTGGGGTGAGCGCTCACACGGCGCGAAGGATTTCCCGGGCTCTTTCGTGCGCTGTTATCGCGACCGGTCGAAATGCTTCTTTGATAGTCAACTGCGAGATTGTGCCATTCACAAAGTTTGGGTTTGAGCCGTCGAGAGCCGCAATCGTCCGGGCGACCTCTTCGCGATAATTTCGCAGTTCAGCGATGACGGCATCCGCATGTTGAACGCCTGCAGCGGCTATGTCGAAAATGTCACGTGGTATGAGCATCGCGCCGCGATGGTACACCTTCTTTGTGATGATCTCCGGGATTGTTTCCAGAAAAACCGTGTCGCCTGCGACTACGGATGGATGTGCAGGTGACGCCGTTAGCGACTGTCCGACAATGAAATCAATTTGGCCAATATTCTTGAACGTCAGTTTTAGAAAGCTGACGCCGTCGCCGTGATAGCCGCTAGGCATAACTTCAAAATCAAAATCATGCTTTTCCGGGTCTAAATGCGACAAGAATTGCGGATCTGAGAAGAAGACATCGATGTCGTGACTGTCGCGATGATCAATTTGCAGCATCATCGCGGTGCCCCCGCCCAACGTCCATTGATCGATGATTGTCTGTTCGGCATTCACCTGGCGGATCAGGGCGCAGGCTACCCGGAGCAATCGTGGCCAATCGGACAGACCGCTTGCGGCGCTCATTTTGCGAGCGGGTAGGGTTGGCCCGAATACGTGGCAAAGGATCTTGCAGCAGCGACCAGTTGGGGCTTGCTGATGCCGAACATGCTCGCGAACTCGAGCTGTAACTCTGGCTTCACTTCCCCGAAAAACGACGACATATGGCCGGGGACAGTCTTGGCCGCCGAATGATCGAGCAAAAATCCGACCAACTCCAGAGCGTCCAGATGCTGGCTATATGGCGCATTGACGGTGGTTAGAACCAGATCCGGGCTCATATGCTTAACCGGTGCGGGCATGATCCATCCTCAGCCAGTACAATCGTAGATTGGGCCGATCAGGCAAGTTGTCAATCGGTCATTTGATCGTCGGATCTCAGCAAAATATTGTTTTCATTGAAACATTTAAGCCGGGCCCGATCCGCTGGAAAGCGCAGAAACGAGAATTCTGGTTTGATTCGGCCGGTATTGACGTGCCGGTCAGCAAATTGTCAGCATTTACCGCTATGACCCCTTATCTCCGGCGCTCCGACTGGCTATTTCAGGGCCTCGGCGCACGACACGGTGACCATGAATCCATTGCTGAATGTCACCAAAACCTGATATTCGAGACCCCATGAACATGCTTGAAAAACCGCCGCAGTCCGATGTCGCCGGCCCGAAGGCCCGGCATCGCAGCACCCAGGTCATGGTCGGCAACGTCGCCGTCGGCGGCGGCGCGCCGATCGTCGTGCAGTCGATGACCAACACCGACACCGCCGACATCCAGGGGACCATCGAACAGGTCGCCGCTCTGTCGCGCGCCGGGTCGGAAATGGTCCGCATCACCGTCGATCGCGACGAGGCCGCTGCCGCCGTGCCGCATATCCGCGACGAGCTGCGCAAGCGCGGCATCACCACGCCGCTGATCGGCGATTTCCATTACATCGGCCACAAGCTCCTGGCCGACCACCCGGCCTGCGCCGAGGCGCTCGACAAGTACCGCATCAATCCCGGCAATGTCGGCTTCAAGAACAAGCGCGACAGCCAGTTCACCGACATCGTCGAGATGGCGCTGAAGTACAACAAGACGGTCCGGATCGGCGCCAACTGGGGCTCGCTGGATCAGGAGCTGCTGACCAAGCTGATGGACGAGAACGCGCTCTTGGCGCAGCCGAAAGACGTCCGCGCGGTAACCCGCGAAGCGATGGTGCAGTCGGCGCTGCTGTCGGCCGCGCGCGCCGAGGAAATCGGCCTGCCGAAGAATCGCATGATCCTGTCGGCCAAGGTGTCGGCGGTGCAGGATCTGATCGCGGTCTACCAGACGCTGGCCGAACGCTCCGACTACGCGATCCATCTCGGCCTTACCGAGGCCGGCATGGGCTCCAAGGGCATCGTCGCCTCATCGGCGGCGCTCGGCATCCTGCTGCAGCAGGGCATCGGCGACACCATCCGCATTTCGTTGACGCCGGAGCCCGGCGGCGACCGCACCATCGAGGTCCAGGTCGCGCAGGAACTGCTGCAGACCATGGGCTTCCGCACCTTCGTGCCGCTGGTGGCCGCCTGCCCCGGCTGCGGCCGCACCACCTCGACCACGTTCCAGGAACTGGCGCGCTCGATCCAGGATTTCATCCGCGTCGAGATGCCCGGCTGGAAGACCACCTACCCCGGCGTGGAATCGCTGAATGTCGCCATCATGGGTTGTATCGTCAACGGCCCCGGCGAATCCAAGCACGCCGACATCGGCATCTCCTTGCCGGGCACCGGCGAAACCCCGGCGGCGCCGGTGTTCGTCGATGGCAAGAAATTCCGCACGTTGCGCGGGCCCAACATCGCCGGCGACTTCAAGGCGATGGTGATCGATTACATCGACCACCGCTACGGCGCAGGCGCGGCATTGCCGGCGCAGGTCGGGGCCGACGCGGCGGAGTAGGATCGAGCAGAAACCGGCGTGAGCTATGGCTCCGCCGGTTGTTGGTTCCGCGCCGTATGCCTAATGTGCAGGATGACGAGTTCGTTATTCGTCACATCTGTCGGGTAGAACACGACATACGGGTATCGCACGACGGAAATGGCCCACGCGCCGGGCTCGTCCGCAAGGTGTCCGCGATAGGGAAATTGCCCGAGCTGCGCGACGAGTTCTTCAATGCGCCGGACCACAGATTTTGCGGCGGTCCTGTTGCGCTCGGAAATGTAAATGAAGATATCGTCAAGTTCGATGAGCGCGGTTTTTGACCAGCGGACCTTCATCACCGATAGCGGTTAAACACCGCCGCGACTTCCTCGTCGCTCGCCAACTGGCCGGAGCGCATTTCCGCGAATCCGCGGCGAACGGCCGCGCGTTCTTCATCGCTCAGTTTATAGACGTCCCCGCGCTTTGCTTCAATTTCGTCGATGAAGCGAGCGACTTTCTCCTGGTCCTCTTCGGGCCAGGCTGCAACGCGATCCAACAGATTTTCGAGGCTCTCTCTCGTCATCTGGTCAAACTAGCAGATTTGCATCTCCGCCGCATCCGGTTTTGCTTCCCGCCCCTACAGCGGCATCTTGCGATATTCCCGGTTGATCAATCCCGCCTCTTCCAGATCGAGATCGCGCTCGATCCGGCGCCGGCTCTCGTCGGTGATCTTGCCGTCGCGCAACTGCATATGGATGAATTTTCGCTCCGCGGCGATCAGTTCGCGCACCAGGTCGGTGCCGAGCGCCGAGTTGTCGGCGTCGGGATCGAGATGTTCCGGCAGTTGGCCGGCGCGAACCTCGTGCCGGGTGCGCAAAAGCTTCACCACTTCATCCGATAGTTCGCGGTCGTCGGTCATGGCATCGAGCGAGGCCAGCGCCGCGGCCAGCGCTTCGCGGCGGGCCTCAAGTTCGGCCTCATGCTCGGCGATGTACTCCTCGCGGCCTTCCTTGCCCATGCCGAGCAGCTTCACCACGATCGGCAGGCCGAGGCCGAAGCCGACCACGGTGAGCAGGATGACGTTGAAGGTGACGAACAGGATCAGGTCGCGCGACGGAAAGCCTTCGCCAGACGGCAGCGCGAACGGCAGCGCCAGGGCTGCGGCCAGCGACACCGCGCCGCGCACGCCGGTGAAGGCGACCACGAAGGTCCAACGCCAGCCCGGCGCCGGATCGCGTTGGCGCAGTTTCGGGTCCAGCCATCGCGGCAGATAGATCGCTGGGTACACCCAGGCGAAGCGCGCGATCACGATCACCACGGCGACCAGCGCGGTGGCCAGCATGATGTCGCTGAACGGGAACGCCTTCGACTTCTCGATCAGGAGCCGCATCTGGAAACCGGTGAGCAGGAACAGCATGCCCTCGACCAGGTAGATGACGAGGTCCCAGAAGAAGATGCCCTGCAGCCGCGTCGCCGCGGAAATCAGCAGCGGCCCGTTCCAGGAGATGTAGAGCCCGCAGACCACGGTGGCGATGATGCCGGAGCCGCCGAAATGTTCGGGGATCAGATAGGCGACATAGGGCGTCAGCAGCGACAGCGTGATCTCGACCTGCGGGTCGCGGGCGTAGTGGCGCAGCCGCAGGCTGATCCAGCCGATCGCGAAGCCGAACGCCAACTCGGCGGCGAGGATCGCGGCGAAGGTGCCGGCCGCCACCGGCAGCGAGAACGCGCCGGTGGAGATCGCCACCACGGCGAAGCGGTACAGGATCAGCGTGGTGGCATCGTTGGCGAGGCCCTCGCCCTCCAGCACCACCAGCATGCGGCGCGGCAGGCCGAGCTTTCGCGCGACGGCGAGCGGCGCCACCACGTCCGGCGGCGCGACGATGGCGCCCAGCAGGAAGCCGACGCCCCACGGCAGGCCGATCAGGAAATGCGTGGCGGTGGCGACCAGGCAGGCGGTGAAGATCACGCAGCCGACCGCCAGCAGCGTGATCAGCCGCAGGCTGGCACGGAACTCGCGCCAGCTCATGGCGACGGAGGCTGAATAGATCAGCGGCGGCAGTACGCCGAGCAGCACCGCGTCAGGCGGCAGTTCGATGGCCGGCATGCCCGGCACATAGGCCAGCGCGATGCCGGCCAGCAGCGCCAGAATCGCATGTGCCATGTTGATCCGCCGCGCCAGATAGGCGGTGCCCGCGAGCACGGCGATCAGGATCAGGAAAATAGGGAACTTGGCTTCCACGCAGGCGGTGTCCTTTGCAGGTGTAGTTTGCCTGTCGGGACAGCGAGGTCAATGCGTCCGTCATTGCGAGGAGCCCTTGCGACGAAGCAATCCAGCTCTTGCCGAGTTCGCCGCCTTCTGGATTGCCGCGTCGCTTCGCTCCTCGCAATGACGGGGAGGGGCTGGTGGTTAGATCGCGCTCGCCGCGATGTTTACCATCAGCGCCACCAGCGCGGTGTTGAAGATGAACGATACGATGCCGTGCGCGGTGGCGATGCGGCGGATCGACTTGTCGGTGATGCCGACGTCGGAGGTCTGCGCGGTCATGCCGATGACAAAGGAGAAATACACGAAGTCCCAATAATCCGGCGGCTCGGGCTTGTCGTCGTCGCCGTTCGGAAACGCCAGCCCGGCGGGCTTCTCGTGGCCATAGAACTCATGGGCGTAATGCAGCGCGAACGTCGTGTGCACGGCGGCCCAGGACAGGGTGATGGTGCCGATCGCCAAGGCCAGCTCCGGAGGGCTGTGCTTGCCGGCGCCGAGCTCGAAGACGATGGCGGCGATGCTGGCGAAGGCGCCGAGTGCTGCCACCAGCAGGATGATGACGCTGCCGTCATCCTGCAGAATGGCGTTGCGGCGGATATGCGCCAGCCCGCAGCGCGCCATCATCGTTACCACCAGCAGCAGATAGAATGCGACGAACACGTCCCAGCCGATCAGCAGCCGCGTCACCAGCCGCAGCGAATCCGGCGCGACGAAGAAGGCCACGATGCCGATCGCCATCGCCAGGAAGGTACGCGGCCGCGCATAGACGATGCGGATCGGCCGCGGCAGCTTTTCGAACCGGGCAACGAGTTCGTCGAGTTCCTCAGCAGGCTTCGCCACGTCAGTTCTTGCGTTCGGCAACGAAGCGCGCGGCGGCGCGCAGCACGTCGCCCTTGGCGCCGAAGATCGATAATGCGGCGTCGGCCGTGCCGATCAGGTCGCTGACGCGCTGCTTGGCGCCGGCGAGGCCCAACTGGGTGACGAAGGTGGTCTTGCCGAGCGCGGCATCGGCGCCGGCCGGCTTGCCGAGCGAGGCTGCGTCGCCCTCGACGTCGAGCAGGTCGTCGGCGATCTGGAACGCTTCGCCGAGCGCGCGGCCGTAATCGTCGAGCGCCTTGTACTGGTCCGGCGTGGCTTGGCCGAGCAGCGCGCCGGCGATGCAGCCGAACCGCAGCAGCGCGCCGGTCTTCATCTGCTGCAGGCGGGCGACATCCACGGGTTCGCGATCGCCGAACCGGCCTTCGCCGGCGAGATCGAGCATCTGGCCGCCGACCATGCCGCCGATGCCCGACGCGCGCGCCAAAGCGCGGGTCAGCAGCAGGCGCACGGTGGGATCTTTGTGGATCTCGTCCCGCGTGATGATGTCGAAGGCCAGCGTCAGCAGCGCGTCGCCGGCGAGGATCGCGGTGGCGTCGTCGGTGGCCTTGTGCAGGGTGGGGCGGCCGCGGCGCAGGTCACTGTCGTCCATCGCCGGCAGGTCGTCATGGATCAGCGAATAGCAGTGGATGCATTCCAGCGCCGCGCCAACCAAAAGCGAAGCCTCGCGCGGCACGCCGAACACCGCCGCACTCTCCACCACCAGGAACGGCCGCAGTCGCTTGCCGCCGCCGAGGCTGGAATAGCGCATGGCGTCCATCAGCCGCTTCGGGCGCGCAATCTCGTCGGGCTCAAGGCCATCGCCGAGCAGGCGGCCGAGCACGGCTTCGGTATCTTCCGCGGTCTGGTCGAGGCGGGCGGCGAAATCGGTGGCGCGGGTCGTCATTAAGAATAGCTCCAGATCAATTCGGCCGGACAATCCTCTATGGCAGGCGCGGCGTCAATTCCGCGACGCCGGCCTGCGGCATATCCCGCGGGCGTGCTTAACCGCCTTGAAAAGCCCGCGGAATCCCCGCTCTATCGGGGCCCGAGCCAATCCGGAATCCTGCCTTGCGCCTGTTTCGCCGACTGATCCTGATCGTGGTGCTGTTGCTGCTGGTGCCCTACGGGCTGACGCCGCTGTACAGCGCCGGCCATCCCATCTCGTCGCTGATGGCGTGGCGCTGGGTCACCGGGCGGCCGGTAGAGCGGACCTGGCTCGACCTCGCCGCCATGGCGCCGGCGCTGCCGTCCAGCGTGGTGGCCTCCGAGGACGCTAAATTCTGCTCGCACCGCGGCATCGACTGGGATTCGCTGCATAACGCCATCGAGGACGCCCAGGACGGCGAGGTGTCCGGCGGCGGTTCCACCATTACCCAGCAGGTGGCGAAGAACCTGTTCCTGTGGCCGGGCCGCAGCGTCATCCGCAAGGGCCTGGAAATCCCGCTGGCGATGTGGATCGACCTGGTGCTCAGCAAGGCGCGGATCCTGGAAATCTACCTGAATATCGCCGAAATGGGCCCGTCCGGACAGTTCGGCGCCGAATCCGCCGCGCAATTCGCCTTCGGCCGCTCGGCCGCCAACCTGTCGCCGCGCGACGCCGCGCTGCTGGCGGCGGTGCTCCCCAACCCGGTCACCCGCAGCGCCCGGACGCCGGGCCCCGGCGTGCGGCGGCTGGCCTCGACCTACATGGCGCGGGCGCAGGCGGCGGAATTGCAGAAGTGCTGGGGCGTGGGACGCAGCTAAACTGTTATTCCGGGGTGGGCGCGGCGTCAGCCGTGCGCGAACCCGGAATCCCGAGATGTTCAAAACATCTCCAGATTCCGGGTTCGCCCGCAGCCTGCGCTGCGTGCGCCCCGGAATGACAGCGAGGCGTGATTTTCCCGTCCCGCCACCCTAGCCATCCCGTCCCCGTTCCGTTATAAGCGCGGCCTTATCGACGATTTTGCCCGCGCCCCCGGCGCCGGGCCGTCCGTTCGCGGATGCCGATCGAACCACTCTGACATCACTGCAAGGACCATCCCATGGCCGTTCCCAGAAGAAAAACATCGCCGTCGCGGCGTGGCATGCGTCGTTCGGCTGACGCGCTCAAGACCCCGACCTATGCGGAAGACAAGGATTCCGGCGAACTGCGCCGCCCGCATCACCTCGACATGAAGACCGGCATGTACAAGGGCCGCCAGGTTCTGAAGATCAAGAAAGAATCCTGACCGCTGCCCGGAGGGCCGCGCCGCTTTGCGGTGTGGCCGCCGGTTGCCAAGGTTCAGGACAAGCGGGTCGAAGCGTCGGGCGGGTCCAGTAAAGCTGTACTTCCGCCCGATTTCGCTCCAACTCTGGAGCTAATCGCTCAATTCCGGTACGCATTGCGTCGCTGGAATGCGCTTCCGATTCTCTCGCTTGCAAAGAAGGCCCCCGATGGCGTTTCCGCTGCTGCTGATTCCGCTGGCAATCTGCAACATCATCGTTTTCCTGATGCCCGACCTGGCGCTGTCCGCGCCGGTGCCGCTGTTCTCGATCCCGCTGATGTCGAAGGACGTCTGGACGGTGACGCTGAACGACGTGCTGGTCGCGCTCGGCATTCTCCTATTGCTGCTCGAAGTGGCGCGCGCTGCGCGCCCCGCCGCCAAATATTTCGTCGATCACTTGCTGTCGCTGTTGGTGTTCGGCGCCGCCGCCGCCGAATTCGTGATGCTGCCGAAGTTCGGCAACTCGACCTTCTTCCTGATCACGCTGATCGCGATGGTGGATTTCTTCGCCGGCGTGTCGCTGCGCGCCCGCCGCCCGCGCCGCGTGGCGGCCCCTGTCCATGCGCCGGAACCGGTTCGCGCCGAACCCGCGCCGCGCTACGAGCCAGCGCCGGTGACGCCGGCCCCCGCGCGGGTCGTGCCGCCCGCGGCCTCGGTGGCCGAAGCGGTGCTGCTCGATCATCCCGAGCCGAAGTTCGATGCGAAGCCCGTCGTTCCGCCTGAAGCCGTGGTGCCGCCCGAAGTCGTCGCCCACACCTCGCCGCAGATCACCTCGCCCGATTTGCAGCCCGGCACCGGCGCGCATCCCTCGAACGACACGCCGCCCACCGCGCGCTGACGAATCCGACTTCGATTATAAAAAGTAGAACGCCGTCTTTCCCTCCCCCTTGTGGGGAGGGTGGCCGCGCGCAGCGCGGTCGGGTGGGGGTAACCACAAACTCCGGAGCCCGCGGCCTCCCACCCCGGCCTCCACTTCACCGATGCTACGCATCGGTTCGTTCGGCCGACCCTCCCCGAAACGGGGGAGGGAGGCCATTCAGGCCGTCATTCGAATGATGAGACTCGGCGCGCCCGCATTCTGGTTGGCTACCGCGCGATAGGCGGCTTGCACGTCGGACACTTCCGCGCGGCGGAGCAGGCGGGTCTGCGGGCTCTGCTCGGCGGTCGCGATCAGGTGGGCGATGAAGCCCGGGTCCGGCCGCGACAGGCCGGACGACAATGGTGCGGTACGCGTCGATGGCGCCACTGGCACCAGGGCGACACTGGCCTTGGGCTCGACCGCATCGGCCACGGCATCGCCGGCGCGCCGCATCGGGTGCGTGTGAGCGATCGGGCTGGCCGGAGCGATTCGCATTTCGATTGTCTCAATTCGGGACAAGGCTTGCGCCTTCGCAGCCCACCTCGCAAGCGGCATGCCGAGGCCGGGCGCCGCCGCGCGAAACGCCCTGCAAACACTGCCAAATTGCGATTTCTCGAAATCTTTAAGAACTTCGACTACCTTCGCGAATGCCCGACGCCGTATTGTCACGACACGAATCACCGTGTGGCGTCCCAAAACGAGGCTACTTTTGACATCCGCCGAGCCCCCGACCGGACCCGCCGAGCCGCCGCAGGCGGCGAGCATTCTCACAGCATTGGGCCAGGCGGCGTTCGTCTGGGATATCGCCAGCGACGCTATTCATTGGACCGACGCCGCCGCGCAGGTCTTTGCCGACATTCCGCCCGCGACATTGGCCAGCGGCGCCGGTCTGGCCGGCCTGATCGAGCCGCAGCGTTCGGTGCGCACCGAGGCGCTGGCCCATGCGCTGGCGGCGGGCGGCGCGTCGTACCGGATCGAATACGGGGTCCGCGCCTCGACCACCGCCGCGGTGCTGTGGATCGAGGAGAGCGGCTGTTGCCTGGCCGGCGCCGACGGCAAGCCGTTGCGCGTGCAGGGCATCGTCCGTCTCAACAACGAACGCCATGCCCGCGAAGAGCAACTGCTGAAACTGTCGCAGCACGATCCGGTCACCGGCGAACTCAACCGCACGCATCTGCTGGCGTCGCTCGCCGAGGCGATCGACGATGCCGCGCGCTTCCGGACCTCGTTTGTTTTGATGCTGATCGGCATCGACCACCTGTCGCGGATCAACGACGCGTTCGGCTTCGACGTCGCCGACGAGGTGATCGCCGAGATCGCCCGGCGAATTCGGGCGCGTCTGCGGGGTGGCGACGTGCTTGGCCGGTTTTCCGGTAACAAGTTCGGCCTGATCCTGAAGAACTGCAGCGTCGATGATGCCAACGTGGCCGCCGAACGTTTCCTGCAGGGCGTGCGCGACGACGTGATCCCGACCAAATCCGGCCCGGTGTCGGCGACGGTGTCGATCGGCGCGGTCAACGTTCCCCGCTATGCCCGCAATGTCGAAGAAGCCGTAACCCGCGCCCAGGAAACCCTCGACACCGCGAGCCGCCGCCCCGGCAGCTATGCCATGTGGCGCCCCAATGTGGAGCGCGACGCGCAACGCCGCGTCAACATCCGCGTCACCGACGAGATCGTCACCGCGCTCAACGAGCGCCGCATCGTGATGGCGTTCGAGCCGGTGGTGCATGCCGCCGGTCGCGATCCCGCCTTCTATGAATGTCTGGTCCGCATGAAGCAGGACGACGGCGAGTTGCTGCTGGCGCCGGACATCGTGCCGGTGGCCGAGAAGCTCGGCCTGATCCGGCTGGTCGATCACCGCGTGCTCGAACTGGTGGTGGCGGAGCTGGCGGCGGCGCCCGATGTGCAGCTCTCGCTCAACATCTCGCCGGATACCACGATGGATCCGGACTGGTGGGCCTCGATCGAATCGATGATGCGCGCCAATCCCGGCGTTGCCGAGCGGCTGATCGTGGAGATCACCGAGACGGTTGCGATCCAGGATCTCGACGACGTCCGCGGCTTCGTCACCCGGCTGAAGAATTTCGGTAGCCGCATCGCCATCGACGATTTCGGTGCCGGCTACACGAGCTTCCGCAACCTGCGCAAGCTCGGCGTGGATATTCTGAAAATCGACGGCGCCTTCGTGCAGAATATCGCGCGCTCCGCCGACGACCGCGCCTTCGTGCAAACCATGATCGATCTCAGTCGCAGGCTGGGTATCAAAACGGTGGCGGAGTGGGTGCAGGACGACGAGTCGGCAGCGCTGCTGCGCGACTGGGGCTGCGACTACATCCAGGGCAAGGTGATCGGGCTTGCCTCGGCAGAGCGGCCCTGGCTCGACGTGCCGCAGTGCCGTCCGGCGACTGGGTAGGGCTTTCTTTTCCCTCCCCCACGCGAAGCGAAGCTTCGCAGGGTGGGGAGGGTGGCCGCGCGCAGCGCGGTCGGGTGGGGGGTGCCACGCACTCCGAGCCCGCGGCACCCCCACCCCGGCCTCCACTTCCGACGATGCGGTGCATCGTCGTCGTTCGGCCGACCCTCCCCGCAAGGGGGAGGGAGACCACGAACGACTTCGCTTCTGCTACTTGAACTACTCGCTCTTCAGTTCAGGCTTCGGCTCGTGCGACATGCGCTCGAGGCGTTCCTGCATGTCCTTCATCTGGCGACGCAGGTCGTCGATATTGTCCGCGTCGGGCGCGGGCTCCGGCACGCGATCCGGCTCGGCGGCGGCGCCGTTGCGCGGCGGCACGAACGGCTTGAACATCGAGAACGTCTGCTGAAACAATTCCATATTGCGGCGAACCGTCTCTTCCAGCGGCGCGAACGGCGTCAGGCTGAAAGTGTTGGTCATCTGCTTGCGGAATTTTTCCTGCTCGCGCGTCAGTGAGTCGATCGACTGCTCGAGATATTTCGGTACTACCATCTGCATGCTGTCGCCGTAGAACCGGATCAGCTGGCGCAGGAAGGTGGTCGGCAGCAAGTTCTGGCCGGCCTTGTTTTCCTGTTCGAAGATGATCTGCGCAAGCACCGAGCGGGTGATGTCGTCGCCGGTCTTGGCGCCGTAAACGAGGAAGTCCTCGCCGTCTTTCACCATCGAGGCGAGATCCTCGAGCGTCACATAAGTGCTTGTTCCGGTATTATAAAGCCGGCGGTTTGCGTACTTCTTGATAGTTGTAGGCTGATCTGTTTTCGCCATGGGAGCTCACACATACGTACCGAGGAGAGGGACCCGCCGGCACTGCGCCAAACGGACAGATTGGGGCTTTACGCGCAACGCAATGCAATAAAGTAAGCACTTTCAAAGGGGCTCCGCTACCGTTTTGTGCGGCACGGTTAAAATCACAGCATCTTTGTGCTATGCAAAGCGACATGAGCGCCATTTTTGAGTGCGCTGCAGCGCCGAAATCGGCTTTGGCCGATTGACAGTGCGGCACCCAGTTAACAGGATGAAACCAACACGGGCGCACGCCACGCCGGCGGCTTCCGTTGAAAAAACCTCAACAACAGGAGATGTCCATGTCCGACGATGTCGTCATCGTCAGCGCCGCCCGCACCCCGGTCGGTAGCTTCAACGGCGCATTCGCCACCCTTCCGGCGCACGATCTCGGCGCCATCGCCATCAAGGCGGCGCTGGAACGCGGCGGCATCGAGCCCGGCCGGGTTTCCGAAGTCATCATGGGGCAGATCCTCACCGCAGCGCAGGGCCAGAACCCCGCGCGTCAGGCGTCGATTGCCGCCGGCCTGCCGGTGGAAACCTCCGCCTGGGGCGTCAACATGCTGTGCGGCTCCGGCCTGCGCACCGTGGCACTTGGATACCAGGCGCTGCTCAACGGCGATTCCGACATCGTCGTTGCCGGCGGCCAGGAATCCATGAGCATGGCGCCGCATGCGCAGTATCTGCGCGGCGGCGTGAAGATGGGTCCGGTGGAATTCATCGACACCATGATCAAGGACGGGCTGTGGGACGCCTTCAACGGCTATCACATGGGCAACACCGCCGAGAACGTGGCGCAGAAGTACCAGATCACGCGCCAGCAGCAGGACGAGTTTGCAGTGCACTCGCAGCAGAAGGCTGAAGCCGCGCAGAAGGGCGGCAAGTTCACGAAAGAGATCGTTGCGGTCACCATCAAGGGCCGCAAGGGCGACACCGTGGTGGACAGCGATGAGTATCCGCGCCACGGCGCCACTATTGAGGCGATGGCCAAGCTGAAGCCGGCTTTCCTGAAGGACGGCACCGTCACCGCCGGCTCGGCCTCGGGCATCAATGACGGCGCCGCCGCCGTTGTGCTGATGACCGCCAAGCAGGCCGCCAAGGAAGGCAAGACCGTGCTCGGCCGCATCGTGTCGTGGGGCCAGGCCGGCGTCGATCCCTCGATCATGGGCACCGGCCCGATCCCGGCGTCGCGCGCCGCGCTGAAGAAGGCCGGCTGGAAGATCGAGGATCTCGACCTGATCGAAGCCAACGAAGCCTTCGCGGCGCAGGCCTGCGCCGTCAACAAGGACCTCGGCTGGGATCCGGCCAAGGTCAACGTCAATGGCGGCGCCATTGCGATCGGTCACCCCGTGGGCGCCTCCGGCGCGCGCGTGCTGGTGACGCTGCTGCACGAGATGGAGAAGCGCGATTCCAAGAAGGGCCTCGCGACTTTGTGCATCGGCGGCGGCATGGGAATCGCGATGTGCATCGCACGCGACTAATCGGGCGGCGATTGCGCAAAACATCGTCTCGCGATTGCACTGCACACTGCTAAACAAATGCCCGGCGCGCACGCGCCGGGCATTTTTGCTTGATGTTCGTCGCACGTCCGGATTAATTCGAAGCTATAAGAAGAAGAGGGAGGATTATTCATGGGACGTGTTGCGCTAGTGACGGGCGGAACGAGGGGCATCGGCGCCGCGATCAGCAAGGCCTTGCAGACCGCCGGCTACAAAGTAGCGGCGTGTTATGCGGGCAATGATGCGGCGGCTGAAAAATTCAAAGGCGAGACCGGCATCCCCGTCTACAAATGGGACGTCAGTTCGTTCGAGGCCTGCGCCGAAGGGGTCAAGAAGGTCGAGGCCGATCTCGGCCCGATCGACGTGCTGATCAACAATGCCGGAATCACCAAGGACGGCGCGTTCCACAAGATGACGCCCGATGCCTGGACTTCAGTGGTGAACACCAATCTCGGCTCGCTGTTCAACATGACCCGGCCGGTGATCGACGGTATGCGCGCGCGCAAATTCGGCCGCGTCATCAACATCTCCTCGATCAACGGCCAAAAGGGCCAGTTCGGCCAGGTCAATTACTCCGCCGCCAAGGCCGGCGACATCGGCTTCACCAAGGCTCTGGCGCTGGAGAACGCCAAGCTCGGCATCACCGTCAACGTGATCTGCCCGGGCTACATCAACACCGAGATGGTGCAGGCGGTGCCGAAGGACGTTCTGGAGAAGGCTATCCTGCCGCTGATCCCGGTCGGCCGCCTCGGCGAACCCGAGGAAATCGCCCGCAGCGTGATCTTCCTCGCCGCCGACGAAGCCGGCTTCATCACCGGCTCGACGCTGACCGTGAACGGCGGGCAATATCACGCGTGAGGGGCGGCGCTTGCTTGCTTCCCTCTCCCCTTGTGGGAGAGGGTGGACGCGCGTGAGCGCGGCCGGGTGAGGGGTAGCCGTAGGCTCCGTCGCGAAACACCCCCTCATCCGACGCGGACTTCGTCCGCGCCACCTTCTCCCACAAGGGGAGAAGGAAGAAAGACAACGCTGCATGACTCCCCGCACCGCGACGCTGATCGGTCTCACCGCTATCGTGATGTGGTCGCTGTTATCCGTGATGACGGTGGCGACCGCGATGCCGCCGTTTCAACTGATGGCGATGACGTTCGCCATCGGCGCGGCGGCCAGCCTGATCGTCCGGCCGTCCGCGTGGCGCGCGCTCCGGCAGCCGTGGGCGGCGTGGCTCGTCGGCGTCGGCGGATTGTTCTTCTATCACGCGCTGTATTTCGCCGCCTTGCAGCTGGCGCCGCCGGCCGAAGCCGGGCTGCTGAACTATCTGTGGCCACTGTTGATCGTGCTGTTGTCGTCGCTGCTGCCCGGCGAGCGGTTGCGAGTGCATCACATCGTCGGCGCCATGCTCGGCTTTGCCGGCACGGTGCTGCTGCTGGCCGGCAAGTTCGGTGGAACGGCGACGCCATCGCAGCTCGTGGGCTTCGCCGCCGCGCTGGCCGCGGCCTTCGTCTGGACCGGCTACTCGGTAATGAGCCGCCGGCTCAAGGCGGTGCCGACCGAGGCGGTGACCGGTTTTTGCGCGGTCACGGCGCTGCTCGCGGCGCTCGTGCATGGGGCGATCGAGACCACGGCATGGCCGCAGGGCGTGCTGCCGTGGCTGGCGATTATCGCGCTCGGCATCGGCCCGGTCGGCGTGGCGTTCACCACCTGGGACATCGGCATGAAACGCGGCGACATCCGCGTACTGGGGGCGGCGTCCTATGCCGTGCCGCTGCTGTCGACTGGGTTTCTGATTCTGGCGGGCTACGCGCAGCCGAGCGCCAACATCGCCCTCGCCGCCGTGCTGATCGCCGGCGGCGGATTGATCGCGGCGAAGGATATGGTGGGGAGGAGGGCGCGTAGCTGAAACGAAACGCCGGCGCTCTTTTCCCTCCCCCCAAAGCGAAGCTTCGCGTGGTGGGGAGGGTGGCCGGCCAAAGGCCGGTCGGGTGGGGGGCGCCACAAGCGCGACGTCCCGTGTGGCGCCCCCACCCGTCACGTTTGTTCGCTTCGCTCTCAAACGCACCACCCATGGCGGACGACTTCGTCCGCCAGACCCCACTGCGCGCAGCTTCGCTGCGCTTGGGGGAGGGATAAGAAAGTGCGTTTCAGCGCTACTCCGGCATCCACCCCTTCGGCGCCATTTCGAATGTCGCAAAATCGAAGCCTGGCGCCACGGTGCAGCCGACCAGGGTCCAGTCGCCGGTGCTCTCTGCCGCCTGCCAGGCATCGACAGGCACGATCGCCTGCGGTTGTTCGCCCGCACCAAGGTCCGGCCCCAGCCGGATCGTGCGTAGGCCGCCGTCGTCGGCGATCTGCAGCGTCAGCGCGCTTCCCGCATAATAGTGCCAGACCTCGACCGCATCGATGCGGTGCCAGTGCGAGCGCTCGCCGCGCGCCAGCAGGAAATAGATCGCCGTGGATCGCGATCGCCCCTCGGCATCGACCCGGGCATCGCGAAAGGTTTCGCGAAAATGCCCGCCCTCGGGATGCGGCTGGAGATCGAGCTGCGCGATGATCTCCGCCGCGCTCGGTAATGGCCCGGCCATCAGCTCTTGTTCTTGCGCTCGCGCAATTCGGCGAACACGTCGTCGGCGCTGGCGCCCTTCAGCCGCACGCCGGCGGCCACCGAGGGCTCGTCGGCGCGCAGAAACACGTTGTACTTTTTCTCGTCGCCGAGCAGCGTCGGAATCGTCGGCTTGTTGGCCGCGCGCAGCCGCGTGACTTCCGCGGCCCAGGCCTGCAGGTCGGGGTTGTTGGGCTCGATGCCGAGCGCGAACTTGACGTTGGCGGCGGTGTATTCGTGGCCGCAATACAGCCGGAAATCGTCCGGCAGCGCGCGCAGCTTCAGCAGCGACTGCCACATCATCGGATAGCTGCCCTCGAACACCCGGCCGCAGCCCACCGAGAACAGCGTGTCGGCAGCGAACAGCGCCTTCTCGTTGTCGAATACATAACTGATGTGATCGAGCGTATGGCCCGGGGTTTCCAGCACCCGCGCCAGCAGGTCGCCGATCCGTACCACGTCGCCGTTGACGACGCGCAGATCGACCAGCGGGATCGGCGAGGTCTGGTCGTGCGGCGCCACCACGCGGCAATTGTATTTGTGCTTCAGCTCGGCAATGCCGCCGACATGGTCGGCGTGGTGATGGGTCACCAGGATGTCGGTCAGCACCCAGCCTTCACGTTCCAGCACCTTGATGATGGGGCCGGCTTCCGGGGCATCGATCGAGGCGGTGGTCCGGCTCTGCGGATCGTGGATCAGATAGCCGAAATTGTCGGACAGGCAGGGGAACACGCGAATTTCGGCGGCCATGTTATCTCCGGGATCCTGAAGCAGTCGCCCTGACATATGGCGTTAACGCTCCCCCGGCAATGCGAGATTCAGGGCATCCCGGAAACCGCCGCCGTGGTAGAAAACGACTCATGACCCTCGACGTGATCGACCTCCGGGATTTCTATTCGCGCCGCCTCGGTATTGTGGCGCGGCGGCTGATCAACCGCGGCATTCACGCCCACTGGCCCGACGCCGAGGGCCAGCGTGTGCTCGGGCTGGGTTATCCCACGCCCTATCTCGGCCTGTTCCGCGAGAACAGCGAGCGCTGCATCGCCTTCATGCCGGCGGCACAGGGCGTGCTGAAATGGCCGACCGCGAAGCCGGCGCTGGCTACTTTGGTGGACGAATTCTCGCTGCCGCTGCCGGATGCCGCGGTGGACCGCATCATTCTGGTCCACGCGCTGGAAATGTCCGACGATCCCGAAGGGCTGTTGCGCGAGATGTGGCGGGTGCTGGCGCCGTCCGGGCGGCTGATGGCGGTGATCCCGAACCGGCGTGGCGTCTGGACCCGCACCGACAACACGCCGTTCGGCCACGGCCGGCCGTATTCGCGCTCGCAGATCACGCAATTGCTGCGGCAGACCTGGTTCACGCCGACTGCGTGGAGCGAAGCGCTGTTCATGCCGCCGTTCGGCGTCGGCTGGTTCCTGCGCTCGGCGATGGCCTGGGAGCGCGTCGGTGCTGCGATGGCGCTGCCGTTCGCCGGCGTGCATATCGTCGAGGCCACCAAGCAGGTCTACCGCGCCATCCCCGCGCACCGCGAACGCACCCGCCTGATTCCAGCGCTGCAACCGGTGCTGGTGCCGTCGAGCCTGCAGCGCGACGACGAGGCGGAATTGCCGGAGCCGAAACCGCAGGCGCGGTGACGCGCGCGGCTCCCTCCACGAGTCGTCCCCGCGTTCTATTTCTCCGCCAGCGGGTGCAGGTCGCGGACCAGGCTCTTCAGGCGCTCTTCCACCACATGGGTGTAGATCTGCGTCGTCGAAATATCGGTATGCCCGAGCAGCGTCTGCACAATGCGCAGGTCGGCGCCGTTGTGCAGCAGGTGGCTGGCAAAGGCGTGGCGCAGCACGTGCGGGCTGACCAGCGAAGGCTGGATGCCCGACGCCGCCGCGAGCTCCTTCAGGTCGCGGGCAAAATGCTGCCGCGTCAGGTGGCCGCTCTCGCCGAACGACGGAAACAGCCATTTCGACGCCGCGGTCTTCCTTGGCTGTTCCGCCTGCAGTTCGGCCATCGCGGCCAGATAATCCGCCATCGCCTGCTTGGCGGTTTCGTTGAGCGGTACCAGCCGCTCCTTGTTGCCCTTGCCGCGCACCACGATCATGCGGGCGTCGCGCCGCGCCGCGGTCAGCGGCAGCGACACCAGCTCGGAGACCCGCAGGCCGGTGGCGTAGAGCACCTCCAGCAGGCAATACAGCCGGGCGTCGCGCAGCCGCTGCTGGACCGGCGTGGCCACGTTCTCGGCCAGCGACTTGGCCTGCACCAGCATGCGGTCGACATCCGCGATCGACAGCACTTTTGGCAGGCTGCGGCCGCGCTTCGGGCCGGACAGGATCGCGGCGGGGTCGTCGGTGCGCAGCCCCTCGCTGAGCAGGAACCGGAACAGATGCCGCAGCGCCGACAGCCGCCGCGCCACGGTGGTCGACTTGAAGCCGCGACCGTCGAGGTCCTCCAGGTAATCGCGCAGCAACTGGGTGTCGGCGGATGCGAAGCTGGAACTGACGCGGCCGGCAAACTCGCTGAAGTCCGCGAGGTCGCGGCGATAGGCATCCAGCGTATTCTCGCCGGCGCCCTGTTCGGCCGCGAGCATGTCCAGAAACAGGTTGGCGAATTTGGCGTCGGAGGTCTTGCTGATGCTCATGCGGGCAATCTAGCCGCTATTTCTTGAGAAATTTGTCCGGCTGGATGGTCACGGTCATTTCCCGCGGCTTCGGGTTGACGAAATTGGCCAGCGCGAAGATCGCGCCATAGACCACCCCCGCAATTACCGCGACGACCGTCAGAAAGCGGAACAGGCTGGGCATGACGCGGTCTCTGATCGGATGGTCGGGCGGAAAAAGGAGCGCGGCGCGCGGAACCGCCCCGCCGGGACGGCCACCCGCCTCCGATACAGTTTGCACGAGTCGCTGGCAACGTCCGCGGTGGGGGTAGTATACGTGACCGAAATACGGCAATCCTTCGTATACACAAGGCCGCCCGATTGATTTTGCAGGTGTTTTGATGTCCGAGACCGTCTTGCCGGCCCACGCCAGCCTATCCCAGGAGGCCGCGATCGTCGCTGCCCTGGGCAAGCGCTCGGTCGTGCTGGTGGGCATGATGGGCGCCGGCAAGTCGACCATCGGCCGCCGCATGGCGACGCGGCTGCGGCTGCCGTTCATCGATGCCGACAACGAGATCGAGGCCGCCGCCGGCATGTCGATCCCGGACATCTTCGAGGTCCATGGCGAGCCGCATTTCCGCGACGGCGAGGCCCGGGTGATCGCACGCCTGCTGGAAAGCGGGCCAATCCTGCTGGCCACCGGCGGCGGCGCCTATATGCGCGAAGACACCCGCCAGCGCGTTCGCGACAAGGCGATTTCGATGTGGCTGAAGGCCGACGCCGACGTCATCCTGCGACGGGTCAAGCGCCGCGAGAACCGGCCGCTGCTGAAGGCCGCAGATCCCGCCGCGATCATCGCGCAGCTGATCGAGGCCCGCCATCCGGTCTACGAGCAGACCGACATCACCATCGATTCCCGCGACGTGCCGCATGAGAAGATCGTCGAAGAGGCCATCGTCGCCTTGCACGAACACCTGTTCCGGCCGCGCGCGTCCTCTGCCATCTCCGAACCGACAGGCGATCCCTTGAGCCCGATTCTATGACCGCGCCGCTGAACCATTCCGCCCCGATCACCGTCGAGGTCGCGCTCGGCGAGCGCACCTATGACATCGTCATCGGCCGCGACGTGCTGCCGTCGCTGGGCGCGCGCATCGCGGCGCTGCGCCCGGGCGTGCGCACCGCGATCGTGACCGATCGCACCGTCGCCAAACACTGGCTGGCCGCGACGGAAGCCTCATTGGCGGAAGCCGGCATTCCGACCTCGCATTTCGTGGTCGAGGAGGGCGAAGGATCGAAGAGCTATGCCGGGCTTGAGAAAGTATCCGAGGCGCTGATCGCAGCGAAGATCGAGCGCAACGATCTCGTCATCGCGCTGGGCGGCGGCGTGGTCGGTGATCTCGCCGGCTTTGCGGCGGCGATCCTGCGCCGCGGGGTCGATTTCGTGCAGGTGCCGACCTCGCTGCTGGCGCAGGTGGATTCCTCCGTCGGCGGCAAGACCGGGATCAATTCGCCAAAAGGCAAAAACCTGCTCGGCGCGTTTCATCAGCCGGTGCTGGTGGTCGCCGATACCGCCGTGCTCGACACGCTGTCGCCGCGCCAGTTCCGCTCCGGCTATGCCGAAGTCGCGAAATACGGCGTGCTCGGCGATGCCGCGTTCTTCGCCTGGCTGGAGGCCAACCATGCCGAGATCGTGCGCGGCGGGGCGGCGCGCGAACACGCCATCGCCACCTCGTGCCGCGCCAAGGCGGCGATCGTCGCGCGCGACGAGCGCGAGAACGGCGAGCGCGCGCTGCTCAATCTCGGCCACACCTTCGGCCACGCGCTGGAAGCCGCGACCGGCTTCTCCGACCGGCTGTTCCATGGCGAGGGCGTCGCGGTCGGCATCACGCTGGCGGCGCAGCTCTCGGCGCAGCTCGGCATGCTCGCCGACAGCGATGCCCAGCGCGTGCAGCACCATCTTGCTGAAGTGGGCCTGCCGACCAGACTGCAGGACATCGCGGGCTTCGCTCAGGAAGGCCTGGCCGATGCCGACGCGCTGATGGCGCTGATGGCACAGGACAAGAAGGTCAAGCGCGGCAAGCTCACCTTCATCCTGCTCGAGGCCGTGGGGCAGGCGGTGATTGCGGGCGATGTCGAACCGGCAATGGTGCGGAACTTTCTGCAGGACAAACTGTCGGGATAGCTAAATGGAATCTTGTCCCGGACGCAGTGCAATGCGCCGCCGCTTGGCGGCGTAGTGCGCTGCAGAGCCGGGACCGTCGCGGGCGACGGCGTTTGGTACGGTCCCGGCTCTGCGGAGCGGCATAAAGGATGCCGCTCCGCGTCCGGGACAAGAATGAGGCTGCATCGCGGCCTGAGCAGCATCGATAATGCACGACATGGCGTCGTCGCAAGCACTGGACTCATATGACTTCCAACGTCGCCAATCTCTTGATCGCCGTCCTGCTGCTGGCGGCCAATGCGTTTTATGTCGCGGCCGAATTCGCGCTGGTGTCGAGCCGCGGCTTCCGTGTCAAGGCGATGGCCGAGCAGAACCGTTTTGGCGCGCGGCTGCTGCAGCAGATGATGAACAACGTCGAGGCCTATCTGGCGTGCTGCCAGCTCGGCATCACCATGGCCTCGCTCGGGCTCGGCTGGGTCGGCGAGCCCACGGTATCGGCGCTGCTGAAGCCGCTGCTGGATCCGCTCGGCATGTCGGAGCAGGCGCTGCATTTCACCTCGTTCCTGACCGGCTTTCTGGTATTCTCCTCGCTGCACATCGTGATCGGCGAGCAGGTGCCGAAGACGCTGGCGATCCGCCAGCCGGAGCCGGTATCGCAGTGGATCGCCTATCCGCTGTACTTTTCCTATCTGCTGTTCTGGCCGCTGAACTGGCTGCTCAACAACGCGGCGCGCGGCACGCTGCGGCTGCTCGGTGTGCAGGAAACCTCGCAGCACGAGATACTCACCAGCCGCGAGATCGAGGGGCTGGTCGGCGAATCCGCCGAGCACGGCAAGATGGAGAGCGGCGAGGCGGAGTATATCCAGAACGTGTTCCGGTTCGGCGATCTCGCTGTCTCGGACGTGATGGTCCATCGCACCGCGATGGTGATGCTCAATGCCGACCTGCCGTCGGAAGAGCTGGTGCGCGAGGTGCTGGCCACCGAATACACCCGCATTCCCCTCTGGCGCGACAAGCCGGAAAACATCATCGGCGTGCTGCACGCCAAGGACCTGCTACGCGCGATCCGCGCCGCCGACGGCGACACCTCGAAGATCGACGTCGCCTCGATCGCGCTGCCGCCGTGGTTCGTGCCGGAAATGCGGCCGTTGTCGGATCAGTTGAAGGCGTTCCGTCGTCGCAAGACGCATTTCGCGCTGGTGGTGGACGAATACGGCGAAGTCGAAGGCATGGTGACGCTGGAGGATCTGCTGGAGGAGATCGTCGGCGACATCTCCGACGAGCACGACGTGGTGGTAGCCGGCGTCCGCGCCCAGCCCGACGGCTCGGTGGTGGTCGATGGCTCGGTGCCGATCCGCGACCTCAACCGCGCCATGGACTGGCACTTGCCCGACGAGGAGGCCACCACGGTGGCGGGCCTCGTGATCCACGAGGCGCGCTCGATCCCCGAGCGCGGCCAGAGCTTCACCTTCCACGGCTTCCGCTTCCGCGTCCTGCGCCGCGAACGCAACCGCATCACCGCGCTGCGCATCGGCCCGGTGCCAGTGGAGCCGGAGCCGGTCGGGAAGCGGCCAAGGGCCGGGACGGCGTTTTAGGGGAGACTGCTCAGCTCGTGAGATAGGTTCCCCGGACGCGGTGCACTGCGCCGCCTTTTGGGCGGCGTGGTGCGCCGCAGAGCCGGGGTCCCGGTTCGGGCAAGACAACCGGGATCCCGGATCTGCGGAGCGGCACTTCGCGCCGCACCGCGTCCGGGAAACGCAAGAGGCTTCAGATCAGCCGGCTTCCGCGGGGGTCATCGGCTTCAGCGCCAGCGCGTGCACGGGGCCGGCGAGTTCCGCGGCCAGCAGCGTGTTGATCATGCGATGACGCTCGATCCGGCTCTTCCCTTCGAAGGCGTCAGACACGATATTCACTCTAAAGTGCGTCTCGCCGCCGGGGCGGTGCCCCATGTGGCCCTCATGCAGATGCGATTCATCGGAGACGTCGAGGCCTACCGGCGCGAAGGCCTCGCGCAACTTTTCTGTAATGATGTCTTTGACGGTCATGCGGAACGGCTTAACGTTTTCGGCCCATCATCGTCAATTGCCGCCAGGCGGCGCAGCGGAGATCCATAATGCGAATGTCAAGACTTGAAGCTTTTCGCATTGCGTTGTCATAGTCAGCCATGGCCATCGATTCATCCAAATTCTTCGACTCCATCCGCATCAAGCCCAACAAGCTGAGCGCCAAGCAGCAGGCCGCCGCGCGCGAAGAAGCGGCGATGTGCGAGTGGCCGGAGTGCAAGAACAAGGGTCCGCACCGCGCCCCCAAGGGCCGCGCCAATGACAAGGAATACTGGCATTTCTGCCTGAACCACGTCCGCGAATACAACCAGTCGTATAATTTCTTCTCCGGCATGACGCTGGACGCGGTGGCGAAGTACCAGAAGGACGCGCTGACCGGCCATCGCCCGACCTGGAAGATGGGCGCCAACGGCAGCAAGGGAAAAGGCACCAGCCCGGAGGCCGACCTCGAAGGCGCCGCCGATCCGTTCGCGATGTTCTCGGAACTCAACGGCCGCAACCGCTGGCGGCCCGGTCCGGGCGCCAAGGCGGAAGCGCCGAAGGCCGAAACGCGCAAGATATTCAATGCCGAACGCAAGGCGCTGCAGGTGATGGGCCTCGGCCCCGACGCCACGCTGGAAAGCGTGAAGTCGACCTACAAGGCACTGGTCAAGCAGCACCACCCCGACGCCAATGGCGGCGACCGCTCCACCGAGGACCGGCTGATCGAGATCATCAAGGCGTATAATTATCTCAAGACCGTGGTGCGCGGCTCGTGAGGCTGTCGTCCCGGCCAAGCGAGCAGAGCGAGCGCTGAGCCGGGATCCATACACATTGTCGCCGTGTTGCGCGCTGAAGGCAGCGGCCTTCTTCGCCACAAACGTCGGAGGCTATGGGTCCCGGCCTTCGCCGGGACGACAGCGGAGGGGACGGTGGCCTTCACTTCTGCCGCCTCCCCCTCTCCGCAGCAATTCATTAAACATGTCGGTACCCTCCCCGCCTTTATTTCGCCCCATCGCGGTTTCGGCCGTAATTCGGCCCCGGCACGAAGTTTTAACTGAACCGGACCAAGGGTATCCGGAACCCGGCGCGCGGCCTGTTCGGCTTGCGGGCAGGGGACCTTGGGGATAATCTGCGTGCACGGCTTTGGGCGTGGACGGTTGTTTTGGGGTGTGGATTTGCCCATCGGCTGCGGAGCTTCGTTTTGATCAATCGCACGCTTGTTCGCGCGCTCGTCACCTCGGCTGTGCTGGCCGTGGGCCTTGCGCTGGCCGGATGCAACACCGACGAGATCTCGCTCGCCAACAACGCCAAGGCCAACCAGCCGGTCCCCGCCAAGCTCGTCGCCGAGATGGCGGAAAAGGACATGGACCTGCAGTCGCCGATGCTGGTGCGGCTGTTCAAGCAGGAAGCCGAGCTCGAGGTCTGGAAGCAGACCCGCTCCGGCAAGTTCGCGCTGCTCAAGACCTATCCGATCTGCCGCTGGTCCGGCGATCTCGGCCCCAAGGTCAAGGAAGGCGACCGCCAGGCGCCGGAAGGCTTCTACGCGATCACGCCGGCGCAGATGAATCCGAAGTCGGCCTACTACCTGTCGTTCAACACCGGTTTCCCCAACGCCTTCGACAAGTCGCTGGGACGCACCGGCTCCGAACTGATGGTGCATGGCGATTGCTCGTCGCGCGGTTGCTACGCGATGACCGACGAGCAGATCGCCGAGATCTATTCGCTGGGCCGTGAATCCTTCTTCGGCGGCCAGCGCTCGTTCCAGTTCGCGGCGTTTCCGTTCCGGATGACGCCGGTCAACATGGCCAAGCACCGCAGCAACCCGAACATGCCGTTCTGGAAGATGATCAAGCAGGGCTACGATCATTTCGAAGTGACGCGGCAGGAGCCCAAGGTCGAGTTCTGCGAGCAGAAATACGTGTTCGATCCGGCCGCGCCGGCCGGCTCGACCAAGCCGCTGGCGTTCAGCGCCGCGGCGAAGTGCCCGGCCTATACGATCCCGCAGGAGATTGCCGACGCGGTCGCGGAGAAGCAGCGCCAGGACGACGCCAAGACCAATGAGCTGATCGCCAAGGGCACCCCGGTGGCGATGCGCCGCCCCGACATCGACGGCGGCATGAACAAGGTGTTCGCCTCCAAGATCCCGGAAGGCTCCACCGGCCTGTCGGAGCCAGACGTGCCGGGCATGCAGAGCGCTGCCCTGGCGCGCGCGCCGGGCACCATTCCGCCCCACGTCAACCCGCCGAAGCCGAACATCGCGCCGAGCTCGGCCTCGCTGTTCGCGGCCGCCTCCGAAGAGCCGGTGGTGGCGGTGACGCCGAACACCCGCGTCGCCTCGGCGTCGTCGGAGGGTGGCTTCTTCAGCAACCTGGCCAAGAAGGTCGGCATCGGCGGTTCGTCCGAGACCACGGCCACCACCCCGGCGCCGATGCCGGTGGCCAAGCCGAAGGCGGTCACCGCCAGCAAGCCAGCGGCAGCACCCGCGGCGAAGCCGGCGCCGACCCCGGCCGACGCCAAGCTCGCCACTGCCCGTCCGCCGCTGAAGCCGACCATGTCGGACGCGCCGGCCTCGTCCGGCGGCTCGCTGTCCGGCGCCGCGGCCGTGGTGCCCGCGAACTCGTTCGACGCCAGGTTTACCGCGGTTCGGTAGAGGCCGTCGTAGCCCGGATGAAGCGCAGCGAAATCCGGGAACAGCGCCGGAGCGAAGCTCATTGGATATTGCAGACGCCAAGATAGATGGATTGCGCGCGGTTTATGCTTGACCGCCGGCCCCGGATTGCGCTGCGCTTCATCCGGGCTACACCCGGACGCGCCAAAGCGTAGGGTGGGCAAAGCAAAGCGTGCCCACCACCTTCAACAATTCATTCAAATATAGATCAGTGAAAGCGCGGCGGTGGGCACGGCGCAAGTGCGCCGTTGCCCACCCTACGGATTACGCGTACCGGCCGTGGCAGTGCTTGTACTTCTTGCCGGAGCCGCACGGGCAGTCTTCGTTGCGGCCGACCTTGCCCCAGGTGTCGGGCTTGTCAGGATCGCGCGCGATCGCAACGTCGCCCGACGGCGCCAGTGCGAGCGCCGAGTTGGCATAGGCCATCTCGTCCTCGCCGGTGTTCGGATCGAGCTTGTGCGCTTCCATGACAGGCAGTTCGGGCGCGACGTCCGGCGGCACGATCTCGACGCGCATCAGTTGCGCCGTCACGGCCTCGCGCAGATTGGCGATCATTGCCTCAAACAGGTTGAACGCTTCCGCCTTGTATTCCTGCAAGGGATCGCGCTGGCCGTAGCCGCGCAGGCCGATCACCTGGCGCAGGTGATCCAGCATCACCAGATGCTCGCGCCACAGATGATCCAGCGTCTGCAGCAGGATCGTCTTCTCGACGTAGCGCATCACGTCGGGGCCCCACTGCGCCACCTTGGCGGCCATGTGCTCGTCGGCCTTCTGCTCGATGCGGTTCAGCAGTTCTTCGTCGGCGATGCCTTCTTCCTTGGCCCAGGCCTCGACCGGCAGGTCGAGTTCGAGCACGCGGGTCAGCTCTTCCTTGAGGCCGGCCACGTCCCACTGCTCGGCATACTGGTTTTCCGGGATGTGCTTGGTGACGAGGTCCTCGACGAAGGCGCGGCGCATGTCAGCCACGGTCTCGGCGACGCTGTCGTTCTGCATCAGATCGACGCGCTGCTCGAAGATCACCTTGCGCTGGTCGTTCTGCACGTCGTCGTACTTCAGCAAATTCTTGCGGATGTCGAAGTTGCGCGCCTCGACCTTCTGCTGCGCCTTTTCCAGCGCCTTGTTGATCCACGGATGGATAATGGCTTCGCCTTCCTTGAGGCCAAGCCGCGTCAGCATCGTATCGAGCCGGTCGGAGCCGAAGATCCGCATCAGGTCGTCTTCCAGCGACAGGAAGAATTTTGAGCGGCCTGGATCGCCCTGCCGGCCGGAGCGACCGCGCAGCTGGTTGTCGATGCGGCGCGATTCATGGCGCTCGGAGCCGATGATGTAGAGCCCGCCGGGCCGCGTCACGGTCTTCGCCGGCTTGGAGCCCTTGGCGGGCTCGATCTCTGCGATCTCCTGGGCGTTCAGCACCATCTCGCGGAAGGTCGCGATCTCGGCCTTGATCGCCTCGATTTTGGCGGCCTTCTCGGCCTCGTCGGTGATATCGGCGGTCTCGACCGCGGTGCGCATTTCCACGGAGCCGCCGAGTTTGATGTCGGTGCCGCGGCCGGCCATGTTGGTGGCGATGGTGATGGCGCCGGGCACGCCGGCTTCGGCGACGATGTAGGCTTCCTGCTCGTGGAAGCGCGCGTTCAGTACCGCGAACAGCTTGCCGGGCTTGCCGGCGCGGGCGGCGGCGTACAATTTGTCCATCGCCTTCGGCTTGTCGAATTCGATCTGCTTGTAGCCGTGCTTCAGCAGGTACTCGCCGAGCATTTCCGACTTCTCGATCGAGGCGGTGCCGACCAGCACCGGCTGCATGCGCGAATTGGCGCGCTCGACCTCGGCCATGATGGCGGCGTGCTTCTCGTCCTGGGTGCGGTAGACTTCGTCGTCCTCGTCCATGCGGCCGATGCCGACATTGGTCGGCACTTCCACCACTTCGAGCTTGTAGATGTCGAACAACTCGTCGGCTTCGGTCAGCGCCGTGCCGGTCATGCCGGCCAGCTTCTTGTACATCCGGAAGTAATTCTGGAAGGTGATCGAGGCCAGCGTCTGGTTTTCCGGCTGGACGGTGACGTGCTCTTTCGCTTCCAGCGCCTGGTGCAGGCCTTCCGAATAGCGCCGGCCCTGCATCATGCGGCCGGTGAACTCGTCGATGATGATCACCTCGTCGTCGCGGACAATGTAGTCCTTGTCGCGGTTGAACAGCGAGTGCGCGCGCAGCGCCTGATTGATGTGATGCACGACGGAGACGTTCTCGACGTCGTACAGGTTTTCGCCCTTGAGCTGGCCGGCGTCGCGCAGCAGGGTCTCGATCTTCTCCATGCCGGCTTCCGACAACGTCACCGTACGCTGCTTCTCGTCGACCTCGTAGTCGGTCTTCTTCTCGAGCTTGGGCAGGAAGGTGTCGATGGTGTTGTAGAATTCCGAGCGGTCGTCGAGCGGGCCGGAGATGATCAGCGGGGTGCGGGCTTCGTCGATCAGGATCGAGTCGACTTCATCGACGATGGCGTAGAAGTGGCCCCGCTGGACCATGTCCTCCAGCCGGTACTTCATGTTGTCGCGGAGGTAATCGAAGCCGTATTCGTTGTTGGTGCCGTAGGTGATATCGCAGGCATAGGCCTGCTGGCGCTCGCCGTCGTCGAGGCCGTGCACGATGACGCCGGTGGTGAGGCCCAGGAAGCCGTAGATCTGGCCCATCCAGCCGCTATCGCGCTTGGCGAGGTAATCATTGACCGTGACGACATGGACGCCCTTGCCGGCCAGGGCGTTGAGGTACACCGCCAGCGTCGCGACCAGGGTCTTGCCTTCGCCGGTCTTCATCTCGGCGATGTCGCCCTCGTGCAGCACCATGCCGCCGATCAGCTGGACGTCGAAGTGACGCTGGCCGAGCGTGCGCTTGGCGGCCTCGCGGACGGTGGCGAAGGCGGGAACCAGCAGGTCGTCGAGGCTCTTGCCGGCAGCGATCTCCGCCTTGAACTCGGCGGTGCGGGCCTTCAACGCCTCGTCGGACAGCGCGGCGATCTCGGGTTCCAGCGCGTTGATGGCGGCGACGCGCGCGCTGTAGGCCTTGATGCGGCGGTCGTTGGCGGAGCCGAAGAACTTGCGGGCGAGCGCGCCGATCATAACGAAATCCTGTCTCTGCAGTTCGGCGCTGGCGCCGGGAGGGTGTCAGCGGGGCCAATAAGCCCCCCGGACGCATCAGGCAGGGGTCCCAAATCGGACCGGGCCATGATGAGTGGGAACGACGGTATCAAGGGTTCAGCACAAGCTAGCTTCAAGCCATCCTGGGCGAAAGCGTTCCAATGGTCACGGCGCAGCCGAAATCGCGCCATCGCCACCGGCCCGGTTTCGGAGAGATATGGCTGGGGCAGAGGGTTGTCAACGGCGGCGCTTGGCCGCGAACCTGTCAAGGATTTCATCATTTTGACAGAGTTTTCGCGTTGCCAAGTGGGGTCATTTAAGTGAGTGTCCCGCCGATCCCGACAGGCCACCTTCCGAGACAAGGATTTTCCATGACCTTCCCGATGCCCGCCAAGAAACCGGGCCAGCGCCCGGGGCTCCTTCTGGCCGTGACCGGCGCCTTCGCCGTGGCGCTGCTGTCCAGTTTCCCGGTCTACGCGCAGGACGCCAATCCGGTGCTGGCCAAGGTCAACGGCGCCGAGATCCGGCAGAGCGACGTCGCGATTGCCGAGGAAGAACTCGGCCCCAGCCTGGCGCAGATGGATCCCGCGACCAAGAAGGACAACGTGCTGTCGTTCCTGATCGACATGAAGATCGTCGCCAAGGCCGCCGAGGACAAGAAGGTCGCCGACCGCGAGGAATTCAAGACCAAGCTGGCGTTCGCCCGCAACCGCCTGCTGATGGACAGCCTGCTGGCCAGCGAAGGCAAGGCCGCGACCACCGACGAGGCCATGAAGAAGGTCTATGACGACGCCGCCAAGCAGATCACCGGCGAAGCCGAAGTGCACGCCCGCCACATCCTGGTGGAGACCGAGGCCGAGGCCAAGACGGTCGAGGACGAGCTGAAGAAGGGCGCCGACTTCGCCGAATTGGCGAAGAAGAAGTCGAAGGATCCGGGCGCGGCCGATGGCGGCGATCTCGGCTTCTTCACCAAGGACCAGATGGTGCCGGAATTCTCCGCCGTGGCGTTCACGCTGGAGCCCGGCAAGATCTCGGATCCCGTGAAGTCGCAGTTCGGCTGGCACATCATCAAGGTCGAGGACACCCGAATCAAGACCTTCCCCGCCTTCGACGAGGTCAAGGAGCAGGCTTCTCGCTTCGTGCAGCAGAAGGCGCA
>NZ_JAQGJD010000351.1 GCF_028290785.1 Tardiphaga sp. | reverse complement strand
CGCAGCGGCGGCGTGGTGCGGATCGGTGGCTCCGCGCGCAGCGGCCGCGGCATCATCGATTCCGAGCGCGGCATTTCGCTGCGCGGCATCGGACGCGGCGGCGCCGGCTCGCTGCGAGGTTCGTTTCGCGGCTCCGGGCGGACCATAGGCTCCGGGACGAAGGCGGCGACCGGGTCCGGGCGGCGTTCCGGCAACGGTGCCACGGGGCGGCGAGGTTCGTCGATGAAAGACGGCCGGGCGGGGCGGGACAACGGCTCCGGCAAATGCGGTTCGGGATCGAAGCTGCTGTCATTGTCGGCCCAGTTGACGGCTTCCGACGTCGATGCGCCGCGCGGCGGCAATTCACTGCCGATATTGCCGCGCGACTGTGCCTGGTCGCGGCCGGGAATGGCGCGGACGATATTCGGCTCGACGACGATGTCGGTGGGGCCGCCGATCATTAGCAGATGCTCGACATTGTCGCGACGGACCAGCACCAGACGGCGGCGGCCGTCGACGGCGGCAGCATCGATCACGGCCAGTCGCGGCATCCGCCCGCGGCTCGCGTTGGTGCCGAGCCGGTTGCCGGCGAACCGGCGCACCAGCCAGGCCGACAGCCCGATCAGCGCCAGTACGACCACGAAGGCAAAGAAGAATGTGAGCGGTGTCTGCATACTCTAGTCCCCAGCCAAACAGCGCGTTGGTCGCGGATGGATTCGGCGCAAGCTGACCGCAAGGGTATCAGCAAACGCCGAATGCAGCGCGAGGCACGCCCTATCTGTTAACGCCCCACGGCAAAAACTGCCGTTGCATAATAATAAACCATGAATCGCTGCAGCCAAAACGACTTCTACCGCCCCGTCGTCCCGCTGTCGGCATTGGTTAACGCACCGAATCGGGCGAAAAAACGGTGGTCCGCGCCGGAAATCGGCGTTTTGCAGCATTCCTTTACGTTTCGGTAACGACTACCGCCAAATATTAACCCGAAATTAACCACGCGGGCGGCAAATTCTGCCTAGCTCAGGGCGATCCGCCTGGGGCCGGAGCGGAGAGAGCCCCATGGCAATCAGCGACATGCCGATGTTGTCGGCGCTGCGCACCAAAATGCAGTGGCACCAAGAGCGCCAGCGCGTGCTGGCCGATAACGTCTCCAATTCCGACACCCCCGGCTTCAAGCCGCAGGACCTCGTGGCGCCGAAATTCGACAAGATCGGCAATTCCGCCGCCGGTGGCGCCATGGGGCAACTCCCGATGATGCGCGCCAGCGGCACCAACATCATGCCGTCGGGCGGCGGCTCCAGTTTCGCGCCGAACAGCCGGGGCAGCTACGAGAGCCGTCCATCCGGCAATGCCGTCAACCTGGAAGACGAGATGATGAAGGTCTCGGCCAACCAGATGGACTATGCGGCGGCGACCTCACTCTACACCCGCAGCCTCGGCCTGCTGAAGACCGCCATCGGCAAGCGCTGACGAACCGGACGTTTAGGGAGACCGCGACATGGCAGACGACATCAGCGACTTCACGAAATCGATGGGCATCGCGACCTCGGGCCTGCGCGCCCAAGCGGGCCGCATGCGCGTGCTCTCGGAGAACATTGCCAACGCCGAATCGACCTCGCAGACGGCGGGCGGCGATCCGTATCGCCGCAAGGTGCCTTCCTTCACCTCGGTACTCGACCGCACGCTCGATTCCAGGGTCGTCGGCCTCGGCCGCGTCAGGCCGGACATGTCGACGTTCCGCGTCAAGTACGAGCCCGGCAACCCGGTCGCGGACGCCGCCGGCAACGTCAAATACCCGAACGTCAATCCGCTGATCGAAATGACCGACATGAAAGAGGCGCAGCGTTCGTACGAAGCCAACCTCAACATCATCAGCGCGACGCGCCGGATGATCCAGCGCACCCTCGATATTCTCAAGGCCTGAACAGGAAACCTGAGCCATGGCATCTCCCACAGTCGCCGCGAACGCCTATGCAAGTCTCGCCCGCATCATGGATGCCGGAGGCGGCGTCGGCGCCGGTATCGGCAAGGCCGCCGAGGGCGGCGGCCAGTCGTTTGGTGACATGCTGAAGGGCGCCATCGGCAGCGTACTGGATTCCGGCCGCAAGTCCGACGCACAGACCATCGCGATGACCAACGGCAAGGCCAATGTGATGGACGTGGTGACGGCGGTGGCCGAGACCGACGTCGCCGTCTCGACGCTGGTGTCGGTCCGCGACCGCGTCATCCAGTCCTACGAAGACATCATGAAGATGCCGATCTGAGGCTGCAGGCCCCGTCCTCGCTGCCGTCATTGCGAGGTCAGGGAAAGCCAATAGGCTTTCCCCTTAGCGAAGCGACGCGGCAATCCAGACTGTCACAGCTCGGCAAGAACTGGATTGCTTCGCAGCAAGGGCTCCTCGCAATGACGAAAGCAACTATCTGAGATTGGAATTGCTATGACCGGCCCCGAAACTCTTGACGTCGCGCGCGACGCGATCTGGACCATCGTCGTGGTGTCCGGCCCGCTGATGGTGGTCGGCCTGGTCGTCGGCGTCGTGGTGTCGCTGGTGCAGGCGCTGACCCAGATCCAGGAACAATCGCTGGTGTTCGTGCCGAAGATCCTGGCGATTTTCGCCACTTTGATGCTGGCGCTGCCATTCATGGGCGATGCGCTGCAGAGCTATATGCTGCGGATATCGTCGCGAATCATCGGGGGGTGATGCACAATCCCCCATGCGCATCGATGTCTCGCTTCTGCCCGCCCTTGCTGCCGCCTTCATGCTGGTATTTGCCCGCATCGGTACGATGGTGATGCTGTTGCCGGGGCTCGGCGAGGTCAACATCCCGGCGCGGGCCAAGCTGTCGATCGCGCTGATGCTGACCCTGGTCATTCTGCCGCTGCATCGCGCGGCCTATAACGTCGATACCGGCTCGATCGTGCCGCTGTTGGTGCTGATGGTGCATGAGATCGTCATCGGCATCGTGCTCGGCGCCACCGCGCGGGTGACGTTGTCGGCGCTGCAGGTCGCCGGTTCGATCATCGCCCAGCAACTTGGCCTGGGGTTCGTGACGTCCGTCGATCCGACCCAGGGCCAGCAGGGCGTGCTGATCGGCAACTTCCTGACCATCCTCGGCATCACGCTGCTGTTCGCCACCGATACGCACCATCTGGTGATCGCGGCGCTGAACGACAGCTACGCGATCTTCGCGCCGGGCGAGATCATGTCGTCGGGAGACGTCGCGCAACTTGCCACCAACGCCTTTGCAGCGGCGTTCAAGATCGGCACCCAGCTCGCCGCGCCGTTCCTGGTGTTCGGCCTGGTGTTCAACGTCGGGCTCGGCGTGCTGGCGCGCCTGATGCCGCAGATGCAGGTCTATTTCGTCGGCGTGCCACTTTCGATCATGATCGGCTTCCTGATCTTTGCCGTGGTGCTGGCGACCATGATGGGCACCTATCTCGATTACTTCATCGGCGTCATGCACCAGATGATGCCCCGAACCTGATGTGATCCGAAAGCACAGACATGTCTGACGACAGCGACGCAGAGAAAACACAGGACCCTACGCAAAAACGGCTCGACGACGCCCATGATCGGGGCGACGTTGCGAAGAGCCAGGAGGTCAATACCTGGTTTCTGATGGCCGGCGCGACGCTGGTGCTGTCGTCGTTCGGCAGTTCGATCGGGACCGGGCTGCAGGTCCCGTTCCGCAACCTGTTGCAGAACTCCTGGATGATCCGTACCGACGGGCCGGGACTGCTGACGTTGGTGAAGAGCCTGTGCGTCACGGTGCTGTCGACGATGGGAATGCCATTCCTGTTTCTGATCATTGCGGCCGTCGGCGGCAATCTGATTCAGCACAAGATGGTATTCTCGACCGAGGGACTGACGCCGAAGTTCAGCAAGATCTCGCCGATGGAAGGCGCCAAGCGGCTGTTCGGCAAGCAGGCGGCGGCGAATTTTCTCAAAGGGCTGTTCAAACTCGTCGTGCTGGGCGCCGTGATGTGCGCGGTGCTGTGGCCGGAGCGTTTTCGTATCGACGCGATGGTCCGCTTCGATCCGACCGTGATCCTCGGCACCACCGTGACGCTGACGCTGCAGTTGATGAGCGCCGTGGTGGCCATGCTCTCGGCGGTGGCGATCGCCGACTTCTTCTTCCAGTACCGGACCTGGTACGAGAAACAGAAGATGACGCTGCAGGAGGTCAAGGAAGAGTACAAGCAGTCCGAAGGCGACCCTCACATCAAGGGCAAGATCCGGCAGTTGCGTCATCAGATGATGAAGAAGCGCATGATGGCGGCGGTGCCCAAGGCCTCCGTGATCATCACCAACCCGACCCACTACGCTGTGGCACTGTCCTACGAACGCGGCATGACCGCGCCGATCTGCGTCGCCAAGGGCATGGACGCCATCGCGCTGAAAATCCGGGAAGTCGCCGGCAAACACGACATTCCGATCGTCGAAAACGTGCCGCTGGCCCGCGCGCTGTACGCCGCCACCAAGGTCGACGAGGAAATCCCCACCGAGCATTACCACGCGGTCGCTGAAATCATCGGCTACGTGATGGGTCTGAAGCGCGGCTTCAACGGGCGACGAACGTGACGCGACGTTGCCGAATCAGTCTGGGGAACCCGCCGCCGCGCCGCGAATTGGCCGTGAGCGGGCCGACGCGGCGCTTGCGCTGGCCGGCCCGATTGAGGCACTCAGGAGGCGCGCAAGCCCGCGCGGCCACCGTTGAAAACAGGCGACAAACCGTCCGATGACCGCCGAGACCGACCACGAGCGCCAGATCTCCCTGACGGCGCCGAATCCGATGGTGCATGAGCCGGCACGGCGTGGCGGCAGCATCGTGCTGGTATTGTTGATTGCAGCGGCGATCATCGCTGCCGCGGTGGGTTTCATGACGCTGGGGCGGACCCAGGCGCAGCCTTATATTCTGGGCCTGCTGGCACTGCTGGCAATGGTCGGCCTGTTCACGCTGTTCGCCTTTGCCGCGGGCATCGTCCGCTTTGCCGATCGCTCCAATGACGATCCGATCATGCGCTCGGTGACCGATCACGCCTTCGACGGCATCGCGGTGACCGACGTCCGTGGCCACGTCGTCTATGCCAACGTGGCCTATCTCGCGCTGACGGGAGCGGCGAACGTGCAGGAGGCCCGGCCCGTGGAGCGGGTGTTCATCGGCAATCCCGACGTCTCGGAAGCGGTATTCCGCCTGCTCAAGGCGTCCCGCGAGGGCAAGCGCCAGCAGGAGGAGGTCCGGGTCGCCGCCGCCGACGGCAGCAGCCATGGCCGCTGGCTGCGCATGCGGGTTCGTCCGCTCGGCACCTCCAAGCGCGAGGCAAAATCGACGGTGTGGACGGTGGCCGATATCACCCGGGATCGCGAGCGCCAGGAAGACGTATTTCAGGAACTGCAGCACGCCATCGAATATCTCGACCATGCGCCGTGCGGCTTCTTTTCGGTCAATCCGAAGGGCGAGCTGGTCTATGTCAACGCCACCCTGGCAAACTGGCTCGACCACGATCTGGCGGAAATCGGCTCCGGCGGCCTGAAGCTGACCGACATCGTGTCCGGGGACGGCGCTTCGCTGCTGACCTCGATCGTGCCGGTGCCCGGCGAAGTCAAAACCGAAGTGTTCGACATCGACCTACGGATGCGCAACGGCAAGACCATGCCGGTGCGGCTCTACCACAAGCTGGCTTTCGGCGCTGACGGCGTGCCCGGAGCCTCGCGTACCCTTGTGATCAGCCGCGCCCGCGACGAGCGCTCCGATCCGCAGCGCGCCGCCGAGGTGCGCTTCATGCGCTTCTTCGATCATACGCCGATGGCGATCGCCACCGTCGATCGCGGCGGCACCGTGGTGCGCGGCAATGCCCGCTTCGCCAAGCTGGCGCAGAGCCTCAGCGCGTCGGGCGCCGTCAACAAGTCGATCCTGTCCGCCGTCAGCGAGCGCGACCGCAGTCTGCTGATATCGGCGATCGGCCATGCCGCCGAAGGCCAGGGCGATATCCCGCCGGTCGAGGCGCTGCTCGAAGGCGCCAAGGAACGCTGGGGGCAATTTTTCGTCACCGCCGTGGAAGAGGACGAGCGCGAGACCGAAGCCGCCATCGTCTACATGCTGGAGACCACCGAGCGGCGCACGCTCGAGAACCAGATCAACCAGTCGCAGAAGATGGATATGGTCGGCCAGCTCGCCGGCGGCATCGCCCACGACTTCAACAACGTGCTGTCCGCCATCATGATGGCCAACGACTTCCTGCTGAACGCGCACAAGCCGACCGTTCCGTCGTTCCAGGACATCATGCAGATCAAGCAGAACGCTACGCGCGCCGCGACGTTGGTGCGGCAGTTGCTGGCGTTCTCGCGCCGGCAGACGCTGCGACCGCAGGTGCTGCATCTCGGCGACGCCTTGAGCGACCTCACCATGCTGCTGCGCCGGCTGATCGGCGAGAAGGTCAAGCTCGACCTGGTGCACGGCCGCGACCTGTGGCCGGTGAAAGTCGATGTTTCGCAATTCGAGCAGGTCATCGTCAATCTGGCGGTCAATGCCCGCGACGCGATGGCCGACGGCGGCACGCTGACGGTGCGCACGGTCAACGTGTCGGCGCAGGAAGCCGAGCGGCTGTCCTACAAGGGCATGCCGCCTTCCGACTATGTACGGATCGATGTCAGCGACACCGGCACCGGCATTCCCGCCGACATCGTCGAAAAGATATTCGAGCCGTTCTTCTCCACCAAGGAAGTCGGCAAAGGCACCGGCCTTGGGCTCTCGACGGTGTACGGCATCGTCAAGCAGACTGGCGGCTTCATCTATGTCGACTCCGAAGCGGGCAAGGGCACCTCGTTCCGGATCTTCCTGCCACGGCATCACCAGGAACTGGAAGTCGCGCCCGATCCCGCGGTTGTCGCCGCTGCCGCCAAGGAAGCGGCCGCCGAGGCCAAGCCGCGCGCCGACCTGACCGGGCAGGGCACCATCCTGCTGGTGGAGGACGAAGAAGGTCTGCGCTCGCTGAACGCCCGCGGCCTGCGCTCGCGCGGCTACACCGTCGTTGAAGCCTCGAACGGCATCGAGGCGCTGGAAGTGCTGGAGGAGCAGGACGGCAAGGTCGATCTGGTGGTCTCCGACGTGGTGATGCCGGAGATGGACGGGCCGACGCTGCTGAAGGAAATGCGTGCGCGCAATCCCGACCTCAAGATCATCTTCGTCTCCGGCTACGCCGAGGAAGCCTTCGAGAAGAGCCTGCCGGAGAACGAGCAGTTCGCATTCCTGGCCAAGCCCTTTGCGCTCAGCGCGCTGATCGCCAAGGTCAAGGAAACCATGACGCCGCCGTCGTGACGGGGCGGCGGGCATTCCCCACCATGCCGGGTTGCAGAGTTCGTCATGCCCGGTGCAATGCCGCGCATCCACATTTGCGCGGATTATCGCGACGGCTGGAGCGCCGGCCATAGCAAATTCGCGCTGCACCATAAAATCGCCACTAAGCGACTGTCGCACCCGCGACCGAGGGCCGCAGCCATTATTGAAGATGAGTGCTTCCTTTTTGGGCTGATCTCACCATCTTAGCGAAGCTTCCCCCTGCCGGGGATTGAGGGAATAGCCATGAATTTCACCATGCGTACGCGCGGCCTCGTCAAGACGATGGCCGTCGTCCTGTCGGTGGCGATGCCGTTGATGCTTGCAGTCTCTGCTGCCGACGCCCGCGTCGGCGGCGGCAGCAGCTCGGGTTCGCGCGGCACCCGCACCTTCTCCGCGCCGCCCAGCACGTCCACCGCTCCCAACGCGGCGCAGCCGTTCAATCGCACCATGACCCAGCCGGGTTCGCCGGGCATGGCTGGCCCCGCCGCGGCGGGCGCGGCCGCCAAGGGCGGGTTCTTCAACCGGCCCGGCATGGGCATGCTTGGCGGCCTCGCCGCCGGCTTCCTCGGCGCCGGTCTGCTTGGCATGCTATTCGGTGGCGGCATGTTCTCCGGCCTCGGCGGCATTTCGTCAATCATCGGCCTGCTGCTGCAGGTCGGCCTGGTCATCATCGTCGTCCGCCTGGCGATGTCGTGGTGGCAGCGTCGCAATGCGAACCAGACCGCGTCGGCCTATGCCGGCCCGGCCGCGGGTCCTGACGTCGGCCCGGGCCAGAATGCCCAGACCTATGCGCGCAATGGCAGCGGTTTCGGCATCGGCGCCAACGCCGCGCCGCTTGAAATCGTGCCGGCCGACTACGAAGCGTTCGAGAAGCTCCTGAGCGATGTTCAGGCCGCCTGGTCGGACGAGGACGTGGCCAAGCTGCACACGTTGGCGACTCCCGAAATGGTCTCGTACTTCACCAAGGATCTCGAAGAGAACAAGGCGAAGAACGACATCAACAAGGTGTCGAACGTCAAGCTGCTGCAGGGCGATCTGGCCGAATCCTGGCGCGAGGGCGATACCGACTACGCGTCCGTTGCGATGCGCTTCGCGCTGATCGACAAGACGCTGGAGCGCGGCACCAACCGCCTCGTGGCCGGCAGCGAGACGCCGATCGAAGCCACGGAAGTGTGGACCTTCGTGCGGCCGCGCGGTTCCAATTGGGAGCTGTCGGCGATCCAGCAGGCCTGAGCCGCTGCGATATCAAGTCAATGCGAGGCGCCGCGGTCATCCGCGGCGCCTTTTTCTTGGCGCGAGCGCACGTTTCATTTCCGCAGCGGCGGAATAATGGGCGCGGCGCCGTGTTGATCTGATGCGGTGCCGCGCCGACGTAGCGGCTCATAAAAAAATATTGGAGGATACGATGCCCACACGCTTCACCACGATCTCGCGCCTCGGCCTGTGCGCCGGCGCACTCGCCGTCGCCTTTGCTTCCATTCCCCCCGCCGCCGCTCAAGGTGCCGACACCAGCTTCTTCGTCACCAGCAACGGCATCGGCAATGGCGGCAATCTCGGCGGTCTCGCCGGCGCCGACAACCAGTGCCAGACGCTGGCGCAGGCATCGGGCGCGGGCGCCAAGACGTGGCGCGCTTATCTCTCGACCCAAGCCGCCGACGGGAAGCCGGCGATCAATGCACGCGACCGCATCGGTGCCGGGCCATGGAAGAATGCCAAGGGCGTCGTGATCGCAAAAGACGTCGCCGAGCTGCACGGCGCCAACAACCTCTCCAAGCAGACCGCGCTGAGCGAAAAGGGCGAAGTCATCAACGGCCGCGGCGACACGCCGAACCGTCACGACATCCTGACCGGATCGCAGGCCGACGGCACCGCCTTTGCCGGCGCCGACGATCGCACCTGCAAGAACTGGACGAGCAGCACCCAGGGCGCCGCCATGCTCGGCCATGCCGATCGCACCGGCCTCGACGAAACGCCGCCGGCGAAGTCCTGGAATACGTCGCATCCCTCGCGCGGTCCGGATGGCGGCTGTTCGCAAGCCGACCTGAAGAGCACCGGCGGCGACGGGTTGTTGTACTGCTTCGCGGCGAATTGAGTTTCGCTGAAGGGTTCGTGCCCCGGACGCAGTGTGCTACGACGCCTTTGCGTCGTGGTGCGCTGCAGAGCCGGGGCCGTTCCAAGCGCCGGCGCCCGCAACGGTCCCGGATCTGCGGAGCAGCGTTGTCGGCGATGCTTCGCATCGCCTGCGCTGCACCGCGTCCGGGACAAGAAAACTTAAGCCACTGCTAGGGCAGCAACCTGCTCGACAATTGCTGGCACTTCGCTGCGCTCGAATTGCCTTGCCGCCTCCATCGCCGCCGGCAATTTCGCCAGCGGCATCGGGCGCGCGAAAAGATAGCCCTGGCCTTTCTGGCAGCCTTCATCCAGCAGGAATTGCCACTGCGCATCGGTCTCGATGCCTTCCGCGAGCACCGGCGTGTTCAGGCTGCGGCCGAGCGCCAGCACGGTGCGAACGATGGCGCAGGCGGCAGCGTCTTCCGGAATCCGCCGTACGAACGACTGGTCGAGCTTGATCTTGTCGAACGGAAATGCGTGCAGCGTCGCCAATGACGAATGGCCGGTGCCGAAATCGTCCATCGCGACCGAGATGCCCATCGACTTCAGCTTGCGCAGGATGTGCAGCCCGCGGGTCTGGTCCGACATCAGCGTGGATTCCGTGACCTCGATCTCCAGCCGCTTGGGCGACAGCCCGGTCTCGATCAGGATGCCATGAATGGTCTCGGCGAGATCGTCGCAGCAGAACTGCACCGGTGACAGGTTCACGGCGATGGTGCCGGGCAGGCGACCCGCGGCGGCTTCGAAGCAGGCTTTGCGCAGCGCCCATTCGCCCATGCCGATGATGGCCTCGGTCTCTTCCGCCAGTGGAATGAACTCGGCTGGCGAAATCATGCCGCGCTTCGGGTGATTCCAGCGCATCAGCGCCTCCGAGCCGCAGATCGCACCGTCATCGAGCGTCGTCTGCAACTGGTAGTGCAGCTCCAGTTCATCGTTTTCTGCCGCAGTCTGCAGGTCGCGCGCCAGAGCGCGGCGGGCGCGGGCGGCGTCGTCCATCTCGCGCTCGTAGGCGCAGATCGCCGCGCGCCGCTGGCTCTTGCCGCGATGCATCGCGAGCTTCGCATTGCTCAGCAACTGGTCGCGCTCCCTGGTATCGGTGGGAAAGATCGAGTAGCCGACCGAGGCGGTGAGGGTGACGGTCTGGTCCTGCAGCTGGAAGGGCCTGGCCAGCGCCTGCGCGATGCGTTCCGCGAAAGCTCTTGCATCGTGTGGATGGTTGCCGGACATCTGCAGGCCCAGAAATTCGTCGCCGCTCTGCCGCGCCAAAAATTCGCCCGGACCCAGCACACGACGCATGCGGTCGGCGACCTCGATCAGCAGTTGGTCTCCGCCGCTGGGGCCGAACAGGTCGTTGACGTCTTTGAAACCGTCGAGGTCGATCGAGAAAGCCGCGAGCTTGTGCGCAAGTTCGTGCGATTCGGCTGCCGCGAACGAAAGCCGCTCGTTGAAGGCGATGCGATTCGGCAGGCCGGTCATGGTGTCGTTGAACGACAACTGGTGAATGCGTTCGGCGGACTCGGTGCGCGATTTGAGGTCGATGATGTAAGACGAGAAACCGCTGCCGATCACCAGCAGCACCGCCAGCACCACGCCGGCGCCGAGCATCTTCGCCGGCACCAGTTCAGGCGACAGCGCGATCGCCATGTCGGGCACGGCGTTGACCGATACGGTCAGCGCGTAATGCATGGCGCAGATCATGAACGCCAGCACGACCGCGGCGCCATGGCGGCACCAGCGTGTCACCGGGCGGTTAGCGCGGTTGACCGACAGCGCGCTGAGCCCGAGGCCGAGCAGCAGGGTGATCGCCACGCCGGCGCTGTTCAACTGCGTCGTGCCCGAGATGTGCCAGGCCTTGAGTCCGATATAGTTCATGGCCAGGATACCGGCGCCCATCACCAGGCCGCCGAGTTCCGGTGCCAGCGCGGGCCGGTGCCGGCTCCCGATCTCAAAGCCGACCAGGCAGGAGATGATGGCAATCGGCAGCGTCGCCGCCGTTGGCACCAGCTCGAAGCCACTGTTTAGCGACGGATCCAGCGCCAGGATCGAGATGAAAGTGGAGGCCCATAGCGCTGCGCCGGTGCCGACCGAGGCCATGAACAGCCAGCCATAGCGCGTCGAGCCCTTGGTGGCGCGGGCGCGGGCGAAATGGCGCATACCGACCCAGGTGCCGAACAGGCATACGGCGCCGGCGACGAGCACCAGCACCTGGTGGATGACAAAAATGAATGTCTGATCTTGTGGCATGTGACACGCTCCTGCGTATCATCGTACGAAGCGGGGGCTTAATTGGTTGTGCCCGGGTGTCCTGATACGCGGCATTGGCCGGCTGGAACAGGAATCAGCGTTGAGGAACCGTAAAGCCTCCTGCGAACAGTGCGCTGCGACGGCTGCCGACCAACGCGCTGAACGAAAACGGGCACGATCTCTTAACGCCATACTGCAGCGACGTGGGGTTTCCAATGCGATATGAGCTTTACTACTGGCCGACCATCCAGGGCCGCGGCGAATATGTTCGCCTGGTGCTGGAAGACGCCGGCGCCGACTATGCGGATGTGGCCCGCGGCAAGGGTGGCACCGCGGCGATGATGAAGATGATCGAGAGAAACGGCCCCACGCCGCCGTTTGCGCCGCCATTCCTGAAAGCAGGCCGCCTCGTGATCGGCCAGACCGCCAACATCCTGCACTATCTCGGGCCGCGCCACGGGCTGGCGCCGAAAGCGGAAGCGGGCCGGATATGGCTGCATCAGTTGCAGTTGACGGTTAGCGATTTCGTCGCCGAGGTGCACGACACCCATCATCCGATCGGCGTATCGCTATATTACGAGGACCAGAAGGGGCCGGCCAGGAAACGGACGGCGGAATTCTGGAACGAACGCGTGCCGAAATATCTCGGTTACTTCGAGAGATTGCTGGCAGCAAGCGGCAGCGCCTACATCACCGGCCGCAAGGCGACCTATGTCGATCTCTCGCTGTTCCAGATCGTCGAGGGGCTGCGCTACGCGTTTCCGAAGCGGATGCAGGCGTTCGAGCGCAACATCCCCAGCCTGGTCGCGTTACGTGACCAGGTGGCGATCAGGCCGAACATCAAGGCCTATCTAGCCAGCGAACGCCGGATTGCCTTCAACAAGGATGGCATCTTCCGGCATTACAAGGCGCTGGACCTGTGACCCAGCGCCCCGTCGTCGTTCAGGCCATCGTTCAGGCGAACTGGTCGATCCGGGTGCCCTGGCCGGGCGGCAGCGCGGCGCGTGGCGGCGGCGGGGCGACGCGGCTGTCGTCCTTGTCGCGGTCACTCGCCTTGACGGGGGCCGGCTGGGCCTCGATCGGCTTTACATTGGTTACCGCCGGTGCGGCGCTCACGGACGAAGCACTCATGTTGATATCCCTGTTGCATCAATCCGGCGACCGTGGGCGCGCCGCAACAAGGAGTGGTGAATCGATCGAAGCAATTTGAAGGGATGGCGATGAGATCAACATGGTAGTGAACGAGGTTGGCGGAATATAGCTATACTTTGAGTAAAAGCCGCAGCTGAACGGTGCCGCACATGTCGCGTGACCCACCCTGCGGCCGAGTTCGGCCTCACTCATCCTTGCTGCGCGAAATCGTGATCGTCGCGCTGGTCTTGTTGCGGGTGCAGCGCATGTCGAGGCGCCGGTAGCGCAGCTTGACGTCGTCGCCGCGAAAAATGCCCATGCGGCCGATGCAGCGCGTCGCGCCGTTCAGCGTGTCCGGCTTCGGGATCGTGAAGATGATCGCCGCGGCGCCGGCGACCAGGTTCAGGAACGCTGGCGCCGGCTTGCGGCTGTCGGCGGCGGCGTAGAACTCATTGGTGACGCTGCGGCTGGGGCAGCCGAGCCGGACCTGCTTGGCGGCCGGATGGGTGAGATAGATCACATTGGCCGCGGTGCGGCCGATACTGATCCCGTCAATCTGGCCCTTGAGCTGGCGGGCAATATCGTCACAGCGATCGGCGCGGGCCGGCGTGGCGGCGAGCGCGATGGTGGCGAGAAGCGTAAGCAGCAGAATTCTGGATGTTGGTGTCATGAAGTCCCCTTGCATCATCAAAGCGCGGGCGGCGGCTTTGTGCAAGAGGAGGGCTGTTCTCGCAGTCGGTAGAGACCTTTGCGCTCGCTTCATTCCATCTTCGTACCCGATAATTTCACCGCGGCATCGGCCTTCGCGGCTTCCTTGGTGAGAAACGATTGCATCTGCTTGGGCGTCGAGCCGACCAGTTCGATGCCGAGGCTACCCAGGCGCTGCTGCGTCGCGGGCCGCTTCAACGCGTCCGCGAAGGCGTCGCTCCATTTGGCCACGATCTCAGGCGGCGTTTCCCTGCGCGCCAGCGCCCCGAACCATGATTTCGAGGTGAAGCCGCTGAGGCCGAGTTCGTTCAGCGTCGGCACATCCGGCATCGATGGCAGCCGCGTTTCATTGGCGACCGCGATCGGCCGTAACGTAGCGCCTTTGAGCTGTTCGGAGACATTCTGCAGATCGCCGAGCATGGCGTTGACGTGACCGGCCACGAGATCGTTCATCGCCGGTGCGCTGCCCTTGTAGGGCACATGGGTGATCTCGATGCCGAGCTTGCGCTTGAGGACCTCGAAGCCGAGGTGGTTCGACGATCCACTGCCGAACGATGCGAAACTGGCTTTGCCGTTCTGCGCTTTGGCCCAG
>NZ_JAQGJD010000335.1 GCF_028290785.1 Tardiphaga sp. | reverse complement strand
TCAGGGGCGATAACGGCTGGCGCTGCGACGGCCCCATTGCACCGGTGCTCGAGGGCGACGAGGGCGACTACGCCGCCTGCGTGCTCGGTCTGCGCGACTACGTGCAGAAGAACGGTTTTCCGGGCGTACTGATGGGCGTCTCCGGCGGCATCGACTCGGCGCTGTGCGCGGCCATCGCAGTCGATGCGCTGGGTGCCGAACGCGTGCGCGGCGTGATGCTGCCGTTCCGCTTCACCGCGCAGGTGTCATTGAACGATGCCGCCGATCTCGCGGAGCGTTTGGGCATCCGTTACGAGGTGCTGCCGATCGCGCAGGCAGTGAATGGCTTTGAGGAAATTCTCTCCGGCACCTTCGCCGGATTGCCGCGGGACATCACCGAAGAGAATTTGCAGGCGCGCACCCGCGGCACGCTGCTGATGGCGATTTCCAACAAGACGGGCGCCATGGTCGTGACCACCGGCAACAAGTCTGAAATGTCGGTGGGCTACGCCACGCTCTATGGCGACATGAATGGTGGCTTCAACCCGATCAAGGACATCTACAAGACGGAAGTGTTTCGCCTCTCGACGCTGCGCAATTCGTGGAAGCCCGAAGGTGCGCTCGGCCCCGATGGCGAAGTGATCCCGGTCAATATCATCGTACGCCCGCCCACGGCCGAGCTGCGCGAAAACCAGACCGACCAGGATTCGCTGCCGCCCTACGAAATCCTCGACGGCATCCTTGAACGCCTCGTCGAGCGCGAGGCGCCGCTGTCGGTGATCGTTGCCGAAGGCTTTGAGAAGGACGTGGTGGTCCGGATCGACCGGCTGCTCAATATCGCCGAATACAAGCGCCGCCAGGCCGCGCCCGGCGTGAAGGTGACCCGGCGCAATTTCGGCCGGGATCGCCGCTATCCCATCACCAACAAGTTCCGCGACCTCGCCGCCGCTTTGCCGCAGCCCGACGAAGCGCTGGTGTCGCGGGCGAGCAAAGGCTCGGCGGAAGCCTTCGAAGGGTAGGGTATCGCAGCTCTCTCCCCGTCATTGCAAGGTCAGGGAAAACTGGCTTGCCAGTTTTCCCCTTAGCGAAGCGACGCGGCAATCCAGAAGGCGGCAAACTCTGCAAGAACTGGATTGCTTCGTCGCAAGGGCTCCTCGCAATGACGGCTGATGGGGCCAGCCGAAAATCCAGCCGGAGCGCCCGTCCTACTATCTTGTCGTCGGCAGAAAGGTCGGGCCAACCGAGCGGATTGGCTTGCTGGGATCGGCAGGAGTCGCCGGGGCAGGCGTAGCCGGCGTTGGGCTCGCGGCGGCAGCCGGAATCTCCGCCGGTGCCGCGCCCTTCTTCAAGGCGGCGGGCGTGCCCTTCGCCGGCGGAAGCGACATCTTCTTCGCGCGTTCCTCGGTGACGATGATATCGCCGTTTTCCGCGGCGGCCTTATCGTCGATGTTCTTCAGCGCATCAGACCAGGTCTGGCCCGCGGCCTTGCAGGCGCAGGACGGGTTGAATTCGGTGCGGTACTTGAACGCATTCGGCGACGACGAGTAGGGCTGGCCTGAGATCGACACCGCCGCGTTCATGTCCTCGCCCGGGTTGCGATAGCTGAACAGGCTCGCGTCGGAGGCGGGGCACAGGCTCTTGCAGGTGCGTTCGTCATCGCCGAAGCGCGCCGGAATCGTCGCGAACGAGATGGGGAAATAGAACCCGTCGCAGGTGCGCACACATACCGTGCGGTAGGTGCCCGATGGCACCGGCGACATGCCGCCGATCGGCGGCGCGTCGGGGCTGGGCTCGTTGTTGCCGAACAGATTGTTGAGGAAATTGCCGGGGCCGGAGCTCGGCTGCGGCGCGCGCTGCGCGGCGGCGGCGTATTGGGGACCGCAATTGTTCTGCGCCAGCGCCAGCAGCACCGAGCGGCGCTGGCTGTCACGGTCCGAGCTGCCGGGGACGCCGACGCGCAGCCGCTCTAGATTGCCGGTGATCTGGTCGAGATTGCCGCGCATCTGCTGAATTTGGGTGTTGACCGGGCCGCACTGCGCCGACTGGCCATTGAACAGCGAGAAGAAGCCGGAGGAGTCGCAGCCCATCCGCTTGGCCTGCGACGTCACGCGGTCGAGTTCGCTTTGCTGCTTCGAGGCGGCGTCTTCATAGCGGCGGAGCTGCTCGGCGCGGGCGGGGTCGCCGCCGGCGCCACGGTCGATGGTCGCGAGCTGGCCTTCTAGCCGCTGGCACATCGGATTGACCGCTACGCCACCCTGCTGCTGCGGTGGCTGTCCCGGCGGCAGGCCCTGCGCGAACGCATCATTGCCCAGCGAAGCCGCGCCAAGCAGCACAGCGCCGGCCAGAACCCAGCGGGAGAGAGCAGCGTTGAGAATGTCAGACATACGGACCATCGCAGCACTTCAGAACAGATCGGCGCGGGTTCGATGCATGGCAAACCCCTTGCCGGCATTGCCGAATCCGCCGGTGAGACGGCGAGGCAGCGCGGCTTTCCCATAGCCGCTTCTCGCGGCAGGGTCACGTCGTTTCCGGGGCTGCACTGTGGCGGTACCCAGCGCTCCTGGAGTGGCAGGCTTCGCGCTCAGCGGTGGCAGGTGATGGCGACGAATTCGTTGCAGCCGCCGTGGGCGCAGGCGCCGCCAACCGTCTTCGGCACCGACCCGGTCACCTCATCGGGATCGACGCGGCGGTAGGCGGTGGCCTCCGCAAATTCTCGTGACTTGCAGTACGACAGTGCGGCATGGGCGCCGCACTTCTCGCCCTTCGCCAGGCACTGGTCGATGCCATAGCCATCGGCCTGGTTGGCGATGATGAAGACGCGGGAATCGGCGGAGGCGGCGGAAGCGGTCAAAACGAACGCAGCCGTCAAAAGCAGGAAAATCGATTTCATAACTCACCTAATGAATGAGGGAATCGGCTCATCCGTAGAGCAAATAGGTTAACAATCATTAACCATGCGCGGGGTAGCCGCCGATTGAGGCCGAAATCGGCCGCGCGCCGGCCTTTTCCCAGCCTTGACGGCCAACCCTCGGTTGCCGCATGGTGCCGCGATGAACGGTTTTCTCGCCATGTGTGGCATTTGCCGCGAGATTACGAGCTAGCGATTCGCTGGCTGAGGCCGTCTATTCTCAATCGAGATCATTGACGCCCGGCCGCAAGGGACGGGATTTCCATGGATTTGCGACTTTACGATACGCTGACGAAAGAGAAGCGCGTTTTTGCGCCGATCGACGCCGACAACGTCCGGCTCTACGTCTGTGGACCCACGGTTTACGACTTCGCCCATATCGGCAATGCGCGCCCGGTCATCGTGTTCGATGTGCTGTTCCGGATGCTACGCTATATCTATGGGCCGGACCAGGTCACCTATGTCCGCAACATCACCGACGTCGATGACAAGATCAACGACCGCGCGCTACGGGATTTCCCCGGCCTGCCGCTGAACGAAGCGATCCGCAAGGTCACCGAGGCCACCGCCAACCAGTTTCAGGCCGATGTGGACGCGCTGGGCTGCTTGCCGCCGACGCATCAGCCGCGTGCTACCGACTTCGTGCTGCCGCGCCCCGACGGCAAGACCGATATGGTGACGTTGATCCAGCAGTTGATCGCGCGTGGCCACGCCTATGAAGCTGGCGGCGAGGTGCTGTTCGATACCCAGTCGATGGCGGACTACGGCGCGCTGTCGGGCCGCAAACTTGAGGAGCAGCAGGCCGGCGCGCGCGTCGCCGTCGATGCGCACAAGAAGCATCCGACCGATTTCGTGCTGTGGAAGCAATCCTCCGCCGAGGAGCCCGGCTGGGAAAGTCCGTGGGGCAGGGGCCGTCCGGGCTGGCACATCGAGTGCTCGGCGATGGCGGCAGCCTATCTCGGCGAGACGTTCGACATCCATGGCGGCGGGCTCGATTTGATTTTCCCGCACCACGAGAACGAAATCGCCCAGTCGCGCTGCGCCCACGGCACGCATGCGATGGCGAACTACTGGATGCACAACGGCTTCCTGCAGGTCGAAGGCGAGAAGATGTCGAAATCGACCGGCAACTTCGTCACCATCCGCGAACTGCTGAACGACTGGCCGGGCGAGGTGCTGCGTCTCAACATGCTAAAGACGCACTATCACTCGCCGATCGACTGGACAGTGAAGGGCCTGGAGGAAAGCGCCAAGACCCTCGACGACTGGTACTGGGTCGCCGCGGATTCGAAGGGCGGTCATCCCGCCAACAAGGTGATCGAGGCGTTGTCCGATGATCTCAACACGCCACAGATGATCGCGGTACTGCATGGCCTGCGCAACAACGCCGCGGCGGGCGATGAAAAAGAGCGCGGAAAGTTCGCGGCCTCGTTGCGCATGCTCGGATTCCTGTCCGAGAGCGCAGCTGACTGGGCCGCGCGCAAGCAGCAGGCGAGCGGCATCGACGCGGCCAAGATCGACGGGTTGATCGCCGATCGCACCGCCGCCCGGGCCAACAAGGACTTCAAGGAATCCGACCGCATCCGCGATGAACTCGCCGCCCTCGGCGTGACCATCAAGGACTCCAAGGACGGCACGACCTGGGAGATCGCGCGATGACGAAACCCGACACGCCGTTCCCAAGACACTGGCGTTATTACATCCTGATCAAGTGGCTGTTGATCGCCGGCGCCGTCGCGCTGGCGCTCAAGCTGGTCGGATACTGGTGAGCGCGATGGGACAGGCCATGCCTCAACCGGCCCTGCGGCCGTTCCTGCCGACCGATACGCCGATCCTGGCCGCGATCTTCACCGCCAGCATCGCGGAGCTGACGTCCGACGACTACAGTGGGGACCAGCAGGCCGCCTGGGCCAGCGCCGTGGAGGACGAAGCCGCGTTCGGCAAGCGCTTGGCTGGACAGCTAACGCTGATCGCCAGCTTGCAGAATTCGCCGGTCGGCTTCGCTTCGCTGAAGGGCGCCGATCATATCGATTTGCTCTATGTGCATCCCAGCGCCACTTTGCGCGGTGTTGCAGCACTGCTGTGCGACGCGCTGGAAAAGCTGGCGGGCGCGCGTGGCGCCACGAAACTCACGGTGGACGCCAGTGACAATGCCCAGGAGTTCTTCCTGAAGCGCGGCTATGTCGCCACCCAGCGCAATACGCTGACCATCGGCGACGAATGGCTCGCCAATACGACGATGACCAAGACGCTCGCCGCAACGGGAGCGCCGGGGGCGGCGACGTGAGCCGCGAACGGCTCTATCTGTTCGACACCACGCTGCGCGACGGTGCGCAGACCAACGGCGTCGACTTTTCACTGCACGACAAGCGGCTGATCGCCGCGATGCTCGACGAACTCGGCATCGACTATATCGAGGGCGGCTATCCCGGCGCCAACCCCACCGACACCGAATTTTTTGCGCAGAAGCCTGATCTCGAACACGCCGCCTTCACGGCGTTCGGGATGACGCGCCGTCCCGGCCGTTCGGCATCGAACGATCCCGGCCTGACGCTGCTGCTGGAAGCGAAGGCCGACGCGATCTGCTTCGTCGCGAAAGCGTCGGCCTATCAGGTCCGCGTCGCGCTGGAGACCACCAACGACGAGAATCTCGCCTCGATCCGCGACAGCGTCGCGGCGGCGAAGGTCGCCCGCCGTGAGGTCATGCTGGACTGCGAGCATTTTTTCGACGGCTACAAGGAAGACGCCGGCTTTGCGCTGGCCTGTGCCAAGGCGGCGTACGACGCCGGCGCGCGCTGGGTCGTATTGTGCGACACTAACGGCGGCACCATGCCGCACGAGATCGCCGAAATCGTCGGCGCGGTCGTGAAGCAAATCCCCGGCAGCCATCTCGGTATCCACGCCCATAACGATACCGAGCAGGCGGTGGCCAATTCGTTGGCCGCGGTACGCGCGGGGGTACGGCAGATCCAGGGCACGCTGAACGGGCTCGGCGAGCGCTGCGGCAATGCCAACCTGTGTTCGCTGATCCCGACGTTATGTCTGAAGCGGGAATTCGCCGACGCCTTCGAGATCTCGGTGACGCCGGAGAAGATGGCCACCCTGATGCGGGTGTCGCGCACGCTGGACGACATGCTCAACCGCGCGCCGGATCGTCACGCGCCCTATGTCGGCGAAAGCGCCTTCGTCACCAAGACCGGCATTCATGCCTCCGCCGTGCTGAAAGATCCGCACACCTATGAGCATGTTGAGCCGGAAGCCGTCGGCAACCACCGCAAGGTGCTGGTGTCCGACCAGGCCGGGCGCTCCAACGTCATCGCAGAACTGGAACGCGCCGGCATCCCGTTCGACAGGGCCGATCCGAAACTGGTGCGTCTTGTGGAGGAGATGAAGGAACGCGAGGCTGCGGGCTACGCCTACGAGTCCGCGAACGCCTCGTTCGACCTGCTGGCGCGGCGCGTACTCGGCAAGGTGCCGGAGTATTTCCGGGTCGTGCAGTTCGACGTCAATACCGAGCAGCGTTACAATTCCAGCGGCCAGCGCGTTACAGTGGCGATGGCGGTGGTGAAGGTCGATGTCGCCGGCGACGTGCTGATGTCGGCGGCGGAAGGCAACGGTCCGGTCAACGCGCTCGACGTCGCCTTGCGAAAAGATCTTGGCAAGTATCAGAAATATATCGATGGCTTGAGGCTGGTCGATTACCGCGTCCGCATCCTCAACGGCGGTACCGAGGCGGTGACCCGGGTGCTGATCGAGAGCGAGGACGAGCAGGGCGAACGCTGGACCACGGTGGGCGTTTCGCCCAATATCATCGATGCCTCGTTCCAGGCCT
>NZ_JAQGJD010000306.1 GCF_028290785.1 Tardiphaga sp. | reverse complement strand
AAGTGTTTCTCGACCGGATCGAAAATGCGCTCGGCGAAGCCGTGCTGTCCCGCGACAAGGCACGTCGCGAAGAGAGCTGGGGCAAGCTCGAGAAGGCCTTCAACAACAACGAGAAGGTTCACGGCGTTATCTTCAATCAGGTCAAGGGTGGCTTCACCGTCGATCTCGACGGCGCAGTGGCCTTCCTGCCGCGCTCGCAGGTGGACATTCGTCCGATCCGCGACGTCGCCCCGCTGATGAACAACTCGCAGCCGTTCCAGATCCTCAAGATGGATCGCCGCCGCGGCAACATCGTGGTGTCGCGCCGCACCGTGCTCGAAGAGACCCGCGCCGAGCAGCGTCAGGAGCTGGTGCAGAACCTCGAAGAGGGGCAGGTCATCGACGGCGTCGTCAAGAACATCACCGATTACGGTGCGTTCGTGGATCTCGGCGGCATCGACGGCCTGCTGCACGTCACCGACATCGCATGGCGTCGCGTGAACCACCCGACCGAAGTGCTGACCATCGGCCAGACCGTCAAGGTCAAGATCATCAAGATCAACCACGAGACCCACCGTATCTCGCTCGGCATGAAGCAGTTGCTGGACGATCCGTGGCAGGGCATCGAGGCGAAGTACCCGCTGAACGCGCGCTTCTCGGGTCGCGTCACCAACATCACGGACTACGGCGCATTCGTCGAACTGGAGCCGGGTATCGAAGGCCTGATCCACGTTTCGGAAATGTCCTGGACCAAGAAGAACATGCACCCCGGCAAGATCGTTTCGACCTCGCAGGAAGTCGAAGTGCAGGTTCTCGAAGTCGATTCCGTCAAGCGTCGTATTTCGCTCGGTCTCAAGCAGACCATGCGCAATCCGTGGGAAGTGTTCGTCGAGAAGTATCCGGTCGGCGCCACTGTCGAAGGCGAAGTCAAGAACAAGACCGAGTTCGGTCTGTTTCTCGGTCTCGACGGCGAAGTGGACGGCATGGTCCATCTCTCCGATCTCGACTGGAAGCAGCCGGGTGAGCAGGTCATCGACAACTTCAAGAAGGGCGACATGGTCAAGGCCATCGTCCTCGATGTGGATGTCGAGAAGGAACGCATCTCGCTCGGCGTCAAGCAGCTCGAAGGCGACCCCTTCGCCGAGCCGGGCGACGTCAAGAAGGGCGCCGTCGTCACCTGCGTCGTGCTCGAAGTGAAGGAATCCGGCATCGACGTTCAGATCGTCGATACCGACTTCTCGACCTTCATCAAGCGTTCGGAACTGGCGCGTGAGCGCACCGACCAGCGCGCCGAGCGTTTCGCCGTCGGCGAAAAGGTCGATGCCCGCGTCATCCAGTTCGACAAGAAGGCCCGCAAGGTCCAGGTCTCGATCAAGGCCCTGGAAGTCGCGGAAGAGAAGGAAGCCATCGAGCAGTACGGGTCTTCGAACTCGGGTGCGACGCTGGGCGACATTCTCGGCACCGCGCTCAAGCAGCGCACCGACAAGTAAGCTCAGGCTTCTCTCGTCAAATAAATCAGGGCCCCGGTGCAAACCGGGGCCCTTTTTGTTGGGCTTCGTCATTGCGACGCGGCACTCCAGAAACGTAGGGTGGGCAAAGCGCAGCGTGCCCACCGCCCATCATCGGCGCTGGAAGGTGGGCACGGCGCAAGGGCGGCTTTGCCCACCCTGCGGTCGCGACTTTCGATCGCATCACCTTGTTTTCTTCATATTGCGCCGCAATTGATGTAATTCATTGATGCGATGGCAACGCTGCGCCAGCAAATACCATGCGCTGCCACCTGCCACGCATGACCAGAGCCGTCCGGGAGATTTTCGATGTCGCTTGATTCCGATGTGATCGTCGATCGCCGCAGGATTCGCCGCAAGCTGACGTTCTGGCGCGTCGCTGCCGTGCTGGTCACGATGGCCGCGGTGGTCGCTATAGGCCTGGTGGTGAACCGCTCCGGCCCGAGCGCGCTGGCGTCGGCCGGATCGATCGCGCGGATCCATATCGAAGGCCTGATCCGTAGCGACAACGACCGCATCGAGGCGCTGGAGCGGCTGGAGAAGTCCTCAGCCGCCGCGGTGATCGTGCACATCAATTCTCCGGGCGGCACCACGGCGGGTTCCGAGCAGCTCTATGACGCTCTGATGCGGCTGAAGGCCAAGAAGCCGATGGTGGTGGTGGTCGAAGGCCTTGCCGCCTCCGGCGGCTACATCGCCGCCTTGGCGTCGGATCATATCGTCGCGCAGCAGACCTCGCTGGTCGGTTCGATCGGCGTGCTGTTCCAGATTCCCAATTTCAGCACCCTGATGAAGACCGTCGGCGTGCAGATGGAAGAAGTGAAGTCGTCGCCACTCAAGGCTGCGCCAAATGGCTTCGAGCCGACCAGCCCGGAAGCCCGCGCCGCGCTGGATTCGCTGGTGAAGGATTCCTATGCCTGGTTCCGCGGCATGGTGCAGGCCCGTCGCGGCATGGATGACGCGTTGCTGGAGAAGGTCGCCGACGGCCGCGTCTTTACCGGCCGCCAGGCGGTCGATCTCAAGCTGATCGATCAGCTCGGCGACGAGAAGACCGCGGTGGCGTGGCTGGTCGCCGAGAAGAAGGTCAAGGCTAACCTGCCGGTGCGCGATTTCACTCTGGCGCCGAAGTTCGGCGACCTCACCTTTCTGCGCGCCACGGCCTCGATCGCGCTTGATGCGCTTGGCCTGAACGCCGTCGCGCAGCAGCTTGGCATCGGGCAGGCGCTGGAACAGTTCAGCCTCGACGGCATGCTGGCGCTGTGGCGCCCGGCCGCCTCGAATTGAGTTGCTACACCGGGATGGGACACCTCGGTTTTCGCACTGCGAGAATCGCGCAATCTGTTTTCCGGGCGTTTGTCACGCATTTTCGAGGCTGCTCGAATTCATTTAGCGGCTTGACAGCTCAAGGCTTTTTCACGGAAATGCAGCTTCCCGTTCAGAGTCCAGTATCTCGATGATCAAATCCGAACTCGTCCAGCGCATTGCCGAGCACAACCCGCACCTTTACCAGCGGGATGTCGAGAACATCGTCAATGCGATCCTCGATGAGATCGTGGCGGCGCTGGCACGCGGCGACCGGGTTGAGTTGCGCGGCTTCGGCGCGTTTTCGGTGAAGCATCGCCCGGCGCGCGCCGGTCGCAACCCGCGCACCGGTGCCCATGTGCCGGTCGATCAGAAGAGCGTGCCGTTCTTCAAGACCGGCAAGGAAATGCGCGAGCGGCTGAACCGTGAAGCCGGGGCTCCCGAAGCCAGCGCGTAACGCCAGTCGTATCGCCCTCACGCGAGACACGTTAAATGCGCAAATTTCTTTCAGGCCTGGTGCTGATCCCGCTGGCGATTGTCTTCATCGTGTTCGCGGTGGCCAACCGGCATTCGGTGACGGTGTCGTTCGACCCGTTCAATACCGTCAACCCTTCCGTCGGCTTCACCCTGCCGCTGTTCGTTGTCATCATCGCGGTGGCGATCCTCGGCGTGGTCGCCGGAGGCATGGCGACCTGGTTCCGCCAGGGCCGCTGGCGACGCGCCGCCAGGCTGCATGAGACCGATGCGCGGCAGGCCCGGCTCGACCTGGCCGATCTCCGCGTTCAGGCCGCCACCGCCGCGCGCCAGGCGCCGCAGCGGCTCCCGGCCCCGATGCAGCCTGGGCTCGGCTACGGGCCCTCGGAGCGAGACAAGACCGGCGCGACGTTGTAGAACCCGGCCTATCGCATTACCCCGCCATTTCCGTTGCCAGCGGTCGTTTTGAGCAAGTCCTTGAGCATGTCCCTGATCGTCAAAATCTGCGGCCTGTCGACGCGCGAGACCCTCGACGCGGCGCTGACGGCTGGCGCGGACATGGTCGGCTTCGTGTTCTTCCCAGCCTCGCCGCGGCACGTCGATCTCGACATGGCGCGCGCGTTAGGCAAGCAGGCCAAGGGCCGCGCCATCAAGGTCGCGCTGTCGGTGGACGCCGATGACGCACTGCTCGCCAACAGCATCGACGCGCTGCAGCCGCAGATCCTGCAGCTGCATGGCCAGGAGAGCGTGGCGCGGATTCGCGACATCAAGCAGAAGTTCGGCCTGCCGGTGATGAAGGCGATCGCGGTGGAGAGCAAAACCGATCTGGCGACGCTGCCCGGCTATGCCGCGGTGTGCGATCGCATCCTGTTCGACGCCAAGCCGCCGAAGGACGCCACGCGGCCGGGCGGGCTCGGCGAGCCGTTCGACTGGCATCTGCTCGCAGGTCTCGATCTCGCGCTGCCGTTCATGGTGTCGGGGGGCCTGAATTCCGACAACGTCGCCGAGGCGCTGCGCATCACCCGCGCCGGCGGCGTCGATATTTCCTCTGGCGTGGAAAGCGCGCCCGGGGTCAAGGATCCCGATATGATCCGCGCCTTTATCCGCGCCGCGCGCGCCAGCGAAGAGTTGATGATCCGATGAGTCCAGCGCTGCCCAATTCGTACCGTACCGGCCCGGATGACTCCGGACACTTCGGCATTTTCGGAGGCCGCTTCGTCGCCGAGACCCTGATGCCGCTGATCCTCGACCTGCAGAAGGCCTATGAGGACGCCAAAGCCGATCCGGCGTTCCAGACCGAGATGAACGGCTACCTCAAGGACTATGTCGGCCGCCCCTCGCCGCTGTATCTGGCCGAACGCCTCACGGCGCATCTCGGCGGCGCCAAAATCTATCTGAAGCGCGAAGAGCTCAACCACACCGGCTCGCACAAGGTCAACAACGTGCTCGGCCAGATCATGGTCGCGCGCCGCATGGGTAAGAAGCGCATCATCGCCGAGACCGGCGCCGGCCAGCATGGCGTGGCAACGGCGACGTTGTGCGCGCGGTTCGGGCTCGAATGCATCGTGTTCATGGGCGCGGTCGATGTCGAACGGCAGCAGCCCAACGTGATCCGGATGGAAATGCTCGGCGCCAAGGTGGTGCCGGTGCAGGCCGGCGCGCGCACGCTGAAGGACGCTATGAACGAGGCGATGCGCGACTGGGTTACCAATGTCAGCGACACCTTCTATTGCATCGGCACGGTCGCGGGGCCGCATCCCTATCCGATGATGGTACGCGACTTCCAGTCGATCATCGGCACCGAGACCAAGGCGCAGATGCAGGAAGTCGAAGGCCGCTTGCCGGATTCGCTGATCGCCTGCATCGGCGGCGGCTCCAACGCGATGGGGCTGTTTCATCCTTTTCTGGACGATCCCACCGTGCAGATCTTTGGCGTCGAAGCGGCCGGCCACGGCCTGACGCAGCTCCACGCCGCGTCAATCGCCGGCGGTCGCCCCGGCGTGCTGCACGGCAACCGCACCTATCTCCTGATGGACGAGGACGGTCAGATCCAGGAAGGTCACTCGATTTCCGCCGGCCTCGATTACCCCGGCATCGGGCCCGAGCATTCCTGGCTGCACGAGACCGGCCGCGTCACCTACCTCAGCGCGACGGATGACGAAGCGCTCGCTGCGTTCCAGTTGCTGTCGAAGCTTGAGGGCATCATCCCGGCGCTGGAGCCGGCGCATGCCATCGCCAAGGTGATGGAGCTGGCGCCAAAACTGCCGAAGGATCACCTGATGGTGGTCAACCTGTCCGGCCGCGGCGACAAGGACATTCCGCAGGTGGCGGATATCCTGCGGGGAGTAAAACTATGACCACCCGCATCGATACCCGTTTCGCCCAGTTGAAGACCGAAGGCCGCGCCGCTTTCGTTACCTTCTTGATGGCCGGCGATCCCGATCTTGCGACCTCGCTGGAACTGATCAAGGCGTTGCCGACGGCCGGCGCCGATATCATCGAGATCGGCATGCCGTTCACCGATCCGATGGCCGATGGCCCGTCGATCCAGGCCGCCGGCCTGCGCGCGCTGAAAGCCGGCACCACGCTGCGCAAGACGCTGGCGATGGTGGCCACGTTTCGCGAAACCGACAACGTCACGCCGATCGTGCTGATGGGTTACTACAATCCGATCTACATCTACGGCGTCGATAAATTCCTGGTCGATGCCAAGGCCGCCGGCGTCGATGGCCTGATCATCGTGGACCTGCCGCCGGAGGAAGACGCCGAGCTGTGCCTGCCGGCGATGAAGGCAGGGCTGAACTTCATCCGGCTGGCGACGCCCACCACCGACGACAAGCGGCTGCCGGCGGTGCTCGCGAACACCTCGGGCTTCGTCTATTACGTCTCGATCACCGGGATCACTGGCAGCGGCAGCGCGGATTCGGCGCAGGTCGGCGCCGCCGTCGCCCGCATCAAGCGCCACACCGACCTGCCGGTCTGCGTCGGCTTCGGCATCCGGACGCCCGAAGCGGCGCACGATATCGCGCAGCACGCCAACGGCGCGGTGGTGGGTTCGGCGCTGGTCGA
>NZ_JAQGJD010000285.1 GCF_028290785.1 Tardiphaga sp. | reverse complement strand
CATGGTCGATGACAGGCCCGTTGAGACTGGACCGCTGGATCCCGGCAGGCCGCGCCGTGCGCCGCCGACCATCGATCTGCCGGCATCCGAAGTGACCAGCGAGACTTCCGGACCGGTGGTTTCGGAGGAAGTTGCGACTGTCGGGGAACCGGCCGCCGCCGAAGAAGCCGCTGTCGAGGAGACCGCCGCCGAATCCATCGCCGACCCGGTTTCGCCTGCCGAACCGCCGCCGCCGCAACCGAAGCGGCCATCGGTGCTGCTGCCGGCCGCGACGGGCGCGCTGGTCGCCGCCCTGCTGCTCGGCGCCGCGTCATGGGCCGGTTGGCCCGGTTCGGCCACGCCGCCATCGCAGGACGATGCCGCGCTCGAGGCGCTCGCTGCGCGGGTCGCCAAGGTCGAAGCCCGGCCTGCCGCGCCTTTGAGCGGCACCGCTTCGCCCGATCCTGCCATCGCCACTCGTCTGGATACGCTGGAAAAATCCCTGGCGTCGCTGCGCGGCGATCTTGCCGCCGCGAAAAGCCAGTCGGAGCGTGCTGCTTCCGCGGTCAACGATCTGAAATCGGCGCCACGCGAAGCCGTGGCGGCGGTGGACCTGTCGCCGATCAGCGAACGGCTCGCCCAGGTCGAGCGCGCCGCCGGTGCGCTGAAGACCGAGGCCGCGCAACAGAGTGCGAAGCCGGCCGACGACCGCCCGCTTCGCCGCGTCGTCGCGGCCTCGCTGCTCGATACGTCGGTGCGCCAGAGCGAGCCCTATGCGGCGGCGCTGAACGCCGCGAAACCGCTCGCCACGGATGCCAATGGGCTGAAGGCGCTGGACGGCTTTGCCGCCACCGGCGTGCCGAACGCCGCCGCACTGAGCCGCGATCTGCTGGCGCTGCTGCCGAAGCTGGCGACGGCCGTCGAACCTGCCGCCACCACCACCACCGGCACGGGGATCGTCGATCGCCTGCAGGCCGGCGCCGTCAGGCTGCTCCACATCGAGCGCACCGATGCGGTCGCGGGTGATAACCGCAGCGCGGTGGTCGCGCGCGCGACCGCTGCCGCCCGCCGCAACGATATCGCCGAGGCCAGGCGCGAACTCCTGACGCTGCCGGCGGCCGATCGCGCCGCGGTGCAGCCGTGGATCGACCGCGTCGATGCACGCGACGCCGCACTGGCCGCTTCCCGTCAATTTGCAGCGGACGCCATGACCGCGCTCGCCAAACCGGCGCCATAGGAATCCGATGCTCCGAATCATTCTGTTCCTCGCCTTGATCGCGCTCGCCGCCGCCGGTGCCGCCTGGGTGGCCGACCAGCCCGGCGATGTGGTGCTGACATGGGGCAGCTTGCGCGCCTCGCCGTCGCTGCCGGTGTTCGCGCTGCTGCTCGGCCTTGTGATCGGGGCATCGATATTGGCCTGGTCGATCCTGAGCGGGCTGTTGCACACGCCGGCCCGGATGCGCCGCCGCCGCCGCGACAAACGCCTGGCCCGCAGCCGCCACGCCATCACCCATGGCCTGCTCGCCATCGGCCACGGCGACAGCGATGCCGCGCGCAAACATGCCGATGTCGCCAGGCGGCTGGCGTCGAACGATCCGCTGGCGCTGCTGCTCACGGCGCAGTCGGCGCAGCTCGACGGCGACCGCGCCGGCGCCCATCGCGCGTTCCGCGCCATGGCGGAGCGCGAAGACACCCGGCTGCTCGGCCTGCGCGGGCTGTTCATCGAGGCGCAGCGCAGCGACGATCCCGTGGCCGCGGTGAACATCGCAGAAGAGGCGCTGAAGCTGGCGCCGGGCTCGACCTGGGCGTCGCAGGCGCTACTCGGCTTCCGCTGCGCGCAGGGCGACTGGACCGGCGCGCTGTCGATCCTCGACAACAACCTGGCTTCCGGCCTGATCGACCGGGCCGCGTTCCGGCGCCAGCGCGGCGTGCTGCTGACGGCCCGCGCGCTGGAGCTGGAGAAGGTCGATCGCGATCTTTCCCGCGAGAGCATCATGGAGGCCATCAAGCTGGCGCCGACTCTGGTGCCGGCCGCGGTGCTCGCGAGCAAGTTCCAGAGCGAGGCGCACCAGATCCGCCGCTCCATGAAGATCGTCGAGACCGCCTGGCTGGCGCAGCCGCATCCCGACCTCGCCGACGCCTATGCCCATGTGAAGCTCGGCGATTCCGCGCGACAGCGGCTGGTCCGGGTCGAGACGCTGGCGGCCAAGGCGCCGGGCCATATCGAAAGCGCGCTGGCGGTGGCCCGCGCCGCCATCGACGCCGCGGAATTTACCCGCGCCCGCGAGGCGCTGGCGCCGTTCACCGCCAACTCGACCCAGCGCGTGGCGATGCTGATGGCCGAGATCGAGCGCACCGAGAACGGCGACAGCGGCCGTGCCCGGGCCTGGACGCTGCGGGCGGTGCGCGCGCTGCACGATCCGGTATGGACCGCCGATGGCTATGTCTCGGATCGCTGGCGGCCGGTGTCGCCGGTGACCGGCCGGATCGATGCGTTCCAGTGGCAGACGCCGCTGGCCGCGCTGCCGTCGGACAACATCTCCACTATCGAATCCGAGATTCTTCGCGAGACCGTGCTGGCGCCACCGCCGCGCACGCTGCCGCGGTCGGCCATTGCGGCCGAGGCGCCGGTCGCGCCGTTGCAGGACAATGTACCGGAGCCGGATGCCGGGCCCGAGCCGGAAGCAGCCGCCGAGGCGTCGGCCGACCCGGTCGAAGCGCCGCCCCCGCCGCCCCCGCCGCCTCCGGCCCCCGCTGCGCCGCCCTCGCTGTTCCGTGATCGCCCGGAACTGGCCAGGGATGCCGCCAGGCCCGCCGCGATCCCGGCCGTCATCCCGATCCTGCGCGCGCCGGACGATCCCGGCGTCGAGGAAGACGAGCTCCGCGACGAATTTGCCGAATTGAACGCCGGGCAGCAGGCCGGCGGCTGGCGCGGCTTTCTCGGCCGCTGGGGCGCCTGACCCGCGGTCGGGCCGGCCATCGCCTCGATGGCGCGTCGGCCCAGTTTTACGGCTGCCGCAGCATCCGGCTTCTTGCCAAGCGGGGCCCCGACCGATATCAGATGCGCCAGCGTTTCCGGCCCAAAAGCCGAATCGCCGCTTGGTTCGCCGCAATAGCTCAGTTGGTAGAGCACGTCATTCGTAATGACGGGGTCACAGGTTCGAGTCCTGTTTGCGGCACCATTTGCCCCCGCGGTTCTCTCATCGAACAGCGCCGCGCGGTTAACGGTATCTTTGTCTCGCCATGCAACACCTGCGTGTGATTTCGCAGGGGCCGTGACCATGATCAATAAAATCCGCATTCGCACCAAGCTGCTGCTGGTGCTGGTCCTCACCGGCCTGTCGCTCGCCGGTGCGATTGGCGCGGCGACCACGATCCTGCATCAGCGGATGCTGCAGGACCGCATCGGCAAGCTGAAGGCCGTCGTCGAAATGGCCTATGAGCAGGCGCAGGCGTTCGACGCCCTGGTCAAGGCTGGCAAGATGGCTCGCGACGAAGCGATGGCGCGCTTCAAGGAAGTCGGGCGCGGCATGTGGTTCGACAACCACACGGCCTATGTCGGCATCGTCGATTATGACGGCCTGTGGTTCCTGAATGCGGGCGTGCCGAAAATCGAAGGCTCGCTCGGCAGCAAGATGCCGGACGGCCGCTACGTCTCGGAGAATCTCCGCAATGCCGTGAAGTCCAGCGACGAAGGGCTCGCGGTCTATGACTACCCGAAGCCGGGCAGCACCGAAGCGGTGCCGAAGATGACCTTCATCAAGAAGTTCGAACCCTGGAAGCTGAATATCACCGCCGGAGTCTGGATCGACGACCTCGAGGCCGATTACTACGCCGTGGTCTATCGCCTCGCCGGCTTTGGTCTGCTGCTGCTGCTGATCACCGGCGGACTGATCCTCGGGTTGAGCCGCAACATCACGCGATCGCTGTCCGGCCTGCGCGACAAGATGGTCAGGCTGGTCGATGGCGACCTCGCGGTCGATATCGCCGAGGCTGCGCGCAGCGACGAAGTCGGCGAAATGGCCAAGGCGGTGCAGGTGTTCAAGAACAATGCGGTGGCGATGCAGGCGCTGCAGGCCGAGCAGACGGCGCTCGGCGCCGATGCCGAGCGGCAGAAGAAGCAGGCGATGCGCGAGATGGCGGACGGCTTCGAGGCCCGCATCGGCGGCATCGTCGGCGCGGTCTCCGGCGCCGCCGCCGCGATGCAGAGCACCGCGCGTTCGATGTCGGTCAACGCCGAAAGCACCCAGCAGCGCACCAGCGCGGTGGCCGCCGGCGCCGAGGAATCCAACGTCAACGTGCAGACCGTCGCCGCGGCGTCGGAAGAACTCGCGGCCTCGATCGCCGAGATCGGCCGTCAGGTGACGCAGGCTGCCGTCGTGGCCCGCAAGGCCAATGAGGAAAGCGACAAGACCAATGCCAGCGTCGCCGGTCTCGCCGATGCCGCGCAGAAGATCGGCGAGGTGGTCGCCTTCATTACCCAGATCGCCAGCCAGACCAATCTGCTGGCGCTCAACGCCACCATCGAGGCGGCGCGTGCCGGCGAGGCCGGCCGCGGTTTCGCGGTGGTCGCTTCCGAAGTGAAGTCGCTGGCGACCCAGACCTCGAAGGCCACCGACGACATCCGCGCCCAGATCGAGACCATCCAGGCCGAGACCGCCGACGCGGTGGCGGCGATCAAGCGGATCTCGATGACCATCGTCGAGGTCAACGACATCTCCACCACCATCGCGGCGTCGATGCATCAGCAGGGTGCCGCGACCCAGGAAATCACCCGCAACGTCCAGGAAGCCGCGGATTCCGCCAAGCACGTCTCGGAAAACATCAACGGCGTCAGCGAAGCCGTCGAAGCCACCGGCCAGGCGGCGTCCGGATTGCTCGGGGAGGCCGACAAGTTGGCCCGGCAGGCCAGGACGCTGCAGGCCGAAGTCGGGGACTTCCTCGCCACCGTGCGGGCGGCCTGACGCGCTTTCGCGCGCCAGCCATCGCGGAACACGCTTTGACCTCGGCCCCGCGAGTCCCTATTTTGCGGTCAGAGTTTCCTGCCGCTTCGGGCTCGACATGACCGCCTCGCTGAAATCCGTCGAAGGCACGGCCGACCTGCCGTCGCTGATGAACGACCTCGCGCTTGCCGCGCGCGCCGCGGCGCGCGTGCTGGCGGTCGCCCCGACGGACCAGAAGAACCGGGCGCTGGCCGCCATGGAGCAGGCGATCCGCTGCGGGGCTGCGGCGATTCTCGCCGCCAATGCCGAGGATGTCGCCGAAGTCCGCGCCAGTGGCGCCACCGCCGCCTTTATCGACCGGCTCACCTTGACCGAGGCCCGCGTCGCCGAGATGGCCAACGGCATCCGTGTCATCCACGATATCGCCGATCCCGTCGGCGCCATCACCGAAAGCTGGCAGCGGCCCAACGGCATGACCATCGAGCGCGTCCGCGTGCCCTTGGGCGTCGTCGCCGTGATCTTCGAAAGTCGCCCCAATGTCGCCGCCGACGCCGGCGTGCTGTGCCTGAAGTCCGGCAATGCGGTGATCCTGCGCGGCGGCTCCGACAGTTTCCGCTCCTGCCGCGCCATCCATCAATGCCTGGTGCAGGGACTTCGCGAGGCGGGGCTCCCCGAGGCCGCCATCACGCTGGTGCCGACCCGCGACCGCGCCGCGGTCGGGCTGCTGCTCACCGGCCTCAACGGCGGCGTCGATGTGATCGTGCCGCGCGGGGGCAAGAGCCTGGTGGCGCGGGTCGAGGCCGAAGCCCGGGTGCCGGTGTTCGCGCATCTCGAGGGCGTCAACCACGTCTATATCGATCATGCCGCCACGCTGGAGATGGCCAAGTCGATCGTGCTGAACGCCAAGATGCGGCGCACCGGGGTCTGCGGCGCCGCCGAAACGCTACTGGTCGATCGCGCGGTGGCGGCGACGCACCTCAAGCCACTGGTCGATATGCTGATCGCGGCCGGCTGCGAAGTGCGCGGCGACGCCGCCGTACAGGCCGCCGATGCGCGCGTGAAGCCCGCGACCGACGAGGACTGGGACACCGAATACGAGGACGCCATCATCGCCGCGAAAATCGTCGATGGGGTCGCCGGCGCCATCGCCCATATCCACGATCACGGCTCGCACCATACCGATGCGATCGTGACCGAGGACGTGGCGGTCGCCACGCAATTCCTCAACGAGGTCGATTCCGCGATCGTGCTGCACAACGCCTCGACCCAGTTCGCCGATGGCGGCGAGTTCGGCTTCGGCGCCGAGATCGGCATCGCCACCGGCAAATTCCACGCCCGTGGCCCGGTCGGTGCGGAGCAGCTCACCAGCTTCAAATACCGGATTCACGGCACCGGACAGACCCGGCCGTGACCCGACCGGTGTGCCCGCGTGGGGACTGAATTGCATCAGCCTTCGGTCTCCGCCCCGGGCATCCCGTTTCACAGCGACGGCATGCGGATCGGCCTGCTCGGCGGATCGTTCAATCCGCCGCACGCAGCCCATCGGGCGATCAGCCTGTTCGCGATGAAGCGGCTGCAGCTCGATCGGGTATGGTGGCTGGTGTCGCCGGGCAACCCGCTGAAAGATCCGCGCAACCTGCACGACCTCGCCGAACGCGCCGCCGCCGCCCGCGCCATGGCGGATCATCCGCGAATCGACGTCACCTGCCTCGAGACGGCGATCGGCACCCGTTATACCGTCGATACCATCAGCTACCTGCGCCGCCGCTGCTCCAAGGCCCATTTCGTCTGGATCATGGGCGCCGACAACCTAGCCCAGTTCCACAAATGGGAAAACTGGCAGCGAATCGCCTCGGAAGTGCCAATGGCCGTGGTCGATCGGTCGCAACAGGGGCTTCGCGGACTGGCTAGCACCGCCGCCCAGGCCCTGGCGCGCTACCGGATACCGGAGCGCGACGCTGGGTCATTGGCCGACCTGCAGCCGCCGGCCTGGGTATTCCTGACCGGGCTGAAGCTCAGCCTGTCCTCGACCCGGCTGCGCAACGAAGATGGCAGCTGGAAGACGTAATTCCACAACACTCGCCCGATAAGTGCTATAGGGCGGGCGCTGGAATATTGAATCCGGCCACCCCGCATGCATACTTTCTTCACCGGGCGACGGATTCGGCGCCCCGTACCGTGAAAGGAATGGTCCCTGGCCACTTCTGTATCGACAAAGACCGGCGCCGCCAAAAAGAAGGCCCCGGCCAAAGCTGTTTCACCCAAAAAGCCTGCTGCCAAGGTTTCCTCGAAGGCCGCCGCGCCGAAGAAGGCTGCCGTCGCCAAGAAGGCCGTGATCGCCAAGAAGGCGACCGAGCCCAAAACCGCCGGACCCAAGGCGATTGCGCCCAAGGTGACGAAGGCGAAGAAGGCGGCGCTGGTCGGCCTGCAGGTTCGCGACAGCGCCACCGAGGTGCTCGATCTGATCCTCAAGCGTCTCGACGACATGAAGGCGGAAGAAACCGTCACCATCGATCTGCGCGGCAAATCGGCCTATTCCGACTACATGGTCGTGACCACCGGCCGCTCCAACCGCCATGTCGGTTCGCTGGCGGAGAACGTCGCCAAGGGGCTGAAGGAATCCGGCAACAAGAAGGTCCATATCGAGGGCCTGCCGAATTGCGACTGGGTACTGATCGATTCCGGCGAAGTCATCGTCCATGTCTTCCGCCCCGAAGTGCGCGAATTCTACAATCTCGAACGGTTGTGGACGACCCCGGCCGACGAAGCCAAGATCGAGCTGAAGGCGGTTTGATTCTTTTCCCGGACGCGCTGCAGCGTGAAACGCTGCTGCGCAGAGCCGGACCCGTATCAAACTCCGACGCCGGAGCCCGCAATGGCCCCCGCTCTGCGAAGCGATACTTCGCATCGCGTCCGGGGCAAGCAGCCAGCTTCTCCATGAACCATGATACCCTGCACTGATGCATCTCGCTGTGATTTCAATCGGCAAGCTCAAGCAGGGGCCCGAACGCGAATTGGCGGAGCGGTACCGGGATCGGTTCGACGACATCGGCCGCAAGCTCGGTTTCCGCGGCCTGGCGGTTCATGAAATTCCGGAAAGCCGTGCCCGCGATACCGCCACCCGGATCCATGAGGAGGCGGCCGCGATTGCGGCGCTGCTTCCGGACAAAGCCGTGCTGGTCGCGCTGGACGAGCGCGGCAGCAGTGTCGACAGCGCGACATTTGCGCGGCATCTTGGCAAATGGCGGGACGAATCGGTGCCGCACACTATTTTCCTGATCGGCGGCGCGGACGGACTTTCGCCCGAATTGCGGCGCAAAGCCAAGCTTAGCATTGCATTCGGCTCGGCGACCTGGCCGCATCAAATGGTCCGGGTCATGCTGCTCGAACAGATTTACCGGGCGGCGACGATTTTATCCGGCCATCCGTATCACCGCGTTTGAGACATCAGAGCAAAGGCGCCGACCGATCGATGCAGTCACCGCGGCCAACTCAATCCCAGCTCCACGCCGTTCGCCGCGGCCCGCCGCACGCGCTGTCGTTTCCCATCATGCTGTTGTCGGCCGGTATGGCCGGCATGACCGCGATACCGGCGCGGGCGCAGGTCGCCGCATCGACGCCGCAAGCGACCGCGCCGTCCGTAGACATCATCCGGCAGCGCGAGCAGGAGCTCGAGGCCGCGCGCGCGCAGCAGAAGAGCGCCGCCGAGCTGCAGGAAAAGCTGAAAGCGGATATCGCAGCCCTCGGTCAGGATCGCGGCAAGCTCAGCCAGCAGCTAATCGATATCGCCGCGCGCGTGCGCGGCGTCGAGGCGCGAATCGATGACGCCGAGGCGCGCTTGCGCCCGCTCGATACGCGCGAGAAGCAGATCCGCGGTTCGCTGGAATCGCGCCGCGCCGAAATCGTTGAAGTGCTCTCCGCGCTGCAACGCGCCGGCCGGCGCGCGCCGCCGGCATTGTTCGTGCGCCCCGAGGATGCGCTGAAGTCATTGCGGACGGCGATGCTGCTGGGCGCCGTCGTGCCCGAGATGCGCGGACGGGCCGACCGGCTGGTCGCCGATCTCGGCGAATTGGTGAATCTCCGCAAGGCGATCGCTACCGAGCGCGACCAGCTCGCCACCGACCGCGACAAGTTGAAAGACGACCAGACCCGGCTCGCCTCCTTCACCGACGAGCGGCAGAAGAAGCAAAGCGCTGCCGAGAAGGACATGGAAGCCGAAGCAGCCCGCGCGCTCGCGCTGTCCAAGCAGGTCGATAGCCTGCAGGGCCTGATCGCGAAGATGGAGCAGGATTCCAAGGCTGCCGCCAAGGCGGCGGCGACGGCCGACCTGCAGGGCACGCCGGCCGCGCTGAGCAACGGCAAGCCAAATATTGGCGCTCTCAAGGATACCGGCCGGTTAAGCCCGGCCATCGCCTTCGCCTCGGCCAAGGGACTGTTCGCCCTGCCGGTCAACGGCGTGAAAATTCGTAATTTCGGCGGTTCCGACGGTGTCGGTGGCGTCGAAAAGGGCATTTCGCTGGCCGCCCGGGCCGGTGCCCAGGTCACAACCCCGTGTGATGGCTGGGTTGTCTATTCCGGCCCATTCCGCAGCTATGGACAACTCTTGATCCTCAACGCCGGTGGCGGGTATCATGTGTTGATCGCCGGGATGGAGCGCATTTCGGTAAGCATTGGCCAGTTCGTCCTCACGGGGGAGCCGATTGCGGTCATGGGATCGACCTCCCGGGTCGCTTCGGTGCTCGCGGCCAATGCCAGCCAGCCTGTGCTCTATATCGAGTTTCGTAAGGACGGAACTCCCATTGATCCTGGCCCATGGTGGGCCGCAAACGAAGGCGAAAAGGTTCGCGGATGATGCGCAAGACTTCAATAATCCTGCTGAGTGCTGCCACCGGCGCCGCCTTGACGCTGTTCGTCACCCAACCCCGCGCGGTGTTCATGGGGACCAGCGCGCGCGCTGCGACCTCCGACACCTATCGCCAGCTCAATTTGTTCGGCGACGTGTTCGAACGCGTCCGCTCCGACTATGTCGAGAAGCCCGACGACAGCAAGCTGGTGGAGTCCGCGATCTCCGGCATGCTGACCGGCCTCGATCCGCATTCGAGCTACATGGACGCCAAGAGCTTCCGCGACATGCAGGTGCAGACCCGCGGCGAGTTCGGCGGTCTCGGCATCGAAGTCACCATGGAAGACGGCCTGATCAAGGTGGTGTCGCCGATCGACGATACCCCGGCGTCGAAGGCCGGCGTCATGGCCAACGACATCATCACCAATCTTGACGACGAAGCGGTGCAGGGCCTGACCCTGAACCAGGCGGTCGAAAAGATGCGCGGCCCGGTCAACACCAAGATCAAGCTGAAGATCATCCGCAAGGGCCAGGACAACCCGATCGACGTCACGCTGGTACGCGACAACATCCGCGTCCGTTCGGTGCGCGCGCGCGTCGAGTCCGACGACATCGCCTATATCCGCATCACCACCTTCAACGAGCAGACCACCGAAGGCCTGAAGCGCGAAGTCGCTGCGCTGACGTCGCAGATCGGGGCCGACAAGCTGAAGGGCTTCATCATCGACATGCGCAACAATCCCGGCGGTCTGCTGGAAGAAGCGGTGACGGTGTCGGACGCGTTCCTCGAGCGCGGCGAGATCGTCTCAACCCGCGGCCGCAATGCCGAGGAAACCCAGCGCCGTACCGCCCATGCGGGGGATCTCGCCAAGGGCAAGCCGGTGGTCGTGCTGATCAACGGCGGCTCCGCCTCGGCATCGGAAATCGTTGCCGGCGCATTGCAGGACCACAAGCGCGCCACCACCATCGGCACGCGTTCGTTCGGCAAGGGTTCGGTGCAGACCATCATCCCGCTCGGCTCCGGCAACGGCGCGCTGCGGTTGACTACGGCGCGCTACTTCACGCCGTCGGGCAAGTCGATCCAGGCCAAGGGCATCGTGCCCGACATCGAGATCCTGCAGGACGTGCCGGATGAGCTGAAGTCGCGCACCGACACCAAGGGCGAAGCCTCGCTGCGCGGCCATCTGAAGAACGACGGCGACGAGAAGACCGGCTCGCAGTCCTACGTGCCGCCGGATGCCAAGAACGACAAGGCGCTGAAGGCCGCCGCCGACCTGCTGCACGGTATCAAGGTCACCGCGACCTCCGCCGCGCCGCCGGCCGCCGACGATGCCAAGCCGGACGCCGACAAGCCCACCACCAAGGCGAACTGACCGGCGTCAGTGCCCACGTGATTTGCTAATCGGGCGGCCTGCGGGCCGCCCTTTTTGTTGAAGCGTTCGCTTCTTCTTCCCGGCGCGGGGGCTAAAAGGAAGGCAGCGCATGCCTCTCCTCCTAATTCGCATCTTGCAATTTCCATTGCCGTGGGGCCGTTAGGCGCCATGTCTTCTGTCCAGCCGACGTCGTTCCGCGAACAATATCAAGCGCTCGTTGCCTCCGGCGCCATTGAGGCCGATCCGGCGCAGGCGCGCGCCGTGGAGGCCATCGCGCAACTCGATGCCGCGCTGGCCGCCTACAAGCCGCCGCGCAAGCAGAGCTTCATCGGCCGGCTGTTCGCCGACAAGAATGGCGGCCCGCCGCGCGGACTGTATGTCCATGGCGAGGTCGGCCGCGGCAAGACCATGCTGATGGATCTGTTCTTCCAGAGCAGTGCGGTGAGCCACAAGCGGCGCTGGCATTTCCACGAATTCATGGCCGACGTGCACGAACGCATCTACGGCTTCCGCCAGCAGATCGCGAAGGGCGAGCTGCCCGACGGCGACGTCATCGCGCTGACCGCCAGTTCGATCTTCGACGAAGCCTGGCTGCTCTGTTTCGACGAATTCCATGTCACCGACATCGCGGACGCGATGATCCTCGGCCGGCTGTTTGCGCGGCTGTTCGAACAGGGCACCGTGGTATTCGCCACCTCCAACGTCGAGCCCGTCAACCTCTACAAGGGAGGGTTGAACCGCGCGCTGTTCCTGCCGTTCATCAAGCAGATCGAGGACCACATGGCGGTGCTGCGGCTCGATTCGCGCACCGACTTCCGGATGGAAAAGCTCGCCGGCCTGAAGACCTGGCTGGTGCCTGCCGACGATGCCGCCGAGGCGGCGCTCGACCGGACCTTCCTGAAGCTCACCGGCGGCACCCCGGGCCAACCGCGCGACATTTCGATCAAGGGCCGCACGCTGCACGTGCCGCGCGAGGCCCAGGGCGTGGCGCGCTTCAGCTTTGGCGACCTCTGCGAGAAGCCGCTCGGCGCCTCCGACTATCTGCGGCTGGCGCATGACTATCACACGCTGTTCATCGACCGGATTCCGATGATGGACTACGGCGATCGCAATGCCGCCAAGCGCTTCATCGCGTTGATCGATACGCTCTATGACAATGCCGTGAAGCTGATGGCCTCGGCGGCGGCGGAGCCGCATGCGCTGTATCGGGCCAGCGAGGGGTTCGAGGCCATGGAGTTCGCGCGCACCGCGTCGCGGTTGTTCGAGATGGGTTCGGAAACCTACCTGGCGCTGCCCCACGGCCGCAGCGACTCCACCGCGGGCGGAGCGTCCACGGGGCTGGTGGAGACGTAGGTACGGCCTCTCCACGGTCGTCCCCGCGAAAGGTCATCCAACCTTCAAATCCAGCACCAGAAAAACGCAATGCAGCCCGGCGCCGGACAATTGCACGGGCTGCGACTTGAACGGTTTCCGTGAAAGGGATAACCAGCCAGTCAGAATTGCCTTCCTGATCCCATCCCCTTCGGCCTAAAAGGACAGATTTCCCATGGCGCGCAACAAGATCGCATTGATTGGCTCCGGTCAGATCGGCGGAACGCTGGCTCACCTGATCGGCCTGAAAGAACTCGGCGACGTGGTGATGTTCGACATCGCCGAGGGCGTGCCGCAGGGCAAGTCGCTCGACATCGCGCAGTCGTCGCCGGTCGATGGTTTCGACGCCAACTTCACCGGCGCCAATTCGTACGAAGCGCTCGAGGGTGCCGATGTCTGCATCGTCACCGCCGGCGTGCCGCGCAAGCCCGGCATGAGCCGCGACGATCTTCTCAGCATCAACCTCAAGGTGATGGAGCAGGTCGGCGCCGGCATCAAGAAGTACGCCCCGAACTCGTTCGTGATCTGCATCACCAACCCGCTCGACGCGATGGTCTGGGCGCTGCAGAAGTCCTCGGGCATGCCCCCGAAGATGGTGGTCGGCATGGCCGGCGTGCTGGACTCGTCGCGCTTCCGCTACTTCCTCGCCGATGAATTCAACGTCTCGGTCGAAGACGTCACCGCCTTCGTGCTCGGTGGCCACGGCGACACCATGGTGCCGCTGGTGAAGTATTCCACGGTCGCCGGCATCCCGCTGCCCGACCTGATCAAGATGGGCTGGACCTCGCAGGCCCGCCTCGACGAGATCGTCGATCGCACCCGCAACGGCGGCGCCGAGATCGTCAACCTGCTGAAGACCGGCTCGGCATTCTACGCCCCCGCCGCTTCCGCCATCGCGATGGCCGAGAGCTACCTCAAGGACAAGAAGCGCGTGCTGCCCTGCGCCGCCTACCTCAACGGCGAATACGGCGTGAAGGACATGTATGTCGGCGTCCCCGTCGTGATCGGCTCCAAGGGCGTCGAGCGCATTGTCGAGATCGAACTCGCCGGCAAGGACCGCGAAGGTTTCGACAAGTCGGTGGCGTCGGTCCAGGGTCTGGTCGATGCCTGCAAGAAGATCGCGCCGGACCTGCTCGGCGGCTAAGGCCTAACCTGATTACCGGCACCCTGGGGGTGCCGGTTCCGCATCTGGCGACATTGGCAGGCACTGCGAGCCCCGAGCCCATGAGCGCTTCACGATTGAACTCTGCGGCTTTGACTTGCGGCATGCCTGGTATACGGTATGCCAGATCAGAAATTGACGTATATTCCAGGTTCACCATCCGGGGTTCGGGAGCGACTATATGAACATCCATGAATATCAAGCGAAGGCCGTGCTGAAGGAATTCGGCGTGCCGGTTTCCAGGGGCGTGCCGATCCTTAAGGCTGAGGAAGCCGAAGCCGCCGCCAAGGAGCTCGGCGGTCCGTTGTGGGTGGTGAAGAGCCAGATCCACGCCGGCGGCCGCGGCAAGGGCAAGTTCAAGGAAGCCTCGGCCGGCGAGAAGGGCGGGGTCCGCCTTTCCAAGTCGATCGAGGAGACCAAGCAGTTCGTCAAGGAAATGCTCGGCGCGACCCTGGTGACCGAGCAGACCGGCCCCGCCGGCAAGCAGGTCAACCGCATCTACCTGGAAGACGGCTCCGACATCGAGAAAGAGTTCTACCTCTCGCTGCTGGTCGATCGCGAGACCTCGCGCGTGGCTTTCGTCGTTTCCACCGAAGGCGGCATGAACATCGAGGACGTCGCCCACAACACGCCTGAGAAGATCGTCACCTTCTCGGTCGATCCCGCCACCGGCGTGATGCCGCATCACGGCCGCACCGTGGCGCAGGCGCTCGGTCTGACCGGCGATCTCGCCAAGCAGGCCGGCAAGCTGATCACCCAGCTCTATACCGCGTTCCTGGCCAAGGACATGGACATGCTGGAGATCAATCCGCTGATCGTCTCCAAGACCGGCGAGTTGAAGTGCCTGGACGCCAAGATGTCGTTCGACAGCAACGCGCTGTACCGCCACCCGGAGATCGTGGCGCTGCGTGACACCACCGAGGAAGACGCCAAGGAAATCGAGGCGTCGAAGTACGACCTCGCTTACATCGCGCTCGACGGCACCATCGGCTGCATGGTCAACGGCGCCGGTCTCGCGATGGCCACCCTCGACATCATCAAGCTGTACGGCGAAAGCCCCGCCAACTTCCTCGACGTCGGCGGCGGTGCCACCGAGGAGAAGGTGACCGCGGCGTTCAAGATCATCACCTCGGACCCTTCGGTGAAGGGCATCCTGGTCAACATCTTCGGCGGCATCATGAAGTGCGACATCATTGCCGCCGGCGTCGTCGCCGCGGTGAAGACCGTCGGCCTCAAGGTGCCCCTCGTGGTCCGCCTCGAAGGCACCAATGTCGAGGAAGGCAAGAAGATCATTCGTGAATCCGGCCTGAACGTGCTGCCCGCCGACGATCTCGACGACGCTGCGCAGAAGATCGTCAACGCCGTGAAGGGAAAGTAAGCCGATGTCAGTTCTCATCGACAAGAATACCAAGGTGATGTGCCAAGGCTTCACCGGCAAGAACGGCACCTTCCACTCCGAACAGGCCATCATCTACGGGACCAAGATGGTCGGCGGCACCTCGCCGGGTAAAGGCGGCTCGAAGCATCTCGACCTGCCGGTGTTCGACACCGTCGCCGAGTGCCGCGACAAGACCGGCGCCGACGCGTCGGTGATCTACGTGCCGCCGCCGGGCGCCGCCGACGCTATTTGTGAAGCCATCGACGCCGGCATCCCGCTGATCGTCTGCATCACCGAAGGCATTCCGGTGCTCGACATGGTGCGCGTCAAGCGTTCGCTGTCCGGCTCCAAGTCGCGCCTGATCGGGCCGAACTGCCCGGGCGTCGTCACTGCTGGCGAAAGCAAGATCGGCATCATGCCGGCCAACATCTTCAAGCCCGGCAATGTCGGCATCCTGTCGCGCTCGGGAACGCTGACCTATGAAGCGGTGTTCCAGACCACCCAGGCCGGCCTCGGCCAGA
>NZ_JAQGJD010000277.1 GCF_028290785.1 Tardiphaga sp. | reverse complement strand
AGTCGCCGGTGGTGTCGGACGCCTCCCTGGCCAAGCCGGCCGATGCGGTCCGCGTCACCCGCCGCGACGTCGATGAGGCCGCGGCCAGGACTGTCGAACTGCCGCCGGTGCTGGACGTCAAGCCCGCTCCGGTTGCGGAACCGGCGAAGGCCGTCGCCGCGCCGGCGCCAACCGACGTTAAGAAGGACGAAAGCAGCCCGACCGATGCACCGAACGCCGTGATGGCGCCGGCCGCCGCCCCCACCGTCACCGCCGACACCGCGCCCAAACGTACCGGCCAGCTCGCGGTGCTGGTCAGCGGCAAGGATGGCAAGCTCTACGTCCGGCAGAATTTTGCGCCGTTGTTCGACGTGCCGATTGCCATTGCGCCGAGCGACCGTCCGCTCGGCACCCACGTCTTCACCGCGCGCGCCGACAAGGCCGACGCCCGGGCGTTCCGCTGGACCGCGGTGTCGCTGCCCTACATGGCGCGCCGCGCCGACCGCGACGAGGATAGTTCTGCGATGCGCCGCCGCAAGGCCACCGGCGCCGTCGAGATGACATCGACGCCGCTGCCCGACACTGCCGCCGAAGCGCTAGACCGCGTGACCATCCCTGCCGAAGCCATGGCGCAGATCGCCGACGCGCTGGCCAATGGCAGCTCCATCATCGTCTCCGACCAGGGCATCGCTGCCGGCGGCGAAACCGGCCAGGGCACCGAATTCGTCGTGCCGCTGCGGTAGAGCCCGGCGTTTCCCGGACGCGCCGCGGCATGCTTATGCCGCTGCACAGATCCGGCATCCCGGTTTTTTCCTTGCAAGCAATCGGGACCGCGGCTCTGCGGCGCAGTGCACCGCGTCTGGGGAACGATCCACAGCGCGTCACTCCACACGCCGATTCGCGCCACGGCTGGGGAAAAGGCTGCTGCCGGTGGCGGCCGCCGGGCAAACCGCGCTATGCTGGGGAACCAACCGTCGATCGATGCGGGCGACGAGCCCGGGATCGAACGTCCGTCCAAGGGGAATACGATGCGCATTGCAGCAGGTTTGATTTTTGCGGGCGCGGTTTCACTCTGCGCCGCCAGCGCTCTCGCGCAGGCGCCGAAAGCCGGCAGCCCGCCCGCGCCGGCGCCGAAAGCGGCTGCCCCGGCTCCGGCACCAGCCGCTGTGGCGGCCCCCGCGCCAGCCCCTGTTGCTGCCAAATCTACCTGCGCCAACCCCGATGCGCTCGGCATCGGCCGCGTCGTCGAGATCGACACCACCGGCGGCCCCGGCTTCGGCTTCGAGCACTTCAAGCAGCTCGACTTCCTGCGCGACAAGGAAGTCGTGCTGACCTTCGACGACGGCCCGTGGCCGGTGAACACGCCGGCGGTGCTGAAGGCTCTGGCCGACGAATGCACCAAGGGCGTGTTCTTTCCGATCGGCAAGCACGCCACCTACCATCCGGAAATTCTCAAGCAGGTGGCTGCCGCCGGTCACACCATCGGCGGCCACACCTGGGCGCATATCGCGCTGACCAGCAAGAAGCTCACCGAGCAGCAGCGCATCGACGAGATCGAAAAGGGGTTTTCGGCCGTGAAGTGGGCGCTCGGCAGCGCGCCGTCGCCGTTCTTCCGCGCGCCGGCGCTGCAGCACCCGCCGGAGATCGTGACCTATCTCGGCTCTCGCAACATGGCGATCTTCTCCTGCGACATCGACTCGTTCGACTTCAAGACGCGCAAGTCCGACCAGGTCATCACCAACGTGATGACCAAGCTCGACCGGCTCGGCAAGGGCATCATCCTGATGCACGATTTCCAGAAGCACACCGCCGAGGCGTTGCCGACGCTGCTGCGCAAGCTGAAGGCCGGCGGCTACAAGGTGGTGCTGATGAAGGCCAAGGCGCCGGTGCAGACCATCGCCTCCTATGACGAGGCCATCGCCAAGGACACCAAGCTCCCGACCGTCAGCTCGCGCCCGGTCAACAGCGTGGTGCAGACGATCTCGGAATAGCCGAACGTCTGATCCCGCTTATGCCCGCGTTTCGCTTCAACGGCTATGTCATCGTGTCCGCCGAGGGCATGCTCGCCGACAGTGCGGGCGTGATGCCTGACGCGCTGAAATTCCCCGGTGACCAGCGCTTCTTCGCAGCGTCGCTGGACCGCGCCGACCTGATCGTGCACGGCAAAAACTCCTTCGAGGACCAGCCCAACTCGCCCAAACGAAACCGCATCGTACTCAGCCGCAGCATCGACACAGTGGCGCCCGATCCCGGAAATGCCAAAGCGACGCTGTGGAATCCGGCCGGAGCGACGTTCGAGGAGGCCTGTGCGATGGCCGGCATTCAGGCCGGCACCATCGCTGTCATCGGCGGCCCCGTGGTGTTCGAGATGTTCTTCGATCGCTTCGACGTGTTCTGGCTGTCGCGAGCGCCCGATGTCCACCTGCCCGACGGCGCGCCGTGCGTCCCGGGCGTGCCGGCGCAGTCGCCGCAGGCGATCCTCGCCGCCCACGGCCTGCGCGCCGACGAGGTCGAGATCCTCGACGCCGAACATCAGGTCACCGTCACCGCGTGGCGGCGCGTCTAACGCTGGCGGCGATCGATGCGGCGGATGTGTACCAGGGCGTAGTGAAGCGGCATCGCGGGCGACGAACCGCGTGCGGCGCGGCCCGACACACCGAAATGTAGTTAGACGCGCAGCGCCATCGGCAAATCCGGACGTACGATCAAGCAATCCGGCCGTGCGATCATTCCGCCACTTGTCATTCCGAACTACTACAGCTCGCGTGACAGCGCTTCCGTTGTCGCGCCTCAACCTTCGCGCATCGGACAGGGCCACCAAAGACCCGGCGACATCGCGATCAGCCATATTCGGAGGAATACGCATGACCACCGTTTTAACCGCCCCCGATTATTCCGCCATCAAACAGCGCCAGCAGGCGACATGGGCCTCCGGCGACTACGCGATTGTCGGCACCACGCTGCAGCTCGTCGGCGAGCGTTTGTGCGATGCCATCGACCTGCGCGCCGGCGAGCGCGTGCTCGATGTCGCCGCAGGCAACGGCAACGCCACCCTGGCGGCGGCCCGGCAGTTCGCCCAGGTCACCTCCACCGACTATGTCGGTGCGCTGCTCGAGCGCGGCAAGGAGCGTGCGGCCGCCGAACGTCTGTCGGTCGCCTTCCAGCAAGCCGACGCCGAGGCTCTGCCGTTCGCCGACGGCAGCTTCGACGTGGCGCTGTCGACGTTCGGCGTGATGTTCACCCCCAACCAGGAACAGGCCGCGGCGGAAATGTCTCGCGTGGTCCGCAGCGGCGGGCGGATCGGCCTCGCCAACTGGACCCCCGAGGGCTTCATCGGACAGCTTTTCAAGATCATCGGCAAACACGTCGCACCGCCGCCCGGCGTCAAGTCACCGGCGCTGTGGGGGACCGAAGCCCGCCTGCGGGAACTGTTTCCGAAGCATCAGGTCAACGCCACCAAGCGGATTTTCAACTTCCGGTACCGGTCGCCGGAGCATTTTCTGGAGATCTTCCGCACCTATTACGGGCCAACCCACCGCGCCTTCGCTGCTCTGGAGAAGCCCGGACAACAGGCGCTGCAGAGCGATATCCTCGACCTGCTGGAGCGCATGAACCGTGGCGGCAACGACAGCCTGATCGTGCCGAGCGACTATCTCGAGGCCGTCATCGTCAGGACGTAGCGACCGCGACGCGGCCCGCGCCGGCTACGCCTCGGTGTAGACGTTGTTCAGTTGCGGGCCGCGGCCGATGCCGGCGATGATGAACAGGCCGCCGATCAGCGACAGGTTCTTCAGCGCATGAATCATGTTGTTCTTGGCTTCGGGCCCGGTCTGGTTCCAGAAGTCATGAAAATAGAACGTCGCGGCGAACACGAACAACACCAGCACCAGCGCGAAGAACCGCGCGCCGACATTCAGCGCCACCAGGATTCCGCCGAGCAGCTCGACCGCGCCGGCGGCGATCGCCAGGATCTGCTTCATCTCCATGCCGGTCAGCGTTTCCAATTGCGTCGCATAAGGCGTCGCGATCGCAGGGATGGTGGGGATGACCTTGGTGGCGATCATCTCGGCGGTCGCCGGCAGGTCGATGAACTTCGACACGCCGGACGCGATGAACAACACCGCAAACAGAATGCGCCCGAAAGTAATAAAGGCTGGCATGATGACCTCACTGGACGGCAATGAATACTAACAAAGTATCCGCGACTATGATCGTTCCCGGTGCGGTTTTCAAACGATGATATGGCCGTCATTGCGAGGAGCCCTTGCGACGAAGCAATCCAGTCTTGCAGAGTTTGCGGCCTTCTGGATTGCTTCGCGCAACCCCAGTCGACTTTCGTCGACCGGGGCTGGCTCGCAATGACGACGGCTACACCTCTACCCGAACAGGCTCGGCTGCGGCCGTGCGGCGCGTTCCTGCGCTTCGACGGCGGCGACCGCGGTCATGTTGAGGATGCCGCGCGCCGTCACCGACGGCGTCAGGATATGCGCCGGGCGTGCCGGCCCAATCAGGATCGGGCCGACCGGCAGCGCGTCGGCCAGCACCTTGATCATCTGATACGCGACATTGGCCGTGTCGAGATTCGGCATGATCAGAACGTTGGCGACGCCTTCCAGCTTGGAATGTGGCAGCACCAGTTTTCGCGCGGCTTCGGACAGCGCGCTGTCGCCCTGCATTTCGCCGTCGGACTCGATCTCCGGATGCTTTTCGCGCAGCAGCGCCGCGGCGCGACGCATCTTCCGCGACGAGTCGCTGTCGTAGCTGCCGAAATCCGAATGCGAGACGAACGCGATCTTCGGCTTGATGTTGAAGCGCTGCACGTGGATTGCGGCGAGTGCTGCGACTTCCGCGAGCTCTTCCGCGCTCGGGTTCGGACGCACCTGCGTATCCGCAATGAAGTACGCGCCCTTGCTGGTGATCATCAGCGCCAGTGCGGCGAAGTCGCTGACCCCCGGCAGGAAGCCGATGATCTCGCGGACGTGGCGCAGATGGCTCATGTAGCGGCCTTCGACGCCGCAGATCATGGCATCGGCCTCGCCGCGCAC
>NZ_JAQGJD010000233.1 GCF_028290785.1 Tardiphaga sp. | reverse complement strand
CCGACAGGTCAACGATGTCCCATTCCATCAAGCCAAGCGGCCGTGAGGTGTTCTTTCCGGCTTCCGAACTGATCGTCTCGAAAACCGACCTGAAGGGCCGGCTGACCTATGTCAACCGGCTGTTCTGCAGCATCGCCGGCTATACCGAAGCGCAGGTGATCGGCCAGCAGCACAGCATTGTCAGGCATCCCGACATGCCGCGCAGCGTCTTCAAGCTGCTGTGGGACACCATCGAGGACCGCCGCGAAATCTTCGCCTATGTGAAGAACATGGCCAGCAACGGCGACCATTACTGGGTGTTCGCCCACGTCACGCCGTCGATCGGCGCCGACGGCAAGATCGCCGGCTATCACTCCAATCGTCGCGCGCCGGCCGCCGACATCATCAAGAAGACCATCGCGCCGCTCTATGCCGAGGTGCTCGCCATCGAGCGCCGCCACGTCAACGGCAAGGAAGCGGTTGCCGCCGGACACAAAGCTCTCACGGATTTCGTGGCCTCCCAGAAAGTCAGCTATGACGAACTTATGTTTTCTCTCAAGAGCGCAGCTTAGCACGCTGCTCATCGTCCTCGGTTCGGTCGCCGCGCTGGCGCTGCAACTGGCCGGCATGACGATCACGGCGATGGTACTGCAGGCAATGGTGATTGCCGCCGCCGGCCTGTCGCTGTGGTGGATGGCGCGCGCCGCGGCGCTGGTCGAAAAGGCGCGCGATGCCTGCCGCCGCATCGCCATGGGCGATTTCGAGGCGCGCATCCTGGCCATTCCGACCGGCGGCGTGATGGGCGAACTGCTGCACACCGTCAACGACATGATCGACGGCTGCGACGCCTTCGTGCGCGAGGCCACCGCGGCGATGACCGCCGTGCATCACAACAAGTATTATCGCCGGATTCTGCCGGGCGGGCTGCATGGCGGCCTGCTACACGGCGCGGGCGTCATCAACGACGCCACCACCAGCATCGCCAGGCGGATCGGGCAATTCGAGCGCCAGACCGCCGAGCTGGAAACCACCGTCAACGCCATCGTCTCGGCGCTGGACAGCGGCGCCACCGAGATGAGCGGCACCGCGGGCAACCTGCGCTCCGGCGCGTCATCCACGCTGCAGCGCGTCACCTCGGTGGCCGCGGCGTCGGAACAGGCCGCCGCCAACATGCAATCGGTGGCCTCCGCCACGGCGCGGCTGTCGTCCAGCGCCGGCGAAGTCGGCGCCGACGTCAACCGTTCCGCGGTGATCGCCGGCCGTGCAGTAGAGCGGGTCGCGGATGCCGCCGGCCATGTCGATGTGCTTCGCAGCGTCGCGGTGCGGATCAGCGAAGTCGTCAAGTCGATCAATGTGATCGCCAGCCAGACCAACCTGCTGGCGCTCAACGCCACCATCGAGGCGGCGCGCGCGGGCGAGGCCGGCCGCGGCTTTGCCGTGGTGGCGCACGAGGTGAAATCGCTGGCCACCCAGACCGCCAATTTCACCGCCGAGATCGAGGCCCAGATCGGCCAGGTGCAATCGGCCACCGACAAGGTCAGCGAGTCGATCACCGAGATCGGCACCGTGATCGCGGAAGTGAACGAGATCACCGGCAAGGTCGCCGGCGCCTCGGAAGCGCAGTCGGCGGCCACCGCCGACATCGCCCGCAACGTCGATGAGGCGTTTGCGGTGGTGCGCGAGATTTCCACCAACATCCAGTCGCTGGCGGCGACCGCCAAGGACACTGAGCAACTGGCGACCTCGACCATGGTGGCGTCCGGCGACCTGTCGTCGCAGTCCGGGCTGTTGACCAAGGAAATTCGCAGCTACCTCGGCGAAGCCCGGCAGAACCTGGTCGATCAGGCCGGCAACAAGGCGGCGTGACCCTTTCTTCTCTCTCCCCCGAGCAAAGCTGCGCTTTGCAAGGTGGGAGAGGGTGGCCGCGCGATAGCGCGGCCGGGTGAGGGGTAGCCGCAAGCTCCGAGCCCCGCGACTACCCCTCATCCGTCACGGACTTCGTCCGTGCCACCTTCTCCCACAAGGGGAGAAGGAAGATGGATGTGCGAGGCCATTGAAATTGGTGGGGGGCACGGCGCAAGTGCGCCTTTGCCCACCCTACGATTTCTGCATTTGACGCTTCTTCCCATCCAACCCACGGCCCACTTCAAGCATCATCCGCCGCAGCCAGATCGATCCGGGATCGAACTGCGCCCGCGTGGGCGTGAACATGAACTGTTCGTCGATGCCGGGATCGAGCGGCGGCGCGATGGTTGCGAGTGATAGCGGCCCGGCCAGCGCGGCGATCAGGCGGCGCGGCACGAAGGCGACCAGCTCGACGCGCGGAGCGCTGCGGGGCGTGCCCACCATTGGTGTTCGGAGATGAAGTTGGTGGGCACGGCGCAGGTGCGCCTTTGCCCACCCTACATCGATCTTAAACCGCGCCCATCCCGCTGCGGATTTCGGCGCGCAATTCGTCGATCAGGCGGAGGCCCTTCTTGGTCTCGACGTGCCAGAACGTCCAGCCGTTGCAGGCGGCCGAGCCCTGCGCCACCGCGCCCATGCGGTGGATCGAGCCGACCTTGTCGCCGAGCATGATGGCGCCGTCGGCGCGCACCAAAGCGCCGTGGCGCTTCTTCAGATCGACTAGCTTGGTGCCGGGCGAGATCATGCCGCGCTCGATCAGTTCGGAGAACGCGACGCGGGGGGCCGAGCGGGCGGTCATGAACGGCGCCAGCGTGGCTTCCGGCAGCGGCTCGATCGCGGCGATGCGCGCTTCGGCCGCAGCCGCGTAGTCGCGGTCGCGTTCGAAGCCGATATAGTTGCGACCGAGGCGTTTGGCGACGGCGCCGGTGGTGCCGGTGCCGTTGAACGGATCGATCACGAGATCGCCGGGCTTCGACGACGACAGCAGCACGCGGGCGAGCAGGCCTTCCGGCTTCTGCGTCGGGTGCACCTTCTTGCCGTCGGCGCCCTTCAGCCGTTCTTCGCCGGTGCACAGCGGGATCAGCCAGTCGGAGCGCGCCTGGACGTCCTCGTTGGCGGCCTTCAGCGCTTCGTAGTTGAAGGTATAGCCCTTGGCATTCTCGTCGCGCGCGGCCCAGATCATGGTCTCGTGCGCATTGGTGAAGCGGCGGCCGCGGAAATTCGGCATCGGGTTCGACTTGCGCCACACGATGTCGTTCAGCACCCAGAAGCCGAGGTCCTGCATGATCGAGCCGACGCGAAAGATATTGTGGTAGGAGCCGATCACCCACAGGGTCGCCGACGGTTTCATGATCCGGCGCGCGGCCAGGAGCCAGGCGCGGGTGAAATCGTCATAGGCGGCGAACGACGAGAACTTGTCCCAGTCGTCGGTGACCGCATCGACATGGGATTCGTCGGGGCGCTTGAGGTCGCCCTTCAGTTGCAGGTTGTACGGCGGATCTGCGAACACCAGATCGACCGAAGCGGCCGGCAACTTTGACATCTCGGCGACGCAATCTCCAATGACGATGCTGGAGGTCGGGCCGGATTCGAATTTAATGCGGGGCGCCCTTGCAGACGCCCCGCGAAGCGAAACAACCATGACTCAAGTACTCTGACTCAGGCGACGCTGTCGGCGACGCGGGACTAACAAACCGACTGTCCACAACATGACGGCGCAAAGTAAAAATCGACTTAATTGCAATCGAGTTCTTGAGCGTTCATGCTAGGCAAGATTTGCCGGGCAGTTTAATGCTTAATGCGATGGAAATTTTCCGCGATTGCCGCGTTAGGGTCGGTGCTCGCTCCGTCATGAACGACCCGCCACGAATGAAATGCGACGACGAAATAGAGGACAGCCCCCATGCGTTACGATGACTTCCGTCGCAGCGACAATATCGACGACCGTCGTGACGACGAAGGTGGCGGAGGGGGTGGTGGCGGGTTTGGCCTGCCGATGGGCGGCGGCGGGCTCGGCATCGGCACGGTGATCGTGCTCGGCCTGGTCGGCTGGGCGTTCGGCATCGATCCGCGCATCCTGATCGGCGGCGCCGAGATTCTCACCGGCGGCCAGCAGCAGGCGCCGACCTATCAGACCGACAGGCGGTCCGCGCCATCGAAAGGCGGCGCGCCGACCGACGAGATGGGCAGCATGATTTCCGGCGTGCTCGGCGAGATCGACGATCGCTGGACCGAGATTTTCAAGGACAGCGGCCAGAGCTATTCAGGTCCGCGCATCGTGCTGTTCAAGAACGCCACCAATGGCGGCCGTTGCGGCATGGCGCAGTCGGCGATGGGGCCGTTCTACTGCCCGCCGGACAAGCAGATATTTCTCGACACCGGCTTCTTCCGCCAGGTCGAGACGCGCTTTCACGGCTGCTCGGGCAATGCGTGCAAGTTCACCGCGGCCTATATCATCGCCCATGAGGCCGGCCACCACATCCAGAACCTGCTCGGCATCCTGCCGCGCGTGACGCGGCTGCAGGAGCAGGCCGGCAGCAAGGCGGCGGCCAACGCGCTGCAGGTCAAGGTCGAGCTGCAGGCCGACTGCCTGTCCGGCGTCTGGGTCAACCGCGAAGAGAAGAAGCGACCGGGCTTCCTCGAAGCCGGCGACATCGACGCCGCGCTGCAGACCGCCTCGGCGATCGGCGACGACACGCTGCAGCGCCAGGCGCAGGGCCGCGTGGTGCCGGATTCCTTCACCCACGGCTCGGCCGAGCAGCGCAAGCGCTGGTTCATGACGGGGTACCAGCAGGGCACCGTGCAGGCGTGTAATACGTTTGCGGTGGATCGGCCGTAGCGTTAGAGCGCGGACCCCTCAGCCGTCATTGCGAGGAGCGCAGCGACGCGGCAATCCAGAGCCTAAGCGAAAGCAGACTGGATTGCTTCGTCGCAAAAGCTCCTCGCAATGACGGCTGAGGGGGCGCAGTGCGTCCGGCACACAAGAGTTCGGCGTGAACGAGAGAGCCACCATGTCATCCACTGACGACACCAAAGCCTTCGTGCCGCTGAACATCGCGGTGCTCACCGTGTCCGACACCCGCGTGCTGGCCGACGACAAGTCCGGCACCACGCTCGCCGACAGGCTCACCGCGGCCGGCCACCACCTCGCCGCGCGCGACATTGTCACCGACGACGTGGAAGCGATTCGCGTCATCGTCCGAAAGTGGATCGCCGACCCCGGCATCGATGCGATCATCACCACCGGCGGCACCGGCTTCACCGGCCGCGACGTTACGCCGGAAGCGATCGAGCCGTTGTTCGAGAAGCGCATGGACGGCTTTTCGATCGCCTTCCACATGCTCAGCCACGCCAAGATCGGCACCTCGACGATCCAGAGCCGCGCCACCGCGGGCACCGCCCGCGCGACGTTCATCTTCTGCCTGCCGGGCTCGCCCGGCGCCTGCCGCGACGGCTGGGACGGCATTCTCGCGGCGCAACTCGATTACCGCACGAAGCCGTGCAATTTCGTGGAAATCATGCCGCGGCTCGATGAGCATCTGCGGCGCGGCAAGGCGAAGTAGCTGAGGTCGTAGGGTGGGTTGAGCCGTTGCGAAACCCACCACCCTCTGCCGGTGGGTTTCGCGAAGGGCTCAACCCACCCTACAGCTTCATCTCCCAGGTCTCCGCCACCAGATCCGCGCCAAAACTGTGGTGCGGCTCGCTGGCCACCAGCTCGAATCCGGCGCGCTGGTAGATGCCGCGCGCGGCGACGAGAATGCTGTGGGTCGATAGCGTGATCGAGCGGTAGCCGACCTGCCGAGCAAAGCGGATGGCTTGCTCGACCAGCGCGCGGCCGACGCCGAGTCCGCGGGCGTGGCGCTCCACCACCAGCATCCGGATCTGGGCAACGTCATCGGACGCCTTGACCAGAAAGATCGAGCCGGCCGGCGCGCCGTCGGTTTCCGCGATCAGGCAGCACTCTCGCGCGGCATCGTAGTTGCGAATGAATTTGGCGGCGATCTCGGCGACCAGCGCCTCGAAGCTGCTGTCCCAGCCATATTCCTCGGCGTAGACCGCGCCGTGCCGCGCGATCACCCAGCCGATGTCGCCCGGCCGATGTTGCCGCAGCGTCACCACGCGCGGCCGGCTTTCCGCGGGATCGAGCAGGCGCCGGATCGTCGCCATCGCCTGCACCACGCGCGTGTGGTCGGCGAACGGCAGTTCGGCCAGCAGCGCGGCGACGTTGTCGTGCGAGCTGCGGTTGAGCCGGCCGAAGGCGAGGCGGCCCTTGGCGGTCAGGCCGAGCCGGTATTGCCGGCGATCCTCCTTCGAGACCGTGCGGGTGATCAGCCCCTTGTCGTGGAAATTCTGCACGATGCGGCTGAGGTAGCCGGGATTGAGGCCGAGGTCGGTGGCGATCGCTTTTGCCGACAGATCGTCGCGGTGCGCGAGTTCGTACAGCACCCGGGCTTCGGTCAGCGAGTAGGGGCTGTCGAGCAGGTTTGGCTCGAGCACGCCAAGCTTGCGGGTGTAAAACCGGTTGAACGCCCGGACGGCGGCGATGGCGTTCTTTGGCATCGGGGGCGGGGCAACGTCGATGGTCATGGTCAACCTCAATAGTTGCCACTGTCAATCAAATGCTTGCCTTTGGCAACTTGTTTCTCAGGCGACGATGATCCGACTGCGCAGCAGGGTGCGCGAGGAGCGGCCGAGCTGGCGCAGCAGCCGGGCTTCGGAGCGGCGCGCGTCCGCGTAGCCGCCGAGCCGCTCGTAGTGATCCCGCGCGATCAGCAGGCCCTGGTCGGAGGACGGCCCGGCGATCAGCCGCGCCAGAAATTTCAGGCCGTCGGCGAGACTGGCGTCGCTATAGGGCGAGCGGGCGTAGCGGAAGATTCCCGCGCGCGGCCGGTCGCTGGAAGAGACGCGCTGGATGAACTGGGTGGTTTCCTCGATCCAGCCGGCATCGAGCACCGCGCCGGCATGCAGGAACATCAGCCACGGCGAACGCGCCTGCCGGGCACCGGCGGCCATCGCTGCCGCGCGGGTGCCCTGGAATGACAAGAAGCCGCAGCCGGCGACGTCGGCGACGTGCTCGATCACCCCGGTCCCGGCGCGATCGACCAGCAGCACTTCCTTGATCACGCCGGCCGCCGCGCCCGGGATCAGCGCCGCGAGCGTGGCCACGGCGGGCTGTTCGACACCATCGGTGGGGATGATCACACTCAGCATGCGCGACTTATGATACCTTGTGATTGCCAGGTGCGGCGGAGGTACCACGTTGCCTGCGCCAGATCAGTACGACTTTCGCGGCACGTCCGGATTGTCGCCGTCTGGCGGAGATTGCACAGCGTGCTTGCCGGGCGCCAATCAATTTATGTTCTTGCTTTGTTCCTTGGTGCCGCTATCTTGATGGCATGAGTCGCCATATCGCTGTCGCCCTCAAGCACCCGCCGGTCTCGGCGCCCTCCGATCCGGCGGGTGTGCCTTCGCCTTTTCCCGAGATCGCGGTGGCGATCGAGAAGCAGCGGCGGCGTGGCCGCGGCGCCCAGTCCAACGAGTCGGGCCGGTTCGAGGCCGAAGCTCGTGTCGCGTTCGACGACGGCTGGCAGAGCCTCGACGATCTACCGGCGTTCAAGACCACCGTCGCGGTGGACACCGCGCGAAAGGTGATCACCCGCAACGAGTCGCCGGATATTGGCTTCGATCGCTCCATCAATCCGTATCGCGGCTGCGAGCATGGCTGCGTGTACTGCTTTGCGCGGCCGACCCACGCCTTTCTCGGCCTGTCGCCGGGCCTCGATTTCGAATCCAAGCTGTTCGTCAAACCGGACGCGCCGGGGCTGCTGGAGAAGGAACTGGCGGCGCCGGATTACGAGCCGAAGATGATCGCGATCGGCACCAACACCGACCCGTACCAGCCGATCGAGCGCGAGCGGAAGGTGATGCGCGGCATTCTCGAAGTGCTGGAGCGCGCCAACCACCCGGTCGGCATCGTCACCAAGTCGGCGCTGGTGACGCGCGATATCGATATTCTGGCACGGATGGCCAAGCGCAACCTCGCCAAGGTCGCGATCTCGGTGACCTCGCTGGATCCGAAACTGGCCCGCACCATGGAGCCGCGCGCCTCGTCGCCGGCAAAGCGGCTGGAAGCGCTTCGGCAGCTATCCGAGGCCGGCATTCCGACCACGGTGATGGTGGCGCCGGTCATCCCCGCGCTGAACGATTCCGAGATCGAGCGCATTTTGGACGCCGCGGCACATGCCGGCGTCAAGGAAGCCAGCTACGTGCTGCTGCGGCTGCCGCTGGAAGTCCGCGACCTGTTCCGCGAGTGGCTGATGGCGAACTATCCGGATCGCTATCGCCACGTGTTCACGCTGATCCGCGACATGCGCGGCGGCCGCGACTACGACTCGCAATGGGGCACCCGGATGAAGGGCACCGGCCCGATGGCCTGGATGATCGGCCGAAGGTTCGAAATCGCCTGCGCCAAGCTCGGCCTCAACAAGCGCCGCTCCAAGCTGACCACGGATCATTTCGTGCGCCTGACCCAAGCCGGGCAGCAGTTGAGTTTGTTTTAGGAGTTTAAAGGATCTCGGAATCCCTCCCCCCGCGTCTTCGCGGTGGGGAGGGTGGCCGGCCGAAGGCCGGTCGGGTGGGGGGATGGCGTGGCAAACCAGAATGCGCGTGCGCTCCGAAAACAACTGACGCCGCAGGAGGTGAAGCTATGGGTCAAGCTGCGCGAATTGAAGCCGCTGGGATATCACTTCCGTCGTCAAGCGCCGATCCGCAACTACATTGTCGATTTCGCTTCGTTTCGCGATCGCCTCGTCATCGAGGTCGATGGTGGACAGCACGGCATGGAAGACGGCGCGCGACGGGATGCCAGGCGTGACGCGTTTCTGCGCGGTGAGGCATTTCGCGTCTTGCGGTTCTGGAATTTCGAGGTGGACCAAAATCTGGAAGGGGTAATGCAGGTGGTTCTGAGCGCGTTGCACCCCCACCCGACCGGCCTGACGGCCGGCCACCCTCCCCACGCAAGTGCGGGGGAGGGATAAGAAAAGAGTTTCGCTGCCAGGACTTGGCCCCTCTTACGCTTTCGAGGGTGCCTGAGCAGCGCAGGCGGGTGGAGGGGAGCCAGTGAGCCACGCTGGCTTCCCTCGCCCGACGGTTCTGACGTTCGCCAATCTCTCCACGAGTCGTCCCCGCGCAGGCGGGGACCCATAGCCACCGTCGCCTCGCGACGCGTTGGCAGTCGACCTGCCTGAAAACGTGTTCGGAGTGTATGGGGTCCCCGCCTTCGCGGAGACGACATGTTGAAAGGCCGTGCCATCTCCTAGCTCCTCTGAATAACGGGCAAAGCTCGAGTTCCCGGTTGCGCCGGCCGCCCGGCGACAGCACGATCCCGGCATGATTCGCGTTCCCGCCAAAGACCAGCCGAAGTCGCGCGCGGCCGTTGCCGTGAAGCCGCCGAGCTTCAAGCGCGAGCGGGCGCTGCTGAAGAGCGGCGTCTGGCCGGTGGCCGGCTGCGACGAGGCCGGGCGCGGGCCGCTGGCCGGGCCGGTGGTCGCCGCGGCGGTGATCCTCGATCCCAGGCGCATCCCCAAAGGCCTCGACGATTCCAAGCGACTGACCGCCGAGAAGCGCGAGGAACTGTTCGAGGAAATCTGCGCCACGGCGTCGTTCGCGGTGGCCTATGCCTCGCCGGGCCGGATCGACCGCGACAATATTTTGCGTGCGTCGCTGTGGGCGCTGGCGCGTGCGGTGCATGCGCTGCCGGAAGCGCCAAAGCATGTCTTCGTCGATGGCCGCGACAAGATCGACATCGGCTGCGGCTGCGAACCGGTGATCGGCGGCGATGGCCTGGTGCTGTCGATCGCCGCGGCCTCGATCATCGCCAAAGTGTCGCGCGACCGGCTGATGTGCCGGCTGGCCGAGGATTGCCCCGGTTACGGTTTCGAGGTCCACAAGGGCTACGGCGTGCCGCAGCATCTGGCCGCGCTGCACGCGCTCGGCCCCAGCATCCACCATCGCCGGCTGTTCGCGCCGGTGGCCGCCGCTCGCGCCCGGCACGAGGGCTTGGCGCTCGACGCGCGCCTGCCTGCCGAAGCCGAGATCGTTCTGCAAATCTCGGCCTGAACCGGGCTGCGGTTGCCTCGCTTGGCCGCGGGCTCTATCACCGGCAGCTTGAACTCACGCTGGTTGGCTCCCGCTGCATGCGCTTCACCTCCTTGATCGTCGAACTGATCCGCGCCCGGCCGCGGCTGATCTTCTGGGTCGTCGTGCTGTGCCAGGCCGCGCTGTGGCTGGCGGTGCCGATGCTGCTGTATCGCGGCCCGCCCGGCGACCTCGCCACCGTGTTGGCCTATGGCCGGGAATACCAGGTCGGTACCGATCTCGGGCCGCCGCTCGCGTTCTGGCTCGCCGACATTGCCTTCCGCGCCGCCGGCAACCACGTCTTCGGCGTCTATGTGCTGGCGCAATTGTGCTTCCTCGCCACCTTCCGGGCGCTGTTCTATCTGGCGCGCACCATCGTCGGCGGCCCGCAGGCGGTGATCGCGGTGCTGCTGACCATGACCGTCACCGCGTTCAGCTCGCCGGGCGTCGAGTTCGGCCCGCTGGTGCTGGCGCGGCCGCTATGGGCGATGCTGCTGCTGCACGCCTGGCTGGCGATCGGGGAGGGCCGCCGCAACGCCTGGTTCGCACTGTCGATCGAGGCCGGGTTGCTGCTGCTCACCACCTCGGCCGCGATGTGGCTGTTGCTGCTGCCGGTCGCTTTCGGGCTCGCCACACGACGGGGCCGCCGCAACCTGGCGTCGTTCGATCCGCTGTTCGCGCTGCTGGTCATCGGGGTTTTGGTGCTGCCCTATCTGATCTGGCTGATCCGCGCCGACGTCCCCGTGCTGCCGCCGCCGCCGGCGCTCGACGATATCGCCGGCAAGGCGCAGCAATGGGGCGTGCTGCTGGCCTGGCTGCTGGCGGCGATGGCCGGCGTTATCGTGCTGACCGTGATGAACTGGGGCCGTCTGGTACGTCAGCAGGAGGACGCGCCGATCGTGTTCCGGCCGCCGGTCGATTCGCTGGCGCGGCATTACGTGTATTTCTTTGCGCTGGCGCCCGGCCTGCTCGGCAGCCTGTTCGCCGCGCTGTATGGCCAAGACCGCGTAGTCGGCGGCGCCGGTATCGCGCTGGTGATGACGGGGCTGGCGGTGGTGGTGGCGACCGGCGATCTGGTGCAGCTGCGGCGCCAGCGCGTGCTGCGCAAGGTCTGGGCCTTCGCCCTCGCCGCGCCCGCCATCGCGGCCTTTGCCAGCCTGCTGATCCTGCCCTGGACCGGGGGCGGCGAAGACCCGACCGCGCTGCCGGCGCGCGAGATCGGCCGCTTCTTCGGCGACAGTTTCGAGCGCCGCACCGGCCACAAGCTGCAGGCGGTGGCCGGCGACGCCCAGCTCGCGACGTTGATCGGCATGAGCGCCTCGCGCCCGCACGTGCTGCTCGATGGCACGGCTGCGCGGACGCCGTGGATCACGCCGGAAAAATTCGCCGAGACCGGCGGCGTCGTGGTGTGGCGCACGGCCGACACCGTTGGCACGCCGCCGGAGGATATCGCGAAGCGGTTTCCCAGCCTGGTGCCGGAAGTGCCGCGCGCCTTCGAACGCCCGGTCAACGGCCGTCAGCCGCTGTTGCGGATCGGCTGGGCCATCGTGCGCCCGAAGGCGTGATAGCTCATTCGCACCACTCTATCCCCGTCATTGCGAGGAGCCCTTGCGACGAAGCAATCCAGCTCTTTCTTCGCTTGCGGCCTTCTGGATTGCCGCGTCGCTTCGCTCCTCGCAATGACGGCTGAGGGGCCGGCGCAAGTGTCAGACCGCCCGCTCCGCCAACGCCGCCATCGCCTTGGCGATCGACCGCATATCCACCCAGGCCATGCGCTTGTAGCCGGGTGAGCGCAGCAGGTAGGCCGGGTGGAAGCTGGCGATGGCGCGGATGTTTCGCGTGCCGGTGTCGTAATCGACCCAGCGGCCACGCGACTTCATGATGCCGTCCTTGGTCTGCAGCAGCGTCTGGGTCGAGGGATTGCCCAGCGTCACCAGGATGTCCGGATTGACCAGCTCGATCTGGCGCTGGATGAACGGCAGGCAGATCTGCGTCTCCTGCGGGGTCGGCGTGCGGTTGCCCGGCGGCCGCCACGGAATCACATTGGCGATGTAGACCTGGCTGCGATCCAGTCCGATCGCCTTCATCATCAAGTCGAGCAGCTTGCCGGAGCGACCCACGAACGGCAGGCCCTCGATGTCCTCGTCGCGGCCCGGCGCCTCGCCGACGAACATGATTTTCGCCGCCGGATTGCCGTCGGAAAACACCAGCCGCGTGGCGGTGTTCTTCAGCGCGCAACCCTCGAAGGTCTCCAGCAGCGTGCGCAGCGCTTCCAGCGTCGGCGCGGTGCGCGCGGCCTCGCGGGCGGCGGCAATGGCGACTTCCGGCAGCACCTCGATCTTGGCAGGGGGCCGCGGCGGCGTCGCCGGCTGCATCGAGGCCGGCAGCGCGCGCTGCGGCGCCTCGGCCGGCTCCCTGGCGGGGGCCGGATCGGGGTCGGACAGCCGGTTGACCGGCTCGTCCATCAGGGCGCAATCCACCCCGGCCTCAAGATAAAAGGCCAGCAATTGCGCGACGGTGGGCGCGGGTTCAGGCGTCATGATGGGCATGGCGGCAATCTAGGACATATTGCGCGGCAGCGAAACGGCCGCGGCGGCATTTCCGTGGTTGTTCTTGCCGCCAAAATCGGAAACAACAGCCCTTAGAAGCGTTCTGAACGGGTTGGAAACGGCTGAGATCATTATTATGAGCATTGAAGAATTGCCGCCGCGCGAGTCCATGGAATTCGATGTCGTGATCGTCGGCGCCGGCCCCTCGGGCCTGGCTGCCGCGATCCGGCTCAAGCAGCTCAATGCGGAACTGACGGTCGTGGTGGTGGAGAAGGGCTCCGAGGTCGGCGCCCACATCCTGTCCGGCGCGGTGATTGATCCGGTGTCGCTCGACAAACTGATCCCGGACTGGCGCGACGACGCCGATTGCCCGCTGAAGACCCAGGTCAAGGACGACCAGTTCTACTTCATGACCAAGACCGGCGGCTTCAAGCTGCCGAACTTCCTGATGCCGCCGTTGATGAACAACCATCACTGCTACATCACCTCGCTCGGCATGGTGACGCGCTGGCTCGGCGCCAAGGCGGAAGCACTCGGTGTCGAAATCTATCCGGGCTTCGCTGCGGCAGAGACGCTGTACGATGAAAAGGGCGCGGTGCGCGGCATCGCTACCGGCGACATGGGCATCGGCCGCGACGGCAAGCCGAAGGATTCTTTCACCCGCGGCATGGAGCTGCTCGGCAAGTACACGTTGTTCGCCGAAGGCGCGCGCGGCTCGCTGACCAAGCAGTTGATTGCCAAGTTTGCGCTCGACAAGGATTGCGAGCCCGGCAAGTTCGGCATCGGGCTCAAGGAAATCTGGCAGATCGATCCGGCGAAGCACCAGAAGGGCACCGTCAAACACTCGTTCGGCTGGCCGCTCGACAATGACGTGGGCGGCGGCTCGTTCCTGTATCACTACGACGACAACCTGGTCGCGGTCGGCTTCGTGCTGCATCTCAACTACGAGAACCCGTACCTCTATCCGTTCGAGGAATTCCAGCGCTTCAAGACCCACCCGTTGATCCGCGATACCTTCGTGGGCGCCAAGCGTCTGGCGTACGGTTCGCGCGCGATCACCGAAGGCGGCTACCAGTCGGTGCCGCGCCTGAGCTTCCCCGGCGGCGTGCTGATCGGCTGTGCCGCGGGCTTCGTCAACGTGCCGCGCATCAAGGGCGTGCACAACGCCATGGCGTCAGGCATGCAGGCGGCCGAACATGTCACGGCTGCACTGGCGGCGGGCCGCGCCAACGACGAGCTGGTGGAGTACGAAAACGGCTGGCGCGCATCGTCGATCGGCAAGGATCTGTTCCCGGTGCGCAACGCCAAGCCGCTGTGGTCGAAGTTCGGCACGCTGCTCGGCAACGCGCTGGGCGGCTTCGACATGTGGTGCAACACGCTCGGCTTCTCGCTGTTCGGCACGCTCAAGCATGACAAGCCCGACCGCAAGACGCTGAAGCCGGCGAAGGACTATCAGCCGATCGCCTATCCGAAGCCGGACGGCAAGCTGACCTTCGACCGGTTGTCGTCGGTGTTCCTGTCCAACACCAACCACGAGGAAGACCAGCCGGTCCATCTCAAGGTCGCCGACATGGCGCTGCAGAAGAGCTCGGAACACGATGTGTTTGCCGGCCCGTCGAATCGCTATTGCCCGGCGGGCGTCTATGAATGGGTCGAGGAAAGCACCGGTCCGCGCTTCCAGATCAACGCGCAGAATTGCGTCCACTGCAAAACCTGCGACGTGAAGGATCCCAACGGCAACATCACCTGGGTGCCGCCGGAAGGCGGCGGTGGACCGAACTACGAGGCGATGTGACCACGTTTGCGTGATGTCGCCGCGAGCGTAGGATGGGTTGAGCCCTCGCGAAGCCCATCGGCAGAGGGTGATGGGTTTCGCAAGGGCTCAACCCATCCTGCGGCCTACACACCCGACGTCACGGAACCGCCACAGTGCCGGCGCTTTCAGGAATGATCGTGTTGACCGGCGACATTGGCCCGATCCTTGCGATTGAGCGCCAAACGCGGCATTGTCACCCGCTTGATGCTGCCCGCTCGGTTGCGCATTCGAGACTTGCTATACCTCTGGCCTTTTGCCCGTCATCCTGGAGCTCGGCGAACCCTATGTTTTGCATTCGTTTCAATCGCTTGACGCTTGCCGTCGCGGCCTTCGCCGCGATCGCGCTTCAGGGTCCGCTGCTCGCCCAGACCCCCGACCATGCCGGCGATTCCTCCGCCCAGTTTCCAAGCCCCCGCGACCTCAAGGCGCTGACCACCGCCGGCAGCTATCTGGCCGCCCGCCACGCCAGCGTCGAACGCGACGCCACCTCGGCTGCGGCGTTTTACCGCTCGGCGCTGCGCACCGACCCGAAGAACAACGAGTTGCTCGACCGCGCCTTCATCTCCTCGCTCGCCGACGGCGATATCGATGAAGCCGTGAAGCTCGCCGACCGCATCCTGGTGATCGACAAGTCGAACCGCGTCGCCCGCCTCGTCGTCGGTGTACGCGACCTCAAGATGAAGAAGTACGCGGCGGCGCAGACCAACATCAACCAGTCGATCCGCGGCCCGATCACCGATCTCGTCGCGACGCTGCTGTCCGGCTGGGCCAGCTACGGCGCCGGCGACAGCAAGACGGCGATCGCCAATATCGACAAGCTGGCCGGTCCGGAATGGTACCCGATCTTCAAGGACCTGCACGCCGGCATGCTGCTCGACCTCGCCAACAAGCAGAAGGACGCCGGCGTGCGCTTCGAGCGCGCCTACAAGCTCGACGACTCCGCGCTGCGCGTCGCCGACGCCTATGCGCGCTGGCTGTCGCGCAACAAGGACGATGCCTCGGCTTTGGCCGTCTATGAGAACTTCAACAAGAAGCTGGCACGCCATCCGCTGATCCTCGAAGGCATTCGCGACACCAAGTCTGGCAAGAAGCTGGCGCCGCTGGCCGACAGCCCGCAGGCCGGCGCCGCCGAAGCGCTGTACGGCATCGGCGCATCCCTCACCCGCCGCGGCGGCGAGGATCTCGCGCTGGTCTATCTGCAGCTCTCGCTGTACCTGAAGCCGGATCATTCGCTGGCATTGCTGTCGCTCGCGGACCTCTACGAGTCCGTGAAGAAGCCGCAGATGGCGATCAAGGTCTATGAGCGGGTGCCGGCCAATTCGGCCTTGAAGCGCAACGCGCAGATCCAGCAGGCCACCGACCTCGATTCCGCCGATCGCAGCGACGAGGCGATCGGCATTCTCAAGAATGTCGTGAAGGAAGATCCGAAGGATCTCGAAGCCATCATGGCGCTCGGCAACATCGAGCGCGGCCGCAAGAAATTCGCCGATTGCGCCGAGACCTATACGCAGGGCATCGACGTGCTCGCCGCGCAGTCGGACAAGCCGAACTGGGTGTATTTCTACTTCCGCGGCATCTGCCAGGAACGCTCCAAGCAGTGGGCCAAGGCCGAGACCGACATGCGCAAGGCGCTCGAGCTGCAGCCCGAGCAGCCGCATGTGCTGAACTATCTCGGCTATTCCTGGATCGACCAGGGCATCAACCTCGACGACGCCATGAAGATGATCAAGCGCGCCGTCGATCAGCGCCCCGATGACGGCTACATCGTCGATTCGCTGGGCTGGGCATATTACCGCATCGGCAATTACGAGGATGCGGTGAAGACGCTGGAGCGCGCCATCGACCTGAAGCCGGAAGACCCGACCATCAACGACCACCTCGGCGACGCCTACTGGCGCGTCGGCCGCACGCTGGAAGCCAAGTTCCAGTGGCAGCACGCCAAGGACCTCAAGCCCGAAGCGGAAGAATTGCCGAAGATCGAGGCCAAGATGGAAAACGGCCTGCCGGATGTAGCGACCCCAGCGGCCGCTTCCGCCGACCAGAAAAAAGACGACGTCAAAAAAGACGGCAAGGGCGGTTGATCGCAGGCAGGGGGTCGCCGATGCCGGCGCTGGAAGACGACGCGCGCGCCAAGGTCAACCTCACCCTCCGGGTGGTGGGCCGCCGCGTAGATGGCTATCATGATCTCGAAAGCGTCGTGGCGTTCGCCGATTGTGCGGACCGCCTCACGCTGGACGCGGGCTGCGAACTCGCGCTGACCACCACAGGGCCGCGCGCGGAAGAGTGCGGCGACAGCGCCGACAATCTCGTGATCAAGGCCGCCCGGCTGCTCGGCGAGCGCGTCGAGAATCTGCAATTCGGCCGTTTCGCGCTCGACAAGCAGTTGCCGGTGGCCGCGGGCATCGGCGGCGGCTCGGCGGATGCCGCGGCGGCGCTGCGGCTTCTGGCGCGCGCCAACAATCTGGCGATCGACGATCCCCGTTTGATCGAAGTCGCCCTTCTGACCGGCGCCGACGTGCCGGTATGCCTGGAATCGCAGGCCTGCGTGATGACCGGCGTTGGCGACAGCCTGACGCCGCTGCATTTGCCGCGGCTGCCTTGCGTGATGGTCAACCCGCGGGTGCCGGTGGCGACCAAGGACGTCTTCAAGGAACTCGGCCTGAAGAACGGCGAGCTTCGCGTCGGTTTCAGCGACGTGCTGAAGGCGCCGAAGTGGCCGGCCGCGGGCGCATCGATCGATGACTGGATCAAGGTTCTGCACGCCGGCGTCAACGACCTCGAAGCCCCCGCGCTGAAGATCGAACCGGTCATCGGCGAGGTGCTGTCGGCGCTGCGCGAAGCCGAAGGCACGCGGCTGGCTCGCATGTCCGGCTCCGGCGCAACCTGCTTTGCGATCTTTGCCGACGACGCCGACGCGCAACGCGCCGCGGCGTCGATCCAGCTCGCGCACCCGCTGTGGTGGGTGCATGCGGGGGCGTTGAGCTGAGGCTCAGCGTAGCCCGGATGACAATCCGGGTCCGGCCCATCTACACGAAGGTTGGCCCCGGATTGCGTCATCGTCCCAAGCTACGCTCGGGCCAATGACTTCATCCGGGCTACACTTCCTTCAGTGCGACCTGGCCAGACAGAACGCCACCACCTGCTCGAGCGCCGACTTCATCGGCGACGGCGGAAACAGCGCCAGCGCATCGACGGCCATGGCGCCGTAGTGCTGGGCGCGGCTGATGGTGTCTTCCAGCGCGCGGTGCTTGGTCATCAGGCCGATGGCATGGTCGAGATCGCCGTCGGCGATTTCGCCGCGCTCCAGCGCCTTGCTCCAGAACGCGCGCTCGGCGTCGTTGCCGCGGCGGAACGCCAGCACTACCGGCAGCGTGATCTTGCCCTCGCGGAAATCGTCGCCGACATTCTTGCCGAGCTTGGCGGCCTTGCCGCCGTAATCGAGCACGTCATCGACGAGCTGGAAGGCGATGCCGAGATTCATGCCGACCGAGCGGCAGGCGGTCTGCTCCGCCTTCGGCCGGTTGGCGATCACCGGGCCGACTTCGCAGGCTGCGGCAAACAGCTCGGCGGTCTTGCCGCGGATCACCGCGAGATATTCGTCCTCGGTGGTGGCGGTATTCTTAGCGGCGGCGAGCTGCATCACTTCGCCTTCGGCGATGGTCGCGGCGGCGGAGGAGAGAATGTCGAGTGCGCGTAAGCTCCCGACCTCGACCATCATGCGAAACGCCTGGCCGAGCAGGAAGTCGCCGACCAGCACGCTGGCCTCGTTGCCCCACAACATCCGTGCCGACAGCTTGCCGCGGCGCAATTCGCTCTGATCGACCACGTCGTCGTGCAGCAAGGTGGCGGTGTGCATGAACTCGACGGAAGCCGCGAGCTTGATATGGCCGTCTCCGGTGTAGCCGGTGAGATTGGCCATCGCCAGCGTCAGCATCGGCCGCAGCCGCTTGCCGCCCGACGAGATCAGGTGGTTGGCGACCTCGGGGATCATGGTGACCTCGGAGCCGGTGCGCGACAGGATGGTGGCGTTGACGCGCTCCATATCGGCCGCGACAAGGCCCACCAGTTGATCTATCGATGCGCTCGAGTGGCTCTCGAAGGGTACAATCACCGCCACGCTGTAGTCTCCGATTGCCAGGGCGTCGTCAGGCGAGCCGAGCCGGCCCGCCAGAAAACGCTGATGTCCAGATAGGGTGAATTCACGCTGAAAACAGATGCCTCCATCTGCTGAATTGACCCATGTAGTATCCTGGGCACCACAATAGAAACTGCCGGCGGACGCGGCAAGGGCATCGGCCTGGACGTGTTCCAGCGCCGTGGGCGGCAACCGATACAGAAATGGGCGGATCGTGCGCGAATTGATGCGAACCAACGACGTGGTGCTGGTGTCGGCGGTGGGGGCGTTGCTCGACGGCGCCAATATCCACCATCTGGTGCTGGACCAGAACATGAGCATCCTGGAAGGCTCGGTCGGGGTGATCCCCCGCCGTATCCTGGTGCATGAGGACGATGCCGTGGAAGCGCGCAGGCTGCTGACCGATGCGGGGCTCGCGCATGAGCTGCGGGCGCAGGACTAGGCCATGACCGATCCGGGGGCCACCACCGACGACGCTTTTCTGGGCGGCCAGTTGCGGCTGCGCCAGCCGGCCACCGGCCATCGCGCCGGCCATGATGCGATCCTGCTGGCGGCGGCCACCTCGGCGCATCCGGGCGACCGGGTGGTGGATTTCGGCGCTGGCGTCGGCACTGCGGGGCTGGCGGTGGCCCGGCGCGTGACCGGCATTTCGCTGGCGCTGGTGGAGATCGATCCGCGCCTCGCCGGGCTCGCGCGCGACAATGCCGCGGCGAACGCGCTGCCGGCTGACGTGATCGTGATGGATATCTCGGATGGCGCCGACGCATTCGTCGCGGCCGGCCTGCCGCCGGACAGCGCCGCCGCGGTGTTGATGAATCCGCCGTTCAACGATCCCGCCCGCCACCGGTCCTCGCCGGACAGAGCCCGCGAGATCGCCCATGTGGCGACCGCGGCGACGCTGGATCGCTGGGTCCATGCGGCCAGGCGGCTGCTGAAATCCGGTGGCGTGCTGACGCTGATTTGGCGGGCGGACGGAATTGCGGAGGTTCTGGCAACGCTGGATCGCGGCTTCGGCAGCCTGATGATCCTGCCGGTTCACGGCGATCCCGCACAGCCGGCGATCCGGATCGTGGTGCGGGCGGTGAAGGGCGGCAAGGCCCCTGCGGCCATTTGCGCTGGGCTCGCGCTACGGGATGCGGCGGGGGCGCCGGATCCCTACATCCAGCAGGTGCTGTCGGGCCAAGCGACGCTGCCTTGGGCGTCGCTGTGAGCGACTGGCGACGCTATGAGCGAGCTTGCTGTGACCCTTACTGGGGTTGCGTTTCGGAGCGTTTCTGCGGTGTCGACGTGAAGTGGATCGCCGTCAGAAGCGTGCCGATGATCAACATGAGCAGATAGATCTTCATGTCTTCTCCCGCTGTGGCACGTAGGCCTGTTATTTCTGCAACGCCAGAAGCGTCCATGGGTTCAATGACACGCGCGTGATAAAAGACGGTTAATTTTAAGGAAAAAGGCATGAGCGAATCCAACGTAATGACGACACTGGCGAGCCTTGTTCCCGCGCGGTTCCGCAGGAGCGAGGCGGTGGTGCCGGTGGTGCGGCTGTCCGGCGTGATCGGCGCGGTGACGCCGTTGCGGCCGGGCATGTCGCTCGCGTCCGTCGCGAAAGTGCTGGAGCGCGCCTTTGCCACCAAGAACGCCAAGGCGGTCGCGCTGGTGATCAATTCGCCGGGCGGCTCGCCGGTGCAGTCGCGCCAGATCTATCTGCGGATTCGCACGCTGGCCGAGGAGAAGAAGCTGCCGGTGCTGGTGTTCGTCGAGGACGTCGCGGCTTCCGGCGGCTATATGATCGCCTGCGCCGGCGACGAGATTTTCGTCGACCCGTCCTCGATCGTCGGCTCGATCGGCGTGGTCGGCGGCACCTTCGGCTTCCAGGAACTGATCCGGAAGATTGGCGTCGAACGCAGGCTCTATACCGCCGGCGAGCGCAAGGCGACGCTGGACCCGTTCCTGCCGGAAAATCCCGACGACGTCGCCCGCATCAAGACCCTGCAGCGCGAGATCCACGCCATCTTCATCGCGCTGGTGAAGGGCAGCCGCGGCGCCCGCCTGAAGGGCGCGGAGGACGTGCTGTTCTCCGGCGAGTACTGGGCCGGCGAGAGTTCCATCGCGCTTGGCCTGTCCGACGCGATCGGCGACCTGCGCTCGGTGCTGCGCGCCCGCTTTGGCGACAAGGTCCGGACTCCCGTGATTTCGGCGCCCACCGGCATGCTGTCGGGCCTGCTGGGCCGCAAATCCGCCGGCGCCAGCCAGCTCGGGCTGGACGGTCTGCCGGAGCAGATGATCTCGGCGCTGGAAACCCGGGCGATCTGGGCCCGTTTCGGGTTCTGACGGCGCCAACTGCGCCATTCGGTCCCGCAAAAGTTAATTGCGGGACCGGCCGGCTTGGGCGAAACTCCGGGCAGGGGTGAATCATGACCGACAAGGATCGCGCGATGCCGCCGCTGGTAGCACTTGCAGGCGCTTTGGGAAGCGCCGCCGTTGTCCGCTGGGCGTACCGGACCGCCAAGCGCATCAATCACGAGCTGGAAGAGGCGCGCCTGGCGCGGGTCGTCCAACGCGCCGAGCCCGGCGAAGTCCGGACCTTGCGCCGCGATCCCGCCACCGGGGCTTATAGACCCGGTTGAGGCCCCTCGGCCGTCATTGCGAGGAGCCCTTGCGACGAAGCAATCCAGTCTTTCCTTGTGGAGGCTCCGCGCTGGATTGCCGCGTCGCTTCGCTCCTCGCAACGACGGGGAGGGTGCGTTGCACATCAAAACACGCAAAGTGCCCCCCAAAATGGTTGCGCCGGTCTGAGGATGGGGCACCATCCTCGAAACCGGCGAGCAAACCTTGGAAGTTCAGCTTCAGACTTGCAGTATCTTCAGACTTGGAGGTCTGTGGTCTTTGGCAACCCGGCGTCTCCGTCGCGCTGCCATTCGCAGGGATAAGCCACCCAGGCGGCGTTCGTTCCCTGCCGATCTCTCCGTGATAAATCTCAAATCCTAACGATGCACGGAGGTACGCGGCGGCTCGCGTGGCGCGGTTAGCGCCGGGTTAATGCCCCGCGCCCCGGCCGCATTGCCTTGATTCCCCGGCCCCCCGCCGATACGGTCCCGCGCGCCCCCGAACCCCAGCGAATCCCGGATCGTGACCCACATCGTGACTGCCGACTCCCTGCCTCCGCATATGCGCCCGGAACGGTCGTTCCAGGGCTTCATCCTGGCGCTGCAGCGCTTCTGGGCCGACCAGGGCTGCGTGATCCTGCAGCCCTACGACATGGAGATGGGCGCGGGCACCTTCCACCCGGCGACCACGTTGCGGGCGCTGGGGCCGAAACCCTGGAAGGCCGCCTATGTGCAGCCATCGCGGCGGCCGAAGGACGGCCGCTATGGCGAGAACCCGAACCGGCTGCAGCATTATTACCAGTTCCAGGTGATCATCAAACCGTCGCCGCCGGACCTGCAGGACCTCTATCTGCGCTCGCTGAAGGCGATCGGCATCGACACCGCGCTGCATGACGTGCGCTTCGTCGAGGACGACTGGGAGAGCCCGACATTGGGTGCCTGGGGCCTCGGCTGGGAGTGCTGGTGCGACGGCATGGAAGTCAGCCAGTTCACCTATTTCCAGCAGGTCGCCGGCGTCGAATGCGCGCCGGTGGCGGGCGAACTGACCTACGGCCTCGAGCGCCTGGCGATGTATGTGCAGGGCGTCGATAACGTCTACGACCTCAACTTCAACGGCCGCGAGGGCGATGAGAAGGTCACCTACGGCGACGTCTTCCTGCAGGCCGAGAAAGAGTATTCCCGGCACAACTTCGAGCACTCCGACGCCGAGATGCTGTTCGAACAGTTCAAGATGGCCGAAGGCGCCTGCAAGAAGTATCTCGACGCCGGCTGGCGCGACGGCAAGCGCGAGGCGCATCTGATGGCACAGCCGGCCTACGACCAGTGCGTCAAGGCCAGCCACGTGTTCAACCTGCTGGATGCCCGCGGCGTGATCTCGGTCACCGAACGCCAAAGCTACATCGGCCGCGTCCGCGACCTCGCCAAGGCCTGCGGCGAAGCCTGGATGGCGACGGAAGCGGGCGGGGCGTGATACCATTGCTGGTGTTTACTAAAGTTGAAGCGCCGACGTATCTGCTCCCCTCCCCCCGTCTTCGGCGGGGAGGGGTCGGGGGTGGGGGGACGATGCCAGATCGTGCGCCACGGCCAATCGACAAGCGTGTGCCGCGCGCACGCGCGCTTCGGCGTGACCCCACGGACGCTGAAAAAAAGCTCTGGCTCCATCTCAGGGATATCTTTCCCGGGAAGTCGCACTTTCGCAGGCAGGCTACGATCGGTCCGTATTTCGCGGACTTCGCCTGTCACCAGACTCGGGTCGTGATCGAAGTCGATGGCGGCCAGCATGCCGACAGCCTGAGCGACGCGCGCCGCACCGCATATCTTGAGGCGCGGGGATATCGCGTCCTGCGCTTCTGGAACAACGACGTGCTTACCAATATCGATGGCGTGCTCGAGTCCATCTGCAGCAGCATCGGTGTTGATGGCGGCCCCCCACCCCCGACCCCTCCCCGCCGAAGGCGGGGGGAGGGGAGCGACAGCGATTCCCGTCTTTCCTCGGCGCGACGCGGCCGAGAGGAAAAGTGAAAATGCCCGATCTCCTGCTCGAACTGTTCTCCGAAGAAATCCCCGCGCGCATGCAGGCCAAGGCGGCGGAAGATCTGCGCCGCATGGTCACCGATCGCCTCGTTGCCGAGGGCCTGGTCTATGAAGGCGCGAAAGCCTTCGCAACGCCGCGGCGGCTGACGCTGACGGTGCACGGCATTCCCGCGCGACAATCCGATTTGAAGCAGGAGCGCAAGGGCCCGCGCGTCGGCGGCGCCGAGGCCGCGATCGCGGGCTTCCTGAAGGCCACGGGCCTTGCCTCGCTGGATGAAGCGAAAATCCAGCGCGATCCGAAGGGCGATTTCTACATCGCGCTGACGGAGAAGGCCGGCAAGCCGACGGTCGAGGTGCTCGCCGAAATCCTGCCGATGATCATCCGCACCTTCCCGTGGCCGAAATCGATGCGCTGGGGCGCGGCGTCGGCGAAATCGACGTCGCTGACCTGGGTGCGTCCGCTGCATTCGATCGTCGCCACCTTCGGCATCGATACCGAAGAGCCGGAAGTGGTGCCGTTCGAACTCAATGGCATCAGCTCGGGCCAGACCACGTTCGGCCACCGCTTCATGGCGCCCGCCGACATTTCCGTGCGCCGCTTCGATGACTACGTGACGAAGCTGCAGCACGCCAAAGTCGTGCTCGATCCTGAGCGCCGCCGCGAGATCATTCTGGCGGACGCGCGCACGCTGTGCGCGGCGCAGAATTTCGAGCTGGTGGAAGACCCCGCGCTGCTCGACGAAGTCGCCGGCCTGGTGGAATGGCCGGTGGTGCTGATGGGCTCGTTCGACCAAGCGTTTCTGTCGATCCCCGGCGAGGTGATCCGCGCCACCATCCGCAACAACCAGAAGTGCTTTGTGGTCAGCGATCCCGCGACCGGAAAGCTGGTCAACCGCTTCATCATCACCGCCAACATCGAAGCCTCCGATGGCGGGACCGCGATCGTCGCCGGCAACGAGCGCGTGATTCGCGCGCGGTTGAGCGACGCAAAATTCTTCTATGAGACCGACCTGAAGACCAAGCTCGAAGACCGGCTGCCGAAATTCGACAACATCGTGTTTCACGAAAAGCTCGGCACGCAGGCCGAGCGCATCGCGCGTATCGTGCGGCTGGCTGCCGAAATCGCGCCGCTGGTCGGCGCCGATGTCGAGAAGACCAAGCGCGCGGCGCTGCTGGCGAAGGCCGATTTGGTGACCGAGACGGTCGGCGAATTCCCCGAGCTGCAGGGCCTGATGGGCAAGTACTACGCGCTGGCGCAGGGCGAAGACGCGAGTGTCGCTGCGGCGAGCGAGGATCACTACAAGCCGCAGGGACCGGCGGATCGCGTGCCGAGTGACTCGGTGTCGATTGCGGTCGCGCTGGCCGACAAGATCGATACGCTCGTGGGATTCTGGGCGATTGACGAGAAGCCGACGGGATCGAAGGATCCGTTTGCGCTTAGGCGGGCGGCGTTGGGGGCGATCAGGCTCATTCTTGAGAACTCAATCAGAGCCAGGTTGGCGCCAATCTTATCAGCGCATTTTCCTGCTGTAGATACAGACATCACTGGAAATTCGAATAAGAAGAAGTTGGCCACGGTGAAAGAAGGCGGCGGTGGATTCGCTGGCATGGATGTCAGCATGCGGCTCACTCAAGATTTTGGTGATTTGAAAGTCGATAGTAGGTCTATTGATCTGATGACTTTCTTCGCCGAGCGCCTCAAAGGCCAGCTCCGCGAACAAGGCGCGCGTCACGATCTCGTCGATGCCGTGTTCTCGCTCGGCGGTCAGGACGATCTGCTGATGGTGGTCCGTCGGGTCGAGGCGCTCGCCAAATTCCTCGACACCGACGATGGCAAGACGCTGCGTGCCGGCGTCAAGCGCGCGTCGAACATTCTCGGCATCGAGGAGAAGAAAGACAAGCGCGCTTATGACGGCGCGCCGGATGTCTCGCTGTACCGACTCGATGAGGAGAAGGCGTTGGCCAAGGCGATTGCCGAGGTCGGGCCGGAAGCCTCCGCCGCTGTCGCCAAGGAAGACTTCGCCGGCGCGATGACTGTCATGGCCAAGCTGCGGCCGGCGGTGGATGCGTTCTTTGACAAGGTGAAGGTCAATGACGACGACGCGGCCGTGCGCGAAAATCGGCTGAAGCTGCTCAACGAGATCCGCGCCGCGACGCGCGCGGTGGCGGATTTCTCGAAGATTCAGGATTAGACTCGAACCCCGGAGCCGTCATTGCGAGGTCAGGGAAAGCCTGCGGCTTTCCCTGACCTCGCATTGACGGCAGGTGCCTGAGGACGCCGCACCGCGCCCGGGAAACGAGAACGCGACCAGAAATATCCCGACACATCGCGAAATATTTACGCCTCGTTAACCACGGGGTGAATAACTCCCGTCTGGTAACGGTTCCTTAACCGTCGCGGCTGCGCAGACAGGGACGTGTCATGACATCGGTCAATACCGGGCTCGCCAATCCCTATGCCGGCTCGGCCTATGCCCGCGCGGCGGCGACGCAGCCGTCGCTGGCCAATGCGCTGGCTGGCAACGATGCGGCGTCGAATTCGGGTTCGGGTGCTGCGACCAACCTGACGCTGTCGGATGCCGCCAAGGCGAAGCTCGCCGCCGATTCCGCGACCAAGGATTTCACCGCGGTCACCGCCGACGCGCGCACGGCGCTTAACGGTCTCTATAGCGCCGCGAAGGTCACCGCGCCCATCGATGCCGACGGCAAGAATACCATTGACCTCACGTCGCTCGACCGTCGTTCGCTGTTCGCGATCGCCACCAACAATGGCGGCCAGTTCACCGCTGCGGAGCAGGGCGTCGCGGCCGGCGAGCTGGGCGATCGCTTCAGCGCGGCGCTGGCGCCGCCGACCGCTACCGCGCAGCTCACTGGCAATTTCAGCGGCATCTATCAGGCGGCGCTGAGCTATCTCGACGGCGCCAGCGGCGAGGAGAAGGCCACGGCGTCGTGGGCGGCGCAGCGCGCCGCGGTGGTCAGCGGCATTCAGGCGACCCAGCAGGATCCGACCAAGGCGCCGTCGGGCATCGCCAACGACCCGGTCGCGATCTATCTGGCGCAGGATTCCGCCGGCGAGTTGCCGGTGAAGGATTTTTCCAGCGTCGCCAAGGGCGTTCGCGCGACGCTCGACGCGCAGGCCAAGGCGGCATCTACCGCCGGCAAGGAGCTGGTGTTCGATTCCCGCCGCAAGACCGGCCAGCTCGCCGACCTCTCCGCCATCGACAACCGGTCGCTGTCGGCGATGTCGCTGAACCAGGATGGATTGTTTTCGCCGGACGAGAGCTTTGCCGCCAAGCAGGAGCTTGGCTCGCGCAACCGCGCCAGCATTTTAACCGCGCTGAAGCAGAGTCAGAGCAGTGGCGACCCGACCCAGCTCAGCCTCGGCATTCTCAACACCTATTCGGCGATGAGCGCCGAGGAGCGCCAGGCCTCGAACTGGACCCCGGCATTCCGCGACAACGCCGTGCAGAGCTACAAGACGACGTCTTCGCTGCTGTCGATGCTGAAGGGCTAGCGAGCGCAGTCCGTTCCCCGGACGCGATGCGATACCAGGCGATGCGCAGCATCGCCGCCACGATCGCTTCGCAGAGCCGGGGTCCCGGTTGCTCGTAAAGAAGCCGGGATCCCGGCTCTGCGGAGCGGCATAAGAATGCCGCACCGCGTCCAGGACAAGTGAGCTGATTTAGTCAATCACCTGGACGATGCGGCGCGAGCGCGGCTCGACCAGTACGGTGCTGCCATTCACCACGGTGTAGCGATACGGGGTCTGCGCGACGCTCTGCGGCACGTCGTAATAGGTCACGCCGGCGTCGGGCAGGGTGGCGCCGACCACCACGCGGTCCGGCACGGTGTACGCGGGGATGCGCTCGCGCACGACGTATTCGCGGAACGCCGGCCGCTCCTGCACGGTGATGCCGTCCGGATCGTCGTCGTTGACGATCACGGCGGAACTGCGTCCCACGCCGACCGTCATTTCGCTCTGCGCCTGCGCCGCGAGCGGGGCGCCGAGGGCGGCCGTCAGTGCCGCGATCGCCAATAGTTTGTTTCGCATGGTCATCTCCTTCGAGATTTCGCCCCCGGCTCGCACCGAGCTGCTTGCCGCCAGCCGACCTCCCAATGCCTCGCGCTCCCGATCGTTCCGACTTTTGTCGTCGCGACCTGCCGCAATTTGATGCATCGCACGCGTGGAGCGGAACCGTTCGGCCGTGGCGGCGTCTGTATCGTGGAACCCGGCTGCAGGGTAAAATCCCGGCGTCGATTCGGCCTCCCCCAACACCCCCACCTTCGGAGATATTTCATGGTTCTCACGGCAGCCCACATTCAGCCGATCGTCGCCCTCATCGCGGGCATTCTCATCCTGGTGATGCCGCGGCTGCTGAATCTGATCGTCGCGATCTACCTGATTTTCATCGGTCTGGCCGGCCTCGGCGTGCTTCGCATGCTGCACATCTCATAAAGCCCACAAAGCTGCCCCAGCTTGCGCCTGGTCGCCAAAACGTGGTGTAAGGCGGCACCCTTTTCCTGACGTTCCTCTCGCGGATTGATTGTAAAACCATGGCCAAAACCGCATCGAAGACCAAGAAAGCCGCTGCCAAATCTAAGGCATCTGCCGTCAGGGCAAAGGCTGCATCGCCGGCCGGCGCCCGCAAGGCGCTGAAGAAGGCTGTGGCCAAGCCGGCAGCCAAGGCCAAGACGGTCGCTAAAGCCAAGACGGTTGCCAAAACCGCCGTCAAAGCTGCCAGCAAGCCGGCCGCGAAGGCCAGACCGGCGGCCAAGGTGGCCCCGAAGGCTGTCGCCAGCAAGCTCGCGCCGAAGAAGTCGGCTGCGAACAAGCCCGCGGCCAAGCCGGTCGCTGACAAAATTCAGGCCGGCAAGTGGGTGTATTCGTTCGGCGGCGGCAAGGCCGAGGGCAAGGCCGGGCTGCGCAACCTGCTGGGCGGCAAGGGCGCCAACCTCGCCGAGATGGCCAATCTCGGCCTGCCGGTACCGCCGGGCTTCACGATTCCGACCTCGGTCTGCGTGTATTACTACGCCAACGACAAGACCTATCCGAAAGACCTGCGGGCGCAGGTCGAGAAGGCGCTGGAAGCCGTCGGCAAGATCACCGGCAAGGGCTTTGGCGATCCGAAGAACCCGCTGCTGGTCTCGGTGCGCTCCGGCGCCCGCGCCTCGATGCCGGGCATGATGGACACCGTCCTCAACCTCGGCCTCAACGACACCACGGTGGAAGCCCTGGCTGAATTGTCCGGTGACAAGCGCTTCGCCTATGACAGCTATCGCCGCTTCATCACCATGTATTCCGACGTGGTGATGGGCTTCGAGCACCACCATTTCGAGGACATCCTCGACACCTACAAGGACAGCAAGGGCTACACCCTCGACACCGATCTCGACGGTGACGACTGGGTGGCGCTGGTCGCCAAGTACAAGGATGCCGTCGCCCGCGAGACCGGCAAGGACTTTCCGCAGGACCCGCACGAGCAGCTCTGGGGCGCGGTCGGCGCGGTGTTCTCCTCCTGGATGAATACGCGCGCGATCACCTATCGCCGTCTGCATGACATTCCGGAATCCTGGGGCACCGCGGTGAGCGTGCAGGCCATGGTGTTCGGCAACATGGGCGAGACCTCGGCGACCGGCGTGGCGTTCACCCGCAATCCCTCCACCGGCGAGAGCAAGCTGTACGGCGAATTTCTGATCAACGCGCAAGGCGAGGACGTCGTCGCCGGCATCCGCACCCCGCAGGACATCACCGAAGACGCGCGGAAGGAATCCGGCTCCGACAAGACGTCGATGGAAGCCGCGATGCCGGAAGTTTTCAAGGAATTGACGCGGATCTACACCCAGCTCGAGAAGCACTACCGCGACATGCAGGACATGGAGTTCACGGTCGAGCAGGGCCGGCTGTGGATGCTGCAGACCCGCAACGGCAAGCGCACCGCCAAGGCCTCGATCCGCATCGCCGTCGAGCTCGCCAACGAGGGCGTGATCTCGCAGCAGGACGCGGTGTCGCGCATCGATCCGGCGTCGCTGGACCAGTTGCTGCACCCGACCATCGATCCCTCCGCCAATCGCGACGTCATCGCCACCGGCCTGCCGGCGTCGCCGGGCGCCGCCTCGGGCGAGATCGTGTTCTCGTCCGATGAAGCCGCCAAGCTGCAGGCCGACGGTCGCAACGTCATCCTGGTGCGCATCGAGACCTCGCCGGAAGACATCCACGGCATGCATGCCGCCGAAGGCATCCTCACCACCCGCGGCGGCATGACGTCTCACGCGGCCGTCGTGGCGCGCGGCATGGGCAAGCCCTGCGTCTCCGGCTGTGGCACCATCCGCGTCGATTACGGCCGCGGCACCATGACCATCGGCAACCGCACCTTCAAGGCGGGCGACGTCATCACCATCGACGGCTCGATCGGCCAGGTGCTGGCCGGCCGCATGCCGATGATCGAACCCGAGCTGTCCGGCGAGTTCAACACGCTGATGGGCTGGGCCGACAAAGTGCGAAAGCTCAAGGTCCGCGTTAACGGCGACACCCCGGAAGACGCGCGCACCGCCATCAAGTTCGGCGCCGAAGGCATCGGCCTGTGCCGCACCGAGCACATGTTCTTCGAAGAGACCCGCATCCGCACCGTGCGCGAGATGATTCTGGCGGAAGACGAGCAGTCGCGTCGCGCGGCATTGGCGAAGTTGCTGCCGATGCAGCGCGCCGATTTCGTCGAGCTGTTCGAGATCATGAAGGGCCTGCCGGTCACCATCCGTCTGCTCGATCCGCCGCTGCACGAATTCCTGCCGCATACCCAGGCCGAGGTCGAGGAAGTCGCGCGGGCGATGAACACCGACGCGCGCAAGCTCGCGGACCGCGCCCGCGACCTCGCCGAGTTCAACCCGATGCTCGGCTTCCGCGGTTGCCGCCTGGCGATCGCCTATCCGGAAATCGCCGAGATGCAGGCGCGCGCTTTGTTTGAAGCGGCGATCGAAGCCGGCAAGCGCACCGGCGAACTGGTCGGCCTCGAAGTCATGGTGCCGCTGATCGCCACTAAGATGGAGTTCGACCTGATCAAGGCGCGGATCGACGCCACCGCGGCGTCGGTGGTCAAGGAAACCGGCGGCAAGCTGAACTACAGCGTCGGCACCATGATCGAACTGCCGCGTGCCTGCCTGATGGCCGGCGAGATCGCCGAGACCGCCGAGTTCTTCTCGTTCGGCACCAACGACCTGACGCAGACCACCTTCGGCATCAGCCGCGACGATGCGGGCTCGTTCCTCGGCACCTATATCGCCAAGGGTATCCTGCCGATCGATCCATTCATCTCGGTGGATCGCGGCGGTGTCGGCGAGCTGGTGAAGATCGGCGTCGAGCGCGGCCGCAAGACCCGCCCCAACATCAAGGTCGGCATCTGCGGCGAGCACGGCGGCGATCCGGCGTCGGTGGCGTTCTGCCACGAGATCGGCCTCGACTACGTGTCCTGTTCGCCCTACCGCGTGCCGATCGCCCGCCTCGCCGCCGCCCAGGCCGCGCTTGGCAAGGAAATCTCCAGCCAGGCGTGAGCGGGCTGAGGTTCGGCATTGAAGTGTAGTTATAAAACGGCCGGGGATTTCCCCGGCCGTTTTTTTACAGAGATCTCGGCGCTTCATTTTAAATTGCTGGATCTCTCTGCGGGTCGTCCCCGCGAACGCGGGGACCCAAAGCCTCAGAGGTTGAAATGAGAACGAGGTTTTTTCCGCGCACACGATTCTGTCGGTGTGTATGGATCCCCGCCTTAGCGGGGACGACACGGCGTGTGACGCGCGCTCACTGTGTAAAATCGCCGGTAGTTCTCTCCGTCTGAGCAAAGTTCCATCGCAAAATTTTCGCAGCCGGCGAAAATCTCTTCATCGTTTTCGTTGACGCTATGTTTACCACTTTCGTGGGGCCGCCATTTACCACGGCTTTCGATCATCTCTCGCAACTGCAAACATCGCTTGCGTGTCGCGCGCGTGCCTCAGTGATTAACTCCGCGGCAACTTTGATTCAGTACTAACGAAACAGATCGAAATGTACGGAAATGTACGGGTCGATGCTGGTGTAAGCGTTGCGTGGGCGTATCATGTTAGTAATGCGTAACCGGCCGAAGGGCGCGCGCGGCGCGTCTTTCGGCCTCGGTCTTTGCTTCTTTGCATTGATCCCGACAGAGGTTGGCTACCAGGATATTGCTTCGTTGCTGGCCCGCCAGCCGGGCGTCGCCGAGCGCTGGCAGAAGCGCGTGGTCGCCTCCGCGGTCAGTTCCATCCAGGTCGCGACATTCAGTTTTGGCCGCCCGATCGGCACCGCGTCGCGCAATCCGACCTTCCAGCTCGCCAGCTTCGATACTTCCAGCGAAGACATCACCGGCGCGCTGACGCGCAACCCGATTTCGCGTGCGCCGCAGCGCTATGAAGCCGCGGATTTCCCGAAAGTGGATCGCACGCTGAAGGGCGATCGCCTCGCGGCCCGCTCGAAGGACGATCCGATGCCGGAGGAGGCGCCGGCGAAGGAAGATTCATTCGACTCCAACGCCTCGGTGATGGGCGCCAAGACGGCGGCCTCGCCGGACACCGCGCCGCTCGATCCGGAACTCGCCGAAGCGCTGCAGGCGCCGCCGCTGCCGCAATACGATGCGTCGCTGTCGCTGGAAAGCCAGCCGGTCAGCGATCCCCTCGCCGTCCCGGAAACCGCGGTCGTCGCCATCGAGCCGGCGCCGCCCAAGGATGGCTTCTCGGTCAAGACCGCCAGCCTGTTCTTCGGCAACACGTCGCTCGGCGCAGCAGGCGAGACCATGGAACGCTGGCAGCCCGGCGAGGAACCGATGATCGTGATGCCGCCCGTCACGCCGGATCCCGACTTGAAGACCCCGGCGTCGCGGCCGGCGGCGGTCGTCGATCCCGCCAAGGGCGGCGAGAGCGTCGCGGGGAAGGGCGAGGTCAACACCACCACCCACGTCAAGACCCCGGCCGAGCGGCTTGGCCTGTTCGACGAGAAGGTGCGCGCCAAGCAGGAAAAATGCCTGACCGAGGCGATCTATTTCGAAGCGCGCGGCGAGGCCGTGCGCGGCCAGATGGCGGTGGCGCAAGTGGTGATGAACCGAGCGTTCTCCGGCTATTATCCGACCACGGTGTGCGGCGTGGTGTACCAGAACAAGCATCGCAAGCTGGCCTGCCA
>NZ_JAQGJD010000226.1 GCF_028290785.1 Tardiphaga sp. | reverse complement strand
CGCGTGGTCCCGCCGAGGATGTACTCGCCGAGCCGGGAGTGACCGTAGCCGCCCATCACAAGATAGTCGCTGCCGAGATCCGCGGCGGCGGACAGGATCGTGCTGTGAACATCCGCGGGTTCAGCGGTCGCATGCTGCACCTTGGCGTCCAATCCGTAGCGATCGAGATGGCTCACCAGATGTTCCAGGCTGGCGTCGGCGGCCGGCGCGTCCGCATGACGGATTGAAATGGCGTCGATCGTCTGCGCCCTGCGCAGAAAAGGCATGGCGTCGTGCAACGCGCGGGCCGCAGCCCGCCCGCCGTCCCAACAGACGAGCGCCCGCGCCGTCTTGAACGGACCGCGATGGATGTGAGGCACGAGCAACATCGGGCGTCCGGATTGAAGCAGCACCGCTTCTGCCAGCTGGCTGTCGTGGGTCGGCCGCGAGGCGTCGGGCTGCGTTACGATGCTGAGAGCGAACAACCGCGAGATCGCCGCCAGGGCCTGATTGGCGATCCGAGGCGTATCCGACATGCAGCCGGTCGTCACCCGGATACGTTCCGCTTGTGCAGCAGCTTCAAACTGCGCGAGCCGGTCGTTGGCGGCCTGCGAATCGGTATTGTATTCGGTGGGCAACGCAAATTGCGCAGCGGACGCGCTGACGGGAATGGCTGGATTGATGACCTGATAGGTGGCGACCAGCCCCTGCAGCTCCGCGCCAAATATCTTCGCCAGCGAGATTGCGCAATCGAGGGCAGGCTCGACCGGCCGATCGACCGGAAGATGGACAGCGATGTCTTTGATCACGGCGACCTCCGAATGTCTGACGTCCAACGCGAAAGCGGGCGCGTCCTACTTGTCGCCCGGCGGCGTCGCAACGGACTTGATCCTGGTCAAACATGATATCGCACGAGCTATATGGATTGGCGGATCGGATCGGGCCGGACCTAGATATTGAACGCGCGACAGACCCCCGTTCACAGCGAATATTCCGAGATCGGAACCGATCTCGATCCGGCGCCTTATCTGCTGCGTCTGGTGAGCCTTGATGCATGTCAAAAGCGCCGCCGCGGTGCGGCGTTAGAATACCGCGGTCTTACACATCGAGGATAGCGGCTTGGCAACGGCACCTGTATTAACGGCCATCTCTATCGGCGACGCGGTAAAGCTACAGCCCGGTGGCTCGTGGATAGCGGCCAATGTGGCTGTGCTGGAAAAGCTGGCCGCTGATATTGCGCCGCAACTCGATCGCGCCGCCGCCGTGACCATGGATATTTCCGGTGTGCGCGAACTCGACACCCTGGGCGCATGGCTGCTTGAAAAGATCACACGAAGGGCCGCGCATGCCGGCCGTGCGGCCGACGTCGTCGGCGTCGCCGACAAATATGCGGGCCTCATCGAGGAGGTCAGTCAGGTCAACCGCCACAACCTCGCGCCGCCTGTGGCGCGCAATCCGATCGCCGCGAAGCTTGCCGATCTCGGAACCGCCGCGTTCGACACCGGCGAAGACGTCGTGGTGTTCCTGCAGATGCTGGGGGCCTTGTGTTTCGCGGCGTTGCGGGTTTTACGCCGGCCAAGGGCGCTGCGGCTGACCTCGCTGACCTATCAGCTCTATCGGGTCGGCTGGCAGGCTATTCCCATTGTCGTGCTGATCACCTTCCTGATTGGTGCAATCATCGCCCAGCAGGGCATCTTCCATTTTCGCAAGTTCGGCGCGGACTCCTATGTCGTCGATATGGTCGGCATTCTGGTGCTGCGCGAACTGGGTGTGCTGATCGTCGCCATCATGGTCGCCGGGCGCTCGGGCAGCGCCTATACCGCCGAACTGGGCTCGATGAAAATGCGCGAGGAGATCGATGCGCTTTCCACCATGGGCCTCGATCCCATCGATGTGCTGATCCTGCCGCGCATTGTCGCCCTGATCCTGGCTCTGCCTGTCCTCGCTTTCATCGGGTCGATGGCCGCGCTGTATGGCGGCGGCCTGGTGGCGTGGTTTTATGGTGGCATGGGCCCGGCAATCTACATCGCCCGGCTGCACGATGCGGTGTCGATCGCCAGTTTCGAGGTCGGCATGATCAAGGCGCCGTTCATGGCGCTGGTGATCGGCATCGTCGCCTGCAGCGAGGGGTTGCGGGTAAAAGGCAGCGCGGAGTCGCTCGGCAAGCAGACCACGACGTCGGTGGTGAAATCGATTTTTCTGGTGATCGTACTCGACGGGCTGTTCGCGATCTTCTTTGCATCGGTCGGAATGTGACGATGCAGGATTCGGCCGGCCCATTTGCTATTCGCGTCAGCGACCTCGTGGTTGGCTTCGGCAAGCGCGTGGTGATCGATCACCTGGCGCTGGATGTGCGTCGCGGCGAAATTCTCGGCCTGGTCGGCGCTTCCGGCGGCGGCAAGTCGGTTCTGATGCGCACTATCATCGGGCTTGTGCCGCCGCAGGGCGGCACGATCGAGGTGATGGGGGTGACGATCGGTTCGACCCATGAGCGCCGCACCCAGACGGCGGCCGGCCGATGGGGCATCCTGTTTCAGCAGGGCGCGCTGTTCTCGTCGCTGACGGTGCGGCAGAACGTGCAGTTTCCGCTACGTGAAAACCTGACCATGTCCGACGCGCTGCTCGACGAGATCGCCAATGCCAAGCTGGAAATGGTCGGGCTGCAGCCGGAAGACGGCGACAAATTCCCGTCCGAACTATCGGGCGGCATGATCAAGCGTGCCGCGCTGGCACGCGCGCTGGCGCTGGATCCGGCGATCGTGTTTCTCGACGAACCGACCTCGGGTCTCGATCCGATCGCCGCCGGCGATTTCGACACCCTGATCAAGACGCTGCAGAAGACGCTGGGGCTTACCGTGTTCATGGTCACCCACGACCTCGCCAGCCTGAATACCGTCTGTGACCGCGTCGCGGCCCTCGCCGACGGAAAAATCGTCGCCATCGGGCCGATGCCCGAACTATTGCAATCCGAGCATCCCTGGGTGCGGGCCTATTTCCACGGCAAGCGCTCGCTGATGCTGCAACCGAGAATGAATTGAGCCATGGAAACCCGTGCCCCCTTTGTCATTGTCGGAGCCTTCGTGTTGGCGGCCATCGGCGCTGTATTCGGCTTCGTCTACTGGCTGCACAACTCCGGCGGCCTCGGCCCGCGCACCGACTATCACGTCCAGTTCGAGGGATCGGTGCCAGGCCTGCTGGTCGGTGCCGGCGTGTTGTTCAATGGCATTCGCGTCGGCGAAGTCACCGCTCTGGCGCTGGCGTCGGACAATGCGCGCCGCGTCGATGCGACGATTTCGGTGGCAGCGGCCACGCCGGTGCGGCCCGATACCAGGGTCGGCCTGGAGTTTCAGGGGCTGACAGGCGTGCCTGTGGTGGCGCTGGAAGGCGGCAAGCTCCCGGCCGGGGGCGCCAAAGTGACGACCTTGATCGCTGATACCGGCGCCGGCCAGAGCATGACCCAGGCGGCGCGCGACGCGCTTCGCCGGGTCGACTCGGTGCTGGCGGATAACGCCGACCCGCTGAAGAACACCATTGCCAACCTGCAGGTGTTTTCCGAGGGCCTGGCGCGCAACACCGGGAAGCTCGATGGCATCGTCGCCGGTCTTGAGAAAATGACCGGCGGTGGTGCGGCGGCGGCACCCAAAACGACTTACGATTTGCGCGCGGCGCGCGCCGCTGCGGCGCCGGGGCAGGCGCTCAAGGTCCAGCTCGGACTTCCGGAACCGACCGCCGTCGCGATGCTGCAGACCCAGCGCTTCCTGTTTTCGCCCGCGAAGGAAATGCCCGCGTTTGCCGACGCCATGTGGGCCGACAGCATTCCCAAACTGCTGCAGGCGCGCCTGATCGAGGGCTTCGAGAACTACGACCTCGCCCACGCGCCGCTGCGCGCGGCGGACGCGCCGCCGGCGGATGCGCAGTTGCTGATCGACGTCCGGCGGTTCGACATCGCGCTGGA
>NZ_JAQGJD010000223.1 GCF_028290785.1 Tardiphaga sp. | reverse complement strand
GCCGCCGACCGGCTGATTGTCGGCGGCTGCATGCCGGGCAACCGCAACGAGGTGCGGCCGCTATCCTGGTACGACATGATCCTGAAGGGCCTCGAAAACTCCGGCCTGCACATGCAAAACGTGCCGCCGCCGGACGGCGTCGTGAAACGCTATTCGCGGCTCGAAGATGCGCAGCCGGAAGCCGGTGTCGCGGCGGCACCCGATGCCGTCGCGCCGGTGGATCTGCCGCCCTGGCTGCGCCAGTCCTCGCCGGCGGAGCCGCGCCAGATGAATTTCCTGCGGCCATCGGATCCGGCCGACGACGACCACGGCATCAGGCCCGGCGAATCCGATGCGGACCGTACCCGCGCGCGGCAGAGGGGCACGCTGGTGCACCGTCTCCTGCAATCGCTACCCGATGTGGCCGCCGAACTCCGCAGCGACGCCGCGAAGCGCTATCTCGCCCGCAACACCGAGAAATGGAGCGACGCCGATCGCACCGCGCTGGCCGCGCAGGTGCTGGGGCTGATCGACGATGCCCGCTTTGCCGCCGTGTTCGCGCCGGGTAGCCGCGCCGAGGTCTCGATCGTCGGCCGGCTGAAGCGGCGCGGCCAACCCTTACTGGTCTCCGGGCAGATCGACCGGCTGGTGGTGACGCCATCCGAGGTCTGGATCGTCGATTACAAGACCAATCATGCCCCGCCACGGACCCTGGCCGAGGCGCCGGACGCCTATGTCCGCCAGTTGGCGCTCTACCGCGCCGTGCTGGCGAAGTTATACCCACACCGGACCATCCGCGCCGCGCTGCTCTGGACCGAAACTCCTGAAATCATGGAACTTTCCCCGACCGCGCTGGACGCAGCGCTGTCCGGCATCATCTCGCCGTGAGCATGCCTTGACCCGGCAGGGGTGCGTTCATAGGTTGGATCATCATCCCAGCGCGATTCTTTTCGACGCGCTCTCCTAGCAGCAGAACGAGGACACCATGGCCGTTGGCAAGGTTTCAGACGCCGATTTCGAAGCGGAAGTGCTCAAGGCGACCGGCCCCGTGGTCGTGGATTTCTGGGCCGAATGGTGCGGCCCGTGCCGCATGATCGGACCGGCGCTGGACGAGATTTCCGCCGCGATGGGCGATCAGGTCACCATCCTCAAGCTCAACGTCGATGAGAACCCGAAGACCGCGTCGAAGTATGGCGTGATGTCGATCCCGACCCTGATGATCTTCAAGGGCGGCGAGATGGCCTCGCGCCAGGTCGGCGCCGCGCCGAAGCAGAAGCTGCAGCAGTGGATCACCGCTGCGGTCTGATCTTCGGCGACTATCTCTGAATTCGGCAACGGCCGGTGACCATGTCACCGGCCGTTGCGTTTTGTTTGTAAAGTTCTTTCAAGCGAACTCATTGCCGGAATTGCGATCCCCGGCCTCTCAGCCGTCGTCCCCGCGAAAGCGGGGACCCATAACCTCCGTCCCCCGCAGCCGAATCGAGGAAGATGCCCGTACCACTTCATCGACTGAGGGTATGGGTCCCCGCTTTCGCGGGGACGACTCGTGGTGGGGTTCGTAAATGCGTCGGGAATGCTTCTGCGAGGATAGGCCGCTTACCTGATCCAGCCCGTCGCCAGCGCACTTGCCCATTCCAGCCGGCCGTTCGCCCGCGCCAGATCGGCCATGGCAGCGTGGTCATACGGAACTTGCCTAAACGTCACCTGCCAGTGTCCGCCGCCATCGTCGAGAATGGCGTAGCTCGCGTCCGGCGTGCCGGTTTCCACCGCGTGCGGATAAGGCGCGACATCGCGATAGCCGGGGCACCCGACGCTGCCGGGATTGACGATCATCCGTCCGTCGCGAAGTTTGACCGTGCGCGGAACATGCGAGTGCGCGCACAGGATCAGCGATTGCGCGATGCCTTCGGCCTTCTGCTCAATATCCTCGATCGTCGCCATGTGCACCACACCGTCAGGCGTCACCGCTTCCAGCCAGTAGGTGTTGTCGTCGGAAGGCGTGGCATGACAGAGATAGACGCTGTCGCGGTACACGGCGCTGAACGGCAGCGCGCGCAGCCAGTCGAGATGTTTCGCTTGGAGCTGGCCGTGCGAATAGCGGTCCGACGGCCACATGTCCTCGAGCGCGTAGTCGGTGAGATAGCGGTCATGGTTTCCACGCACGCAGAGGGCATTCATGCCCATCATGATCTCTACCGTGCGCCGCGCGTCCAGCGGGCCGCTGGCCATGTCGCCCAGATTGACGATCTCTTCGATGCCCTGCGCCTTGATGTCGGCCAGCACGGCTTCCAGCGCGAGATAGTTACCGTGCACATCGGCGATGGCGGCAAAACGCATTTGCACTCCTCTGGGCATTAATCGTTCCCCGAGGTTTCTATGCAGGCGGCGTGCCGTTTTCCGCCAGCACGTGACCCGCGAGATACAACGAGCCGGCGATCAAAATACGCGGCGGCACTTCGTAGGCAAGCTTGGTAAGCGACGTCAGCGCGGCCGCGACGCTGGCGGAAATCTCCACGCGCATGCCGAGGCTGCGCGCCGCGTCGGCGAGCGCTTCAGGCGTCATCGCGCCGACGCGATCGGGAATTTCGACCGCAATGATGTGCCGTGTGAGCCCGGCGAAGTTGGCGAGGAACCCCGCCGCATCCTTGTTGGCCATCATGCCGACGATCGCCACCAGCGGCCGCGACACCCGTTCCTCGAGATCGCCCAGCGCAGCGGCCACGACACGACCGCCATCGGCGTTGTGGCCGCCGTCGAGCCAGATCTCGGAATCCTTTGGCGCGATTTCCACCAGCCGCCCGGAGGTCAGCCGCTGCATCCGTGCCGGCCATTCGGCGCGGGCGACGCCGGCCTCATAAGCGGCAGAGTCAATCTTGAAGAGGTCGAGCGCGCGAAGCGTCGCAATCGCCAGCCCGGCATTGCCGAACTGGTGCCGCCCGAACAATTTTGGCGCGGCGAGGTCCATCAGGCCGCGGTCGTCCTGATACACCAGGCGCCCGCGCTCGACGCCGACATGCCATTCCTGTCCCGCCGAATAGGTCGGCGCATGCCCCTTGCGCGCCTGCTGCTCGATGACGGCGGTGACTTCCGGCGATTGCTCCGCCGTGATCACCGGGACGCGACGCTTGATGATCCCCGCTTTTTCCGCGGCGATCTTGAGCAACGTGTCGCCTAGAAAATCGGTGTGATCGATGCCGATCGGGGTGAACACGCAGGCCGCCGGCTTCTCGATGACGTTGGTGGCGTCGAGCCGGCCACCGAGGCCAACTTCCAGCAGCACCACATCGGCGGGATGCTTTGCGAACAGCGTGAATGCGACGGCGGTCTCGACCTCGAACAGAGTGATCGGCGCGCCGGCATTGACGCGTTCGCAGTGCGCATAGGCCGCCAGCAACTCATCATCGCCGACCAGCGCGCCGGCCAGTCGGATGCTCTCGTGGAGACGCACCAGATGCGGCGAGGTGAAGACATGGACGCGCAGTCCTGCGGCTTCGCAGATCGCGCGCAGGTACGCGATGGTCGATCCCTTGCCGTTGGTGCCGGCGACGTGAATCACCGGCGGCAGCTTCGCTTCGGGATGATCGAGCTGCGCCAGCAGCCGCGTCATGCGATCGAGCGAAAGATCGATCGCGGCCGGATGCAGCGCCGACAACCGCGCCAAAATTTCGCCGAGGGTGTCCGGCGCGGGCGCGGCAGCCATGCTCACGCGTGCGCGGCCGGCACCGTCTCCGGGCTGGCGACGATCTCGGCGGGGCTGTCGATCGGCAGCGATACGGGCTTCGCGGCCATCTCGACGGCGGGCGATTTCGTCAGCAGCCGGCACAGCCGCGCCAGGGTCGGCTTGAGATCGTGGCGGTGCACGACCATGTCGATCATGCCGTGCTCTTTCAGATATTCCGCGCGCTGAAAACCTTCCGGCAGCTTTTCGCGAATCGTCTGCTCGAT
>NZ_JAQGJD010000215.1 GCF_028290785.1 Tardiphaga sp. | reverse complement strand
CCAGCAGCGCGCCTTCGCTGGAATGCGGGATCAGGATCGCCACCGCGCCGCCATAGATCGCGCCGCCGATGGTGCCGACCAGGTAATCCCGCGTCGCCTTCAGCGAGCGGCCGACGCTCATCTGGGTCACGATGATCGAGGTCAGTACCGCCCACAGCGGCAGCTTGAGGCCGAGCGCCAGCGCGACCATCAGCGCGCTCATCGCCGCCACGGTGACGCGCACGCCGAGACCCAGTTCGACCTTGCGCGACCGGATCAGGGCGGCCAGTCGTTTCAGCCATGCGATCATTCGTCCGGTCCAGATGTTGCCGCTTGCGAGGCGCTTCGGCATGGCTGATGCCCGCGCTGCCGTGCCCGCTTGAAACGATGATTCAGCCCGCTTACGCTGTTTCAACAAAAGTGAGGAAACACAATGGCCGATGAAACCGCAACGCTCGCCGCCTATGTCGCGGAGCTGAAATTCGACGACATCCCGCAGCAAGTGCTGGAGCGCGCCAAGGTTCTGACGCTGGATTATCTCGGCAGCACGATCCGCGCCCGCCAGGAGGCGGAATCCACGCCGGCGCTGCTGAAAATGCTGGAAGCGCTGTCGCTCGATGGCACGGGCGAAGCCACCGTGTTCGGCGACAGCAAGACCTGGACTCCGGCGGTGGCCGCGCTGCTCAACGGCGCGCTTGGGCATTCGCTCGACTTCGACGATACCCATGCGGATTCCTCGCTGCACCCGAGTGCGCCCGTCGTCCCCGCCGCCTTCGCGGTAGGCGAGATGGTCGGCGCCTCCGGCAAAGAGGTGCTGACCGCCATCGTCGCCGGCTACGAAGTGTGTTGCCGGCTCGGCAACGCGCTCGATCCGACCTCGCATTACGCCAGGGGCTTCCACCCCACCGCCACCGCCGGGACCTATGGCGCCGCGGCAGCCGCAGGCAAGCTGTTCGGCCTCTCGAAACAGCAGTTGATCTCGGCGTTCGGCGTGTCCGGCAGCCAGGCCGCGGGCTCGCTGCAGTTTCTCGTGAACGGCGCCTGGAACAAGCGCTACCAGGTTGGCGCTGCTGCGATGAACGGTGTCATCGCCGCCACCTTGGCGCGCAACGCTTTTCTCGGCGCCACCGAATCTGTCGAGGGCAAGCACGGCCTATTGATAGGCTACAGCGACAATGCGCATCCGGAGAAGGCCACGGCCGGCCTCGGCCACATCTACGAGACCATGAAGATCGGCGTGAAGCCGTATCCGAGCTGCCGCTATACCCACGCGGCCATCGACGCCATCATCGCCATGCGCCGCGAGCACAACCTGACGCCGGACCAGGTCAAGCGCGTCGAAATCGGCCTGCATCGCAACGGCATCACGCTAACCGGCGACGCCGCTACCAAGCGGCACCCGACCTCGATCGTCGACGGACAGTTCTCGATGTTCTTCACCGGTGCGCTGGCGCTGGATCAGGGCAGCTTTGGCTGGGACGACTACAATCGGCTTGGCGACGCCGCGATCGACAAGCTGGCCGATCGCTTCGACGTGGTCCAGGACGACCGCCTGGAAGGCAAGACGCACCCGTTTGGCGCGCGCGTCAGCATCACGACCGAAGACGGCCTGCACGAACGGATCTACGCCGATCCGTCCGGCGAGCCGGCGTCGTTTCCCGATGCGCAGGCGATGGCGCAGAAATTCCTGCTGCTGGCGCGCCCGGTGCTGAACGGCAGCGCGGAGAAATTCGCCGACGCCATCCTGTCGCTGGAACGTTTCGACAAAGTGGCGACGGCGGCCGCGCTGGGGCGGCTATAGCCGCCGCTATGCGCCGTCGATGATGATGAAGTCGGCGTCGGCATATTTCTGCCGGATCGCTTTGGCGGCGTCATACTCCGGGCTGCGATAGCACGCCGTCGCGGTGGCGCGATCGGCGAATTCGACCACCACGTTGCGATCGCGCGCGACGCCTTCCATCGCCTCGAAGGCGCCGCCGCGCACGATGAATCGCGCGCCGAATTTCTCGAACGCCGGCTTCGCCGCGGCGAGATATTCCGGATAACGCGCCTCGTCGCGCACCGAGACGCGCACGATCCAATAGGCTTTCGACATGACAGATCTCCAAAGTTGACGTGGTTCGGACGACATCGCCGAGCACGCATTTCGTTCGTCGCACCGGATCGCAGCTTCGATTCCGGAGCGCGCAAGTCCAATATCTTTTAGTTCGTAATCGCTCATCGCGCGAAGCGCGTCGCGCGCCTCCTGCCCCTGGCGCAGGCGACGGCAAACGCTTCGAACGACACCCCAAACGCGTGCCAACGCCCGGCGAATCGTCCGGCGACGCTCGTCGTGCACGCGCGTGACGATGGATCGCTTCCACGCGGTCCACTGCACCGGCGTCAGGAAGCGAACGTCATACGCGTGCGGATCGAAGCCATCGTCGGACATGCCCACTCCTTGCGGTGCAGAGCCGCGCCGTGGCGATGGTTTACCCGTCGCCATAAATCCTTTAAAATGAATAATAGTGATTGTTTTGATCTCATGGAGAGATAGATGGATCTGTCCGAGCTGCGCATCTTCCGCGCTGTGGTGCGCGAGGGCGGCGTGACCCGCGCCGCGCAGCGGCTGAACCGCGTGCAGTCCAATGTCACGACGCGGGTTCGCCAGCTCGAGGACGATCTCGGCACGCCGCTGTTCATCCGCGAGGGCAAGCGCCTGCATCTGACGCCGGCAGGCCAGACGCTGCTCGGCTATGCCGACCGGCTTCTCGCCCTGGCCGACGAGGCGCGCGACGCGGTGCAGGATCCGCGGCCGCGCGGCGTGTTTCGGCTCGGCGCGATGGAAAGCACCGCGGCCGTGCGACTGCCCGGGCCGCTTAATGAATTCCACCGGTTATATCCCGACGTGCAACTGGAGCTGCG
>NZ_JAQGJD010000176.1 GCF_028290785.1 Tardiphaga sp. | reverse complement strand
GCCAGACCGGCAATTTCGTTTTCACGGTGAAGGACAATGTCGCCCATGTGCAGCCGGTCACGGTCGACCGCACCGCGCAGGGCATGTCGGTCATCAGCTCCGGCCTGACCGGAAACGAGGATGTGGTGGTCGACGGCCAGTTACTGCTCACCGAGGGCACCAGGGTCGAGGCGCGCTCCCGCAAGGCCGGGGCCTGAGCCATGACGCTCTCCGAACTCTGCATCCGTCGCCCGGTGATGACCACGCTCATCACCGCCACCATCATCGCGTTCGGCATCTTCGGCTTCCGGCTACTGCCGGTGTCGGCGCTGCCCAAGGTGGACTTTCCGACCATCGCCGTGACCGCGACGCTGCCCGGCGCCAGCGCCGATACCATGGCGGCCTCCGTCGCCGGCGTCATCGAGCGCCAGCTCTCGACCATCGCCGGCATCTCCTCGATGTCGTCGAGCTCGTCCCAAGGCACCACCGGAATCACCATCCAGTTCGACCTCAACCGCAACATCGACGCCGCGGCGCTGGACGTGCAGACCGCGCTGACCATTGCGCAGCGCCGGCTGCCGATCGAAATGACGATCCCGCCGAGCTTCCGCAAGGTCAATCCCGGCGACTTCCCGGTGCTGTTCGTGTCGCTGAGCTCATCGACGCTGCCGCTGTCGGCGGTCAACGAATTCGGCGACATCACCATCGGGCAGGCGCTGTCGCAGATCCCCGGCGTCGCCCAGGTGGTGATCTACGGCTCGCAGAAATTCGCCATTCGCGTGCAGGCCGATCCGGAAGCCGCCGCAGCCCGCGGCCTGTCGCTGGAAGACATCCGCACCGCGGTGTCGCGCGCCAATTCGTCGACGCCGGTCGGCACCCTGAACGGCCCGAAGCAGGACATCTCGCTGCAGGCCTCCGGCCAGATGAACAAGGCGGCCGACTACAGCCAGATTGTGGTCGCCTGGCGCAACGGCTCGCCCGTCAAGCTCAACGAAGTCGCCAAGATCTACGACGCGGTCGAAAACGACAAGGTCGCGACCTGGCTGAACGGCAAGCCCTCCATCGTGCTGGCAATCCAGAAGCAGCCCGACGCCAACACCGTCGCGGTGGTCGATGGCGTCCGCGCCAAGCTGCCGTCGCTGCAGGCGCAGTTGCCGCCGTCGGTCGAAGTCAGCGTGATGATGGATCGCTCGATCTCGGTGCGGCAGGCGGTGGCCGACGTCGAGGAGACCCTGCTGATCGCGGTCGGGCTTGTGATCGTGGTGATCTTCCTGTTCCTGCGCTCGGCCTCGGCGACCTTCATCCCGGCGCTGGCGGTGCCGATCTCGCTGTTCGGCACCTGCGCCGTGATGTACATGCTGGACTATTCCATCAACAACATGACGCTGCTGGCGCTGACGCTGTCGGTCGGCTTCGTGGTCGATGACGCCATCGTCATGCTGGAGAACATCGTCCGCCACATCGAGCATGGCATGAAGCCGTTCGACGCGGCGCTGAAGGGCGCGCGCGAGATCGGTTTCACCATCGTCTCCATCACCTTCTCGCTGATCGCGGTGTTCATCCCGGTGTTGCTGATGGGCGGCATCGTCGGTCGCGTGTTTCGCGAATTCGCGGTGACGGTCGCCGCGGCGATCATCGTCTCCGGCTTCGTGTCGCTGACCCTGACGCCGATGCTGTGCGCGCGCGTGCTGAAGGCACACGATCCGCACAAGAAGGAAAACATCGTGCTGCGGCTGTTCGAGCGGATGTTCGCGAGCTGGCTGCGCGGTTACGAATGGGCGCTGGACCATGTGCTGGCGCACAAGTTCCTGATGCTGCTGGTGACCATCGCGACGCTCGGCGGCACCGTCTATCTCTATCTGATCGTGCCCAAGGGCTTCTTCCCGCAGGAGGACACCGGCTTCCTGACGGGGATCACCGAGGCCGCCACCGACACCTCGTTCGAGGCGATGAAGACCCGGCAGCTGGCGCTGGCCGAACTGCTGAAATCCGATCCCGCCGTCGATTACATCAACTCCACCGTCGGCTCCGGCGGCCCGAACCCGACCGCCAACTACGGCCGGCTGTTCATCGCGCTGAAGCCGCAGAAGGAGCGCGAGTCCGCGCCGGTGGTGATGGCGCGGCTGCGCCAGAAGGCCACCGCCATTCCGGGCCTGCAGGCGTTCTTCCAGAGCATCCAGAACCTCAACGTCGGCGGCCGGCCGTCGAAGAGCCAGTATCAATACGTCCTGCAGGGCAGCGACACCGACACGCTGTACCGCGTCTCGCCGGAGATGCGCGACCAGATCGCCAAGGTGCCCGGCCTGCTCGACGTCACCACCGACCTCTACATCAAGAACCCGCAGATGACCGTCGATATCGACCGCGAGAAGGCCGCGGTCTACGGCATCACCGTCGATCAGGTCCGCAACCAGCTCTACAACGCCTTCGGCGCGCGGCAGGTCGGCACCATCTACATGCCGACCAACGACTACCAGATCATTCTGGAGGCGCAGCCGCAGTTCCGCATCGATCCCAGCGATATCTCAAAACTCTACATGAAGACCGGCAACAACCAGACCATCCCGCTGTCAGCGGTGGCGCGGCTGGTGCCGAGCGTGGGTCCGCTGCAGATCAACCACCAGGGCCAGCAGCCCGCGGTGACGATCTCGTTCAACCTGCTGCCCGGCTATTCGCTGGGCTATGCGGTCGATCAGATCACCAGGATCGAAAGCGAGTCCAAGCTGCCGATCACCATCGCCACCGGTTTCTCCGGCACCGCGCAGGTGTTCCAGGACAGCTTGCGCGGGCAGGGCGTGCTGATCCTCGCCGCGGTGTTCGCGGCCTTCGTCATCCTCGGCATTCTCTACGAGAGCTTCATCCACCCGATCACCATCATCTCCGGCCTGCCGTCGGCGGGCATCGGCGCGATCCTGACATTGATGCTGTTCAAGATGGAGATGTCGGTGATCGCCATGATCGGCATTGTCATGCTGGTCGGCATCGTCAAGAAGAACGCCATCATGATGGTCGACTTCGCGCTGGAGCGCCGCCGCGTCGGGCTCTCTGCCGAACACGCCATCCGCGAGGCGGCCTTGCTGCGCTTCCGGCCGATCATGATGACCACCTTCGCCGCGATCTTCGGCACGCTGCCGATCGCGCTGGGGGCGGGGGCGGGCGCCGAACTGCGCCAGCCGCTCGGCGTCGCCGTGGTCGGCGGCCTCTGCGTCTCTCAGTTGTTGACGCTGTTCATCACCCCGGTGATCTACATCTATCTCGACCGCATCGACCGCAAGCTGAAGCGCCGCCTGCAACCGCAGGAAGAAGACGCCTTCGACGAAGAACGCCCGCGCGTGGTGGCGGCGGAGTAATGCGCGCGGCTGGAAGCCGGGTGCGCGTCTGTCATCAGCTGTGCCGTAAAAATATGCCGCGCTAGTTCCCGGCCGGGATTGTTAAACCTGAGCGCTTGTGCTTTTTTAAACGCAACCACACGTTTAGCGTAGGGGGGGCGTTCAGATGACTAATATCGTCTACCAGATCACCATGGGTACGGGGCTGGCCCTGGCCATCGACGGCAACAGCCACCAGGCCGGAAGCCAACTGATCCTCAACACCGCATCGCCCAGCGATCCCGACCAGTTGTGGAGCCTGGTTTCCTATCCGGCGACCCGCGGAATCATCCTGCTCAATCCCTATCGCGGGCTGTACGCAGCCCCGGCGTCGGGGGACAACGGCGCGGCCGTGCAGCTGTTCGACCTGCCTGAAAACCTGACGTTCGACGCTGCCCATACCTGGGAGATCGTCAGCGACGCGCCGTACCCCGTGCGCATCGTCGGTAACACCGACCAGAACCTCAACGCGGCCGGCAATGACTGGCAGCCGATCAGCACCCGGATCATCGTCTGGGGATGGGACAGCGGCCTGAACGAAGTATGGAGCTTCAAGCCCGTCAGGACCGGTTAGAGCAATTTCTCCTTGAGATGACTCGAGTCAGCCGCAGCCGTCATTGCGAGGTCAACGAAAGCTGGCTCGCCAGCTTTCCTCTTAGCCCTTGCGACGAAGCAATCCACACTGTGCGTGTGGCTCTCGGGATTGCTTCGCTCAGCGAAAGTCGCCTTCGGCGATTTGCGCTGGCTCGCCATGACGCGGTTGTCGGTCCGTTCATTCCGGAAAAGAGCTGGCGGGGAAGGAAGCAATGACCCCCCTTATTACGATCAACGTGATCAACGACTCTTCCAGTATCCAGGATTTTTATTTTTTCCAGCAACCCGCGGTGTTTTCCCGGGGCCAGGAAGTCTATTCCAACAGCCTCTACAGCGAAGCCTTGCTGCCGTATGCTACTTCGGGTGCCGTTCTCAGCTTTTCGATGATTCCGCAGAACTACGCGGGGATGGAAGAGCAGGTCTCCCCACCGGAGGTCGGGCAACCCTCGGGGCTGCTCGTTGCGGTTCAGCCCATCGATCTTACGCCGGCTGACAGGACTCCCACCAACAATACGACGACGATGCCCGTATCGCCCTCGCTCGGCCTTTCGGTCCCTGTCTGGACGCCGGGTCCGCCGCCGGGATCCTTTCGTATAGCGACGCCGGCGTTGAATCCGACGCTTTCCAGTTACAATGCCGGACCGGCGGTGCGATCGATCGCGGCGGGGGTCATCATTTCAAGCTTCGTGACGGTTCGGCCCGAGACCAATCTCGATTGTGCGCCTGTCAATATTTTCTATGTGCAAACCGGAAGCTATCCGCCTGGCTCCGTGCTGAACTTCAGGACTTCATCGATCAGGGCAGCGCTCTGCGACGCCACAGCCGGGTTCACGACATTCAACGTCGCCTATAATCCTGACGGCACCTGGACGGTCGAACAGACCGGCGCGGACGAGTTGGCCGACGGCAGCCTGTGCGAGATTGAAGGACCGACCGATGCGATCTCATCGCGCGTGGCGAATGCGGAAATCCGTAACGAGGACGCCACCGCCGGATCGTTGGTCAGCGATGATTCGTGATCGGAGTATTTTCTATTCGGGCTCGAACTATCCGCCTTATTGCGAAGAGCCCTTGCGAAGAAGCAATCCAGCGTTCGGTTGTGGCTTTCTGTATTGATTCGCTCCGCGCAACTCGCCTGTGATTCTCGCGGGCTCGCACCGACATATTCAGAAGGTAAATCCAAGACCATTTCACCGCAATGATACCGCTGCCGATCCGAGCTTGGCGGAGACGACTGCGTTTATGGGGAGGAACTGCCCTCGCTGTTGAACTGGCCCGATGAAGGTCGTAGCGATAGCGATGAAAAAACTCCTGGGCGTCCTGTTCGTTTGCCTCATTGGCATCGTCTTCACGCTCGCCGACGGCTACCCGTTGTCGATCGTGCGCCACCGCTGGCAGGAGGTCATCACCGAAAGCAACCACGCCGCGCTGCGGCCAGGCTCGGTCTACGACATCCTCACCCATTTCGAGCAGAACTTCGGCCGCACGCGTCCGCAGTTCAATTACCTGTTCTTCGATACCGGTCTGGGGGCCGCCGACCCGATCTACCCGGTGTTCCAGGTCGGGTACCAGGAGAGCTGGCCGCAGCTCGTCAAGGCTGGCTTCTCGGAACAGAACCGTCACATCGATCATTTCTCCACCGGCGACACGCCGGAGGGCTGCCGCATCCAGTCGGTGTACTGGGTTCGCCACATCGACGAGTTCCCCGACATGTACGGTGAGCTGCGGGCCGACGGCTACAGCCTGATCGACATCAGCTTCGACTACTACGTGAAGCTCCGCCCCGACGCGCAATGCGGCAAACACCACGCCCATGAGCTGAGCGAACAGTTCGATCCGGTCAAATCGATCTACGGCTATGCGGAGAAATTCAGAACCTTCGCGGACATCCCGCCGGATCTGCTCGCCAGATACGAAGCCAAGATCGGCGTCCTCAAACTGATCACCCAGAACTTCGAGACGCGGCAAGACCAATGGGCGAGCTATGACGACAGCTACAGCCTTCGCGACAACTCGATGTGGTTCTACCCCGACGGATTTGCACCCGATCACGGCATCGATACCCCGCGCCGGCAGAGCGGCTTGCGCTTCCTGACGCAAGCCAAGCATCTGTTTTTCGCGGCCGAGGCGGCGCTGGACGATCGGTTTCCATTGGCGAGGACGTTGGGAGCAGAAGGGTTTTCGAAGACGCTGGATTTTCTCAACGGCAAGCCGACGCCGAACTTCGACCCGGCGAGCGAGCCCGGCGGCGACACGCTCGACATTGCCCGGCAGGTCAGCCCGAAAAATTTTTATACGTCGGGCACCACCGTCGAACCGATCGCCGACGTAACAAGCGACGTCAGCGATCCCCGCCATTTCAAACTGGTCTCCGTGGTGCTTCGCCCGGGCGAGCCGGCAAGCGACGTGCATTTCTCCGGCTTGCAGGAGATTCCGCAGGTCCGGATGGTTTACCAGCTGATGAGCCCGCGTTTCCCCGGGCGGGCCTACGAGCAGCTCTTCATCCATCTCGAGTTCGACGCCATCGACCGGCTGCTTCCCGCCGCGCAGCGCCGCGTTGCCGCAGCCATCTTCCTGCACAAGGCGGATGCCTTGGCGGGATTGCGCGAGCGCAACGCGCCCGGCGCCGGCGAGGCGACCGCGGACTTCATCCAGGAGGCGATCGGGGGGCGGGCGGTGCAGACCGCGAGCTGGAGCTCGTCGCTGACGGGGCTGTGGGTGTTCGGCACTTTGAGCCGTTCGTATAACGCCGATCGCAAGCTGGAAGCCGTGCCGATCGTGCGCGAAGGCGTCGACATCGGCTTCTACTCGAGCGCCTACGACACCCCCTTGTTCCGGCTTGCCGTCGAGAAGGCTGGAGGACGCGACAAAGCCGATCTGCAGGCGGTGCTCGATGACCTCACCCCGCGAACCTATCGCGATGTCCGGCGGCACGATCCGGAAGCCCTGACCTTCAACCGCATGACCTGCGCCCAATGCCATCAGATGGCCGGGCGCGACGGCGTGCACGTGCTGCTGAACGACGGCTTGGACCGGCGCATCTCCACGCCGTACAAGGCCACGGAATACGTGTTCCGGGAGCTCGATCGCCAGTTAAGCCGCATCCCGCGGCTGGACGTGGAGGACGTGACCATTGGTGCCGTTCCGACACCGGTGTCACGATAGGAAGGCTTCGGGCGTAGCCGAAGGCGCAATCCGCCGCCCGGCGGCGCAATACGCTGGGCTATGGCGCCCTACGATTGTTGTCAGATCGAAAAGCTGGTCCCGCAGCCGCACGACGCCGTGGCGTTCGGGTTGACCACCCGGAACGAGGCGCCGATCAGGTCGTCGACGAAATCGACCTCCGAACCCGCCAGGAACGGCACCGACGCCGAATCCACCAGCACCACGGCGCTCTCGCGCGCGATCACCAGGTCATCGTCGGCCTTCGCGCGATCGACGTCGAACTTGTAGGAGAAGCCGGAGCAGCCGCCGCCCTCGACGGAGATCCGCAGCATGGCGCCGTCACCCTCGGTCTTGAGGATTTCGCCGATGCGGCGGGCGGCCCGCTCGCTGATGGTGACGCTGGCTGATGTCATGACGTGCTCCCGCGGGGAATCTCGGGGAAGTTTGAATAACCCGCCACTCATAGTTAAGTGGCGCGGACAGCGGAATCAATTGGATAGAGGATAAATCGCCGTGTCCGTCGGAATGGCTGCCCCCCGCGCGCTCTACGCCTGCGACCCCGAGCGCAGCCGCGGCCGGCTGTTCGCCGAGCCGGAAAGCTCGACCCGCAGCGCGTTTCGGCGGGATTGCGACCGGGTGATCCATTCCACCGCGTTCCGGCGGCTGAAGCACAAGACCCAGGTGTTCGTGTTCCATGAGGGCGACCACTACCGGACCCGGCTGACCCACACGCTGGAAGTGGCGCAGATTGCGCGGGCCATCGCAAGGCAGCTCGGCCTGGACGAGGACCTCACCGAGACCCTGGCGCTGGCCCATGACATCGGCCACCCGCCGTTCGGCCACGCCGGCGAGCGCGCCCTCGACACTTGCCTCGCCGACCATGGCGGCTTCGACCACAACGCCCAGACTTTGCGCGTGGTGACGGCGCTGGAGCACCGTTATCCCGACTTCGACGGCCTCAACCTGACCTGGGAGACCCTCGAAGGTATCGTCAAGCACAACGGCCCGCTGACCGACGCCAACGGCGCCGCCATCGGCCGCTACGCCGCCCACGGCCTGCCGCTGGGGATTACCGAGTTCAACGACGCCTGGGATCTCGAACTGTCCAGCTTCGCCTCGCTGGAAGCCCAGGTCGCCGCCCTCGCCGACGACATTGCCTATGATGCCCACGACATCGACGACGGCCTTCGCGCCGGGCTGTTCACCGTCACCGACCTCCGGGTGATGCCGCTGGCCGCCGACATGATCGACCACATCGATGCGCGCTATCCGGACCTCGACGAAGTCCGGCGCGGCGCCGAACTGGTGCGCGAGCTGATCTCCTACCTGATCGGCGCCGTGGTCACCGAAGCCGGGAAGCGGCTCGGCGCCGCGCGCCTCGCATCGGTGGAGGAGGTGCGCCGTCACGGCGCGGTGCTGATCGCGTTCCCGCGCGAGGCGGAGAAGGCGGAGGCCGGCATCAAGGCATTTCTGAAGGAGCGGATGTACCGCCACGCGCGGGTGATGCGGGTGATGGGCGAGGCCGAATGCATCCTGTTCGACCTGTTCGCGCGCTACCAGCGCGCGCCCGAGGACATGCCTCCGGAGTGGCTCGCGCCAAAGGGCGCCGGGCCGGAAACCGCCACCGACCGCGCCCGGCGGATCGGCAATTTCATCGCCGGAATGACCGACAGGTTTGCCATTACGGAGCATATCAGACTGTTTGATTCAACTCCGGAGTTACGTTAGAAAATTACTGTAAGTGACTGTTAGTAATATAAGTATTATTTCTTCATGTAATGGTTGATGCGCTTTAATCTTGTCCCGGACGCGGCGCGGCCTTGCGATGCGAAGCATCGCTTGGAAGTGCCGCTCCGCAGATCCGGGATCCCGGTTTCTTCTGCGCCCCACCGGGACCCCGGATCTGCGGCGCACCACGCCGCAAAGAAGCGGCGCAGTGCACCGCGTCCGGAACGGTTCCATCGCGACGAATCCGACTCTATGCAAACAAGTGCGGCGCGGCATCGCCAAACCCGCTATCCATCCCCTCCAGCCGGAATCGTCCGGCGCAAGTTCTGGTTCCATCGATGTCCGCTCCCACTCCGCATCTGTTCGCCAACGTCCTCGCGCGTGTCCACGCGGTCTGCCGTCAGCTCGCCGCCGATGGCGTGCTGCCCACCGGCCTCGATCTGGCGCGCGTCGTGGTGGAGCCGACCAAGGACGCCTCGCACGGCGACATGGCGAGCAACGCCGCGATGGTGCTGGCCAAGGAAGCGAAAGCCAAGCCGAAGGACATCGCCGAGGCGATCGCCGCCAAGCTGCGCGATGACGATCTGATCGCCTCTGTGGAGGTCGCCGGGCCCGGTTTCATCAATCTGACGCTGAAGACCTCGGCCTGGGCCGATGCCCTGCGCGCGGTGCTGCGCGACGGCGCGGGCTACGGCCAAAGCGCGGTCGGCGGGCGCGAGAGGGTCAATGTCGAATACGTCTCGGCCAATCCGACCGGGCCGATGCATGTCGGCCATTGCCGCGGCGCGGTATTCGGCGACGCGCTGTGCAGCTTGCTGGTCACCGCCGGCTTCGACGTCTGCCGCGAATATTACATCAACGACGCCGGCGCGCAGGTCGATGTGCTCGCGCGCTCGGCGTTCCTGCGCTACCGCGAGGCGCTGGGCGAAAATATCGGCGCGATCCCGGAAGGGCTGTATCCCGGCGATTACCTGGTGCCGGTGGGGCAGGCGCTGGCGTCCGAATTTGGCGATGCGCTGCTCAAGCAGCCCGAGGCCGAATGGCTGCCGGGCGTTCGCGACCGGTCGATCGCCATGATGATGGAGATGATCCGCGGCGATCTCGCCGCGCTCAACATCCAGCACGACGTGTTCTTCTCCGAACGCTCGCTGATCTCCGGCGACCGCGACGTGGTGGCCGAGACCATCGCCTTCCTGCGCGCCAAGGGCGACGTCTATGTCGGCCGGCTGCCGCCGCCGAAGGGCAAGCCGGTCGATGACTATGAAGATCGCGAGCAGACCCTGTTCCGGGCCACCGCCTATGGCGACGACGTCGATCGCCCGCTGCTGAAGTCCGACGGCGGCTACACCTATTTCGCCTCCGATATCGCCTACCACAAGAACAAGGTCGATCGCGGCTTCCTCAACCTGGTGGACGTCTGGGGCTCCGACCACGGCGGCTACATCAAGCGCGTCCAGGCGGCGATCAAGGCGGTGACCAACGATACCGCTACGCTCGACGTCAAGATCGTGCAGCTGGTCAAGCTGCTGCGCGACGGCGAGCAGGTGAAAATGTCGAAGCGATCCGGCGATTTCGTCACCCTGCGCGAGGTGGTGGACGAGGTCGGCCCCGACGCGGTGCGCTTCATGATGCTGTTCCGCAAGAACGACGCTGTGCTGGATTTCGACCTCGCCAAGGTCAAGGAACAGTCCAAGGACAACCCGGTGTTCTACGTGCAGTACGGCCACGCCCGCGGCCACTCGATCTTTCGCAACGCGCGGGTCGAGATGCCCGAGCTGCCGGAAGAGGCCGCCGCGCGGGTGGCCTGGCTGCAGGACGCCGCCGTGGAGCGGCTGGACGATGCCGCCGAGCTCGGCCTGATGCGCCAGCTCGCGCTGTATCCGCGGATGATCGAGTCCGCGGCGTCGGCGCATGAGCCGCACAGGATCGCGTTTTACCTCTATGATCTGGCCAGCGCGTTCCATGCGCTGTGGACCCGGGGGCGCGATATGCCTCATTTACGCTTCATTATCACTAATGATGCAGTACTTACCAAGGCGCGATTGGCATTGGTCCAGGGCGTTGTCTCGGTTCTGGCATCGGGCCTCGCCGTTCTCGGCGTCTCCGCTCCGGACGAGATGCGGTAAATGGGGACGACCGGTCACGTGGGGATCCGTGGCGGCTTATATTACGCTGTTTCGTTTGACGAGCGAGTTGGCGGCTTTCCCGAAGGGGACGCGACATCATCATGGCTGATCGATACCAGGACCGACCTTTCGCGGACGACGACTACGGTCGTGAAGCCGATCGCACGCGCCCCAAAGGCGAGGGCGATCCGCTCGCGGAACTGGCGCGGCTGATCGGCCAGACCGATCCGTTCGCCCATCCCGACCGCTCGGCACCGCGCCGCGCCGAACCGGCGCCGCACGACGAGCCGTACCATGAGGCCGACGTCGCGCCGCCCGGGCCGCCGCCATGGATGGCGCGCGCCAACGCGCACGGCGCGCATCAGGAACCCCAACAGCAGGAATTCGAGAATTTGCATCCGCTCCAGCGCTACGCCGCCCAGCACCCCGAGCCCGAGCCGGATTACCATCAGGCGCCGGCCTTCGCGGCGGATGCGGATCACCATTCGCACGAGCAGGCCGATCCCGGCCGCTATGACGAAGCGCTGTACGGCCAGCCCGATCACGGCCAGGAGCCGCACGCGCAGGACCAGCACTATCAGGAAGATCCCTACTATCAGGACGGCTACGACGAGCCGGCAGCCCCGAAGCGCCGCAGCGGTCTGGTAACCGTCGGCGTGGTGCTGGCGCTGGCCGTGGTCGGCACCGGCGCGGCGTTCGCCTATCGCACCTTTGTCGGCACCACCCGATCAGGCGAGCCGCCGGTGATCAAGGCCGATACCGGTCCCAACAAGATGGTGCCGCCCTCGGCCTCCACCGCCGCGGACGCCAACAGCAAGCTGATCCAGGACCGCCTCGGCGGCGCCGCACCGGAGAAGCTGGTGTCCCGCGAGGAGACGCCGGTCAACGTGCAGGACAACACCAAGGCCGGGGGCCCCCGCGTGGTGTTTCCGCCGCTGAACCAGAACAACAACCCGCCCTCGACCGCCTCGGTCTCGCCGGCCAACAAGCCGATGGTCGGCAATGGTTCGGTGCAGGGCGACGAACCGCGAAAAATCCGCACCTTCGCCGTCAAGGGCGACCAGCCCGACGGCACCGCGACGCCAGCTTCCCGTCAGGCGCCTGCCAAGCTCACCGGTGCGGCGCCCGCCGCCGCTCCGGCACGCGCGACGCCGCCGTCCAACGCCAATGCCTCGGCCAATGCGCCGATGTCGCTGTCGCCGCAGGCCGCGCCGGCGATGGCACCCGCCCGCGTCGCCAACAACGCGCCGCAGCAGATCGCGCCGGCGCCCGCCGCCGGCGGCGGCTATGTGGTGCAGATCGCCTCGCAGCGCTCCGAGGCGGAAGCCTCGGCCTCGTTCCGAGCGCTGCAGGGCAAGTACCCGTCAGTGCTGGGATCGCGCACGCCGACGATCAAGCGCGCCGATCTCGGCGAGAAGGGCGTCTACTACCGGGCCATGGTCGGCCCCTTCGGGTCGCCCGACGAGGCCTCGCAGTTCTGCGGGAACCTGAAATCTGCCGGCGGGCAATGCGTCGTCCAAAGGAATTAACGGCCGTTTCCTTGACCGTGGGGTTTGATGGGAGCTAATCGGCCCCATGAGCACACGCGCATTCATCACCGGCATATCCGGCCTGGAACTCACCGCCGAGGAGCGCGCGTTTCTGCGCACCGAGCGGCCGTGGGGCTTCATCTTGTTCAAGCGAAACATCGACAATCCCGCGCAAGTCGCGAGATTGGTTGAAGAACTTCGCGGGGCGACCGGCGATCTCGACGCTCCCGTCCTGATCGACCAGGAGGGCGGCAGGGTGCAACGCCTTGGCCCGCCGCACTGGCCGGTCTACCCGCCAGGCGCGGTGTTCGGCACGCTCTACGACATCGATCCGGAACTGGGCTTCCGGGCGGCGCGGCTGAGTTCCCGGCTGATCGCCGCCGATCTCGTCGATCTCGGCATCACCGTGGATTGCCTGCCGCTGGCCGACGTCCCGGTGCAGGGCGCCGACGCGGTGATCGGCAACCGCGCCTATGGCACGGAGCCCGGCAAGGTCGCGGCCATCGCCCGCGCCGTCACCGAGGGTCTGGAGCAGGGCGGCATCCTGCCGGTGCTCAAGCACATTCCCGGCCACGGCCGCGCCACCGCCGACACCCATTTCAAATTGCCGGTCGTGGATACCTCCGCCGCGGAACTCGAGGCGTTCGATTTCGCCGCGTTCCGGCCGCTGGCCGATTTACCCATGGCAATGACTGCACATGTTGTGTTTAGCGCTCTGGATGCCGCCCAACCGGCGACGACATCTGCGACAATCATCGAACAGGTGATTCGCGGCAGTATCGGGTTCCAGGGTTTGTTGATGAGTGATGACGTCTCCATGAATGCGCTGGCAGGATCGATCGCCGAGCGGACCCGGGCGATCGTCACGGCCGGCTGCGACATCGTCCTGCACTGCAACGGCAAGCTCGACGAGATGCGCGAAGTCGCCGCCGAAACGCCGCTGCTTGAAGGCGAAGCGGCGAAGCGCGCCAAGGCGGTGTTTGCGGCGCGTCGGCAGCCCGATGCGTTCGACCGGATCAAGGGGCGCGCCGAGCTCGATGCCCTGATTGCCCGCGCGGAGGCCAGCGCATGAGCGCCGAGATCCTGTCATTCGAGACCGGGCTGCCCGCCGAGATCGTCGCCGACGACGAACCGTCGCTGGTCGTCGATGTCGAGGGCTATGAAGGTCCGCTCGATCTGCTGCTCGCGCTGGCGCGGCAGCAGAAAGTCGATCTGCACAAGATCTCGATCCTGGCGCTCGCCGACCAGTACCTGGTGTTCATCGAAGCCGCGCGAAAGATTCGCCTCGAACTGGCCGCCGACTATCTGGTGATGGCGGCGTGGCTGGCGTTCCTGAAATCGCGGCTGCTGCTGCCGGATACCACCGTGCCGGGCGAAGGCCCGAGTGCCGAGGACATGGCGACCGCGCTGGCCAACCGGCTGCGCCGCCTCGAAGCCATCCGCGAAGCGTCCAACCAGTTGATGACCCGGCCGCAACTGCACCGCGACATCTTCCCGCGCGGCATGCCGCAGGCCATCGCCGAGGTGAAGCATCCGCGCTTCACCGCGACGCTGTACGACCTGCTGTCGGCCTATGCGACGCAACGGCAGTCGCGGGTGCTGACGCGGGTTCATCTCGCCCGCCGCACCGTGTGGTCGCTGAGCGAGGCGCGCGCCTCGCTGGAGCGGCTGGTGGGGATGGCCGAGGACTGGAGCCGGCTCGACGAATACCTGCTGGCCTTCGTCGTCGATCCCGCTCAGCGCGCCACGGTGATGGCGTCGAGCTTTGCGGCGGCGCTGGAAATGGTTCGCGAAGGCACCATCGACATCAGCCAGACAGAAGCGTTCGCACCTTTGTATTTTCGCAAGCCGCCGCCGCGTTCCGCGTCGGCTGCGCTGGCGGAGCCGGAAGTTCCGGCTGAGTAAGTGGAAGAAGGAGATCCCGACATGGCAAACCTCGCCGAGAAAATTATCGACGATGCCGAGGATCCGATCGTGCAGCCGGAGCCGGCCGCGCGTCCCGAGGAACTGCGTCTGCTCGAAGCGCTGCTGTTCGCCTCCACCGAGCCGCTCGACCAGGCCGCGCTCGCCAAGCGCATGCCGGATGGCGTCGATGTGAAGGCGGCGCTGGCGCAGCTGCAGGCCGACTACGCCATGCGTGGCGTCAATCTGGTTCGCGTCGCCAACAAATGGACGTTCCGCACCGCGGGCGATCTGTCGTGGCTGATGACCCGCGAGACCACCGAAACGCGAAAACTGTCGCGCGCGGCGATCGAGATGCTGGCCATCGTCGCCTATCACCAGCCGGTGACCCGCGCTGAGATCGAGGACATCCGCGGCGTCATCACCTCCAAGGGCACCCTCGACGTGCTCTTGGAGACCGGCTGGATCCGGCCGCGCGGCCGTCGCAAGACGCCGGGCCGACCGCTGACCTTCGGCACCACCGACGCGTTTCTGTCGCAGTTCAGCCTTGAGGCGCTCGGCGACTTGCCGGGCCTCGAAGAGCTGAAGGGCACCGGCCTGTTGGATTCGCGGCTGCCCGCCGGCTTCAGCGTGCCCAACCCGTCCGACGATCCCACCCTGCGCGAAGACGAGGATCCGCTGGAAGGCGACGACGACCTGCAACTGGCGCTGTCGGCGCCGGAGCCGGAATTCCCCGAGCTGCAGGCCAAGGCGATGGACGCCGTCGAACTGGAAGTCGCCGAACACGAGATCGCCGATCCGGAAGGCGTTGCCGAGCAGGGCGCCGAAGTCGCGCAGCTTGCCGACATCGAAGACCTCGCCGCGCTGGAGACCATCGAGCCCGAACTGGGAGCCGCCGACGAAGTTGCGGAGCCAGAAGAATCCGAAGCGACTGCCGCTGAACTCGATGAGGCTGAGCCCGAACTGGACGAGCCCGAACTCGAAGACGAGCCCGAGGCCGAAACCGCCGAAATCGAGTCCGACGTGAGCGACCTCGAAGCCGACGAACTCGAAGAAACCGAAGCCGTCGACCTGGCCCCGCGCGTCGGCGAAGCCGGCTCCGACGAGCCGGAAGAAGACACCGAGCGCTGATCGAGCGCTTGTCCCGGACGCGGCGCAGGGCGCCTCCGTGAGGAGGCGGCGTGCGTTGCAGCGCCGGGACCGTTGCGAACGCCGGAGCCTGCGACGGTCCCGGTTCCGCGAAGCAGCACTGCGTGCAGCGTCGCGCCCGGGACAACATCCGGTTTGCTTGGAGTTCCGGCCGCGTACGCTCCGTCCTGTGCTGCGACGCTATCGGCTGATGTACACGACCTCATGCTGCCGGCCCGGCAGCGAGACGGACACCTCAAAGTCGGCTCGGTTTCACGATCGTGGGAGACCGAAGGTCGTTGTAGTCGATCACGATCGTTGCCCTGGCTTCCGGTTGGCAACTCTGAAGATAAAGCCGCTGTCCCTCGACATAGCGTCGGTTCGATGGCGCCGCAGGGTCTGCTGATGATCCATCTCGCGCAGCACACCGCGCCACGGACACGGCAAAGTCCGTTCGAAGGAAGATGGACACGTCCCAATACGCCAATAATTCGGACCGGTGCAGAAAGATTCCGTCCAACAGCAGGATGGAAAATGGCGGAGCGTCAGCCTTGACGACCGATACGGCTCGGTCCGTTACATGGTCGAAACAGGCCCGACGATATCGATGCGACCCACCCGGACTGAGCGGGTCCAGCAGGTATTTCTTCAGTGCAGTGTAGTTGTAGGAGTCTTGGAAAAATCCCGCCGGGGAATGCCGCCCTTGCCGATATCTGACAGCCCTGCAATTGTGAAAACCGTCCACCGATGCGCGAATGACCGGGCGGCCCAGAGCGGCGACGACGGCACTGAGTTCATCGGCGAATGTAGTCTTTCCAGCCCCGTCGATCCCATCAATAGCCACGCGGAGCGTTCGATCCGGCGACGCCAGGACAAGCCGACCCGCCAGTTCGGCAAGCAGGCGCTTCCTGTTTTCCGTTTCGATGGGGTTGTCCATGCGCCAGTCCTGAAACTGCGCTAGCTTACGGCGTAGCGTTGCTGGACCACGCTTCGCGAAAGTCCTGCACCACCGACGCAACAGACCGACGCAGTTCCATGGCAACGCCCACCGAATGCAGCCGAGCATCGAATACAACTTGTAGCTGTTATTTGCAATGGCCGACTTGTCACCCGGTGGCTGGGAGGCCGCCGGGCGCGGGACCGATGCCGGCCTTCGCAGCCTTTAACCCTCGCGACGATGCGCCGCGATATCCGCGATTCCACCGGGGCTTGGGTCCTTGTTTTTGACACCCCCGCGGCCTACGTTCCCGGTCAGATCGGCGGCCGGGCGACTGGCCGCGTGTTGGAGGATTATCAGGATGGGTTCACTCAGCATTTGGCACTGGATCGTGGTGATCGGGGTGGTCCTGTTGTTATTCGGGCGCGGCAAGATTTCCGACCTGATGGGCGACGTGGCCCAGGGCATCAAGGCGTTCAAGAAGGGCATGGCCGACGACGACAAGCCAGTCGCCACGGACAAGCCGGTCGAGCCGGTCCGCACCATCGACCAGCCGCCGGCGCCCGCCGCCGCGCGCACCGATGTCGGCAGCAAGGTCATCTGAGCAACGCCGCGCCAATTTTTGGAGTCTTGCGGCAAAACCGGGGCAACGGCCTCTTGCTCTTGATTTCGCGAGATTTTTCTTGCGGCGAATGTGTGGCAACGCCATTGAAGGAGACGTGGGGCTAATCCAGTCTCGCGTGAGCGGATTTTTTAAATGTTCGACATCGGGTGGAGTGAACTGGTCGTCATCGCGGTCGTCGCGCTGATCGCCATCGGCCCGAAGGAATTGCCCGGCGTGCTGCGCATGGTCGGGCAGTGGATGGGCAAGGCGCGCAAGATGGCCTCTGAGTTTCAGGGCCAGTTCAACGAGGCGATGCGCGAAGCCGAGATGGCCGACGTCAAGAAGGCCTTCGACGACGTCAAGGAAGCTGCTTCCGGATTCTCCAAGAACAACATCATGACTTCGCTGACCAAGGACGTCAGCGATGCCATGACCATCGACAAGATCGAGAATCTCGACACGCCCGTGACCACGCCAACCACCCCGGAGCCGCCGACGCCGGAGACGTTTGTCGAAGCGGAAACCCATAACGCGCAGATGGAGCCGCTGGCGATCACCCAGGAAGTTCACGCTGCGCAGCCGGTGACGCAAGCCTCCGTCGTTGCCGAAGAGATTGCTCCCGTTGAGCCCGCTGCCAATCCCGATGTGCTGAAGGACGCCCGAGCGTCATGAGCGCGGAAGATATCGAAGCCTCAAAGGCACCCTTGATGGATCACCTGATCGAGCTGCG
>NZ_JAQGJD010000169.1 GCF_028290785.1 Tardiphaga sp. | reverse complement strand
GGCAAACCGGTGACGCCGGAAGACGTGATCTTTTCGCTGGATTCCTTCAAGAAGCATCATCCGCAGTATTCCGCGTATTACCGCCACGTGGTGAAGGCCGAGAAGCTGGGCGAGCGCGACGTCAAGTTCACCTTCGACATGCCGGGCAACCGCGAACTGCCGCAGATCGTCGGCCAGCTCACCGTGCTGCCAAAGCATTGGTGGGAAGGCACCAACGCGGCCGGCGTCAAGCGCGACATCTCCGCGACCACGCAGGAGGTGCCGCTCGGCAGCGCCGCCTACAAGATCAAGGAATTCGTGGCGGGCCGTTCGATCGCCGTTGAGCGCGTTCGGGACTATTGGGGCCGCGATCTCAACGTCAATGTCGGCCGCAACAACTTCGATGAGTTGCGCTACGAGTATTTCCGCGATGGCACGGTGGCGCTGGAGGCCTTCAAGGGCGATCAGGTCGACTGGCGCACCGAGAACAGCGCCAAGAACTGGGCCACTGCCTACGACTTCCCGGCCGTGGCCGAGAAGCGCGTGGTGCTGGAGGAATTCCTCAATCGCTCGTCCGGCATCATGCAGGGCTTCGCGATGAACATCCGCCGCGACAAGTTCAAGGACCCGCGCGTGCGTCGCGCGCTGAACTACGCGTTCGATTTCGAGGAGATGAACAAGCAGATCTTCTTCGGCCAGTACAAGCGCATCGGCAGCTACTTTGAAGGCACCGAGCTGGCGTCCTCCGGTCTGCCGGAAGGCAAGGAGCTGGAAATTCTGGAAACCGTGCGCGCCGATGTGCCGCCGGAAGTCTTTACCAAGGCCTATGCCAATCCGGTCGGCGGCAACGCCGAAGCCGTGCGTGACAATCTGCGAGAGGCGCTCAAGCTGCTGAAGGAGGCCGGCTACGAGGTGCGCGAGCGCAAGCTGGTCAACGCCAAAACCGGTGCGCCTTTCGAACTGGAGTTGCTCGGCGAGGACCCCTCGTTCGAGCGCGTGATGCTGTTCTTCAAGCCGTCGCTGGAGCGGCTCGGCATCGGCGTGTCGGTCCGCACCATCGATCCCACCCAGTACGAGAACCGGCTGCGCAGCTGGGATTTCGATATCGTGGTGTCGTCCTGGCCGGAGTCGCTGTCGCCGGGCAACGAGCAGCGTGAATTCTGGGGCTCGCAGGCCGCCGACATGGCCGGCTCGCGCAATGTCGTCGGCATCAGGAATCCGGCGATCGACAAACTGATCGACCGCGTCATCTTCACCAAGGACCGCGCCGACCTCGTCGCCGCCACCAAGGCGCTCGACCGCGTGTTGCTGTGGAATCATTTCGTGGTGCCGCAATGGACCTACAACAAGGTCCGCACCGCGCGCTGGGACCGCTTCGGGCGTCCTTCCGAAATGCCGAAATACGGCCAGTCCGGCTTCCCGGCGATCTGGTGGTACGACGCCGAGCGCGCCGCGAAGAGCAAGCGGTCTTGAGCGACACCTCGCGAGAGACGAAGCTGAATCGCCGGCATGTACTCGGCCTCGGAGTAGGCGCCGTAGCGGCGGTCCGGTTTTCACCCGCGCTGGCGGAGGGCGAGACGCAGGCGCAAACGCAAGCCCATGGCATCTCTGCATTCGGCGATCTGAAATATCCCCCCGACTTTCCGAATTTTGATTACGTCAACGTCAACGCGCCGAAGGGCGGCGTGTTTTCGACCGTGCCGTCGACCCGCGCCTTCAACCAGTCGTTCTCCACCTTCAATTCGCTCAACGCCTATATCCTGAAAGGCGACGGCGCCCAGGGCATGGGCATGACCTTCGCGCCGCTGATGGTCCGCGCGGCCGACGAACCCGACGCCATGTACGGCTTGGTCGCCAAGTCCGTGCAGATTTCCGCCGACGGCCTGACCTATCGTTTCGCATTACGCCCCGAGGCGCGCTTCCACGATGGCAGCAAGCTGACCGCGCGCGACGCCGCGTTCTCGCTCACCACGCTGAAAGCCAAGGGCCATCCGCTGATCAGTCAGCAGTTGCGCGACATGGCCAAGGCGGAGGCGGCCGACGACGCCACGCTGGTCGTGACCTTCGCCGCCAAGCGCGGCCGCGACGTGCCGCTGCTGGTCGCCGGCCTGCCGATCTTTTCCCAGGCGTATTATACGACGCATTCGTTTGACGAGTCGTCGCTGGAAATCCCGCTCGGCAGCGGGCCCTACAAGGTCGGACGCTTCGAGGTCGGCCGCTACATCGAGCTCGATCGCGTCAAGGACTGGTGGGGTGCCGACCTGCCGGTGAGCCGCGGCTTCTACAATTTCGACACCGTGCGGTTCGATTTCTATCGCGACCGCGACGTCGCCTTCGAGGGCTTCACGGGACGCAACTACCTGTACCGCGAGGAATTCACCTCGCGCACCTGGAACACGCGCTACGACTTTCCGGCCGTGCTCGACGGCCGCGTCAAGCGCGAGACGCTGCCGGACGATACGCCGTCCGGCGCGCAGGGCTGGTTCCTCAACACCCGCCGCGACAAGTTCAAGGATCCGCGCGTCCGCGAAGCGCTAGGCTGCGCGTTCGATTTCGAGTGGACCAACAAGACCATCATGTACGGCGCCTATGTGCGTACGGTGTCGCCGTTCCAGAACTCCGACATGATGGCCGTTGGCCCGCCGTCGCCGGCGGAATTGGCGCTGCTCGAGCCGTTCCGCGGCCAGGTGTCGGCCGAAGTGTTCGGAACGCCGTTTGTGCCACCCACCTCCGACGGCTCCGGCCAGGACCGCGCGCTGCTGCGCAAGGCGATCCAGCTGCTGAACGATGCCGGCTATGTCATGAAGGACGGCAAGCGTGTCACGCCAGCGGGCGAGCCGTTCAAGATCGAGTTCCTGCACGACGAACCGACCTTCCAGCCGCATCACATGCCTTACATCAAGAATCTCGGTACGCTCGGTATCGAGGCCAACCTGCGGATCGTCGATCCGGTGCAAGCTCGCGCCCGCCGCGACGATTTCGATTTCGACATCATGATCGAGCGCTTCAGCTTCTCCACCGTGCCCGGCGATTCCCTGCGCTCGTTCTTCTCGATGCAGTCGGCTACCACCAAGGGCTCCAACAACCTCGCCGGCATTTCCGACCCCGTCGTCGATGCGTTGATGAACGAGGTGATCGCCGCCGACACCCGCGCCAGGCTGGTGTTCGCCGCGCGTGCGCTCGACCGCGTCATTCGCGCCGGGCGCTACTGGGTGCCGCAGTGGTATTCGGCCTCGCACCGGCTGGCCTATTGGGACGTGTTCGGCCATCCCGCCAATCTGCCGAAATATATCGGCGTCGGCGCCCCCGATCTGTGGTGGGCGGCGAAGCCTACGACTGAACAGGCGAAATAGAACATGAGCGCCTATATCGCCCGCCGCATCCTGCTGATGTTTCCCACCCTGCTGGGCATCCTGTTCGTGTCCTTTGTCGTGGTGCAGTTTGCGCCCGGCGGCCCGGTGGAGCGCGTGATCGCCCAGCTCTCCGGCGCCGACACCGGCGCGTCGCGCGTCTCCGGCTCCTCCGGCGGCGATTTCGGCAACCGCGGCCAGGCCGGCGCGTCCAGCGATGTGGTGAATTCGAAGTACCGTGGCGCCCAGGGCCTCGATCCGGATTTTGTGAAGAGCCTGGAGAAGCAGTTCGGCTTCGACAAGCCCGCACCTGAGCGCTTCGCGCTGATGCTGTGGAATTTCGCCCGCTTCGATTTCGGCAAGAGCTACTTTCGCGACACCAGCGTGCTGCAGCTGATCAAGGAGAAGCTGCCGGTGTCGATGTCGCTGGGCATCTGGATGATGCTGCTGACCTATCTGATCTCGATCCCGCTGGGGATACGCAAGGCGGTCAAGGACGGCTCCAAATTCGACACCTGGACCTCGGCGGTGATCATCGTCGGCTTTGCGATTCCGGGCTTCCTGTTCGCGATCCTCTTGATCATCCTGTTTTCCGGCGGCTCGTTCTGGAGCATCTTTCCGTTGCGCGGGCTGACGTCCGACGGCTGGGACCAGTTCCCGTGGTACTGGAAGATCATCGACTACTTCTGGCACATGACGCTGCCGCTGATCTCGATGGTGCTTGGCGCCTTCGCTACCATGACGCTGCTGACCAAAAACTCGTTCCTAGACGAGATACGCAAGCAGTACGTCATGACGGCGCGCGCCAAGGGCTGCAACGAGCGCCAGGTGCTCTACAACCACATTTTTCGCAACGCCATGCTGATCGTCATCGCCGGCTTTCCCGGCGCCTTCATCCATGCCTTTTTCTCCGGCTCGCTGCTGATCGAGACGATCTTCTCGCTCGACGGCCTCGGGCTACTCGGCTTCGAGAGCGTGCTGAATCGCGATTATCCCGTGGTGTTCGGTACCCTCTTCATCTTCTCGCTGGTCGGGCTGGTGGTGAACCTGCTGTCCGACCTCGCCTATATGTGGATCGATCCGCGGATCGACTTTGAGGCGCGGGACGTCTGATGAACATCACTGCACCCGTATCTGTCGAAACCACCACCCAGACGCCGCTCGGCGAAGCCGTGCCGCCGTCGCGCCGTCCGCTCCGCATCTCGCCGCTCAACCAGCGCCGCTGGACAAACTTCAAGTCGAACCGCCGCGGCTACTGGTCGCTGTGGCTGTTCCTGATCCTGTTCTTCGTCTCATTGTTCGCCGAAGTGATCGCCAACGACCGGCCGTTCTTCATCCGCTTCGACGGCAAGTCATACTTCCCGGCCTTCGTCAGCTACTCCGAAACCACCTTCGGCGGCGACTTCGAAACCGCTGCCGATTATCGCGATCCCTATCTGCAGAAGCTGATCGCCGAGAAGAACGGCACCGTGCTGTGGCCGCTGATCCGCTATTCCTACGACACCCACAATCTCGATCTGCCAACCCCGGCGCCCTCGAAGCCGACCTGGATGCTGACCGAGGCGCAGTGCAAGCCGGTGGTCGAGAAGAAGGGCCTCAAGAGCTGCCGCGATCTCGAATACAACTGGCTCGGCACCGACGATCAGGGCCGCGACGTCGTGGCGCGGCTGATCTACGGCTTCCGCATTTCGGTTTTGTTCGGTCTCAGCCTCACCATCGTCTCCTCCATCATCGGCATCGCCGCCGGCGGCGTGCAGGGCTATTTTGGCGGCTGGGTCGATCTCGCCTTCCAGCGCTTCATCGAAGTGTGGAGCGCGATTCCGTCGCTATACTTGCTGCTGATCCTGTCCTCGGTGCTGGTGCCGGGCTTCTTCGTGCTGCTCGGCATTCTCCTGCTGTTCTCCTGGGTCTCGCTGGTCGGCCTCGTGCGCGCGGAGTTTTTGCGCGGCCGCAACTTCGAATACATCATGGCCGCGCGCGCGCTCGGCGTGTCCAATGCCAAGATCATGATCCGGCATTTGCTGCCCAATGCCATGGTGGCGACCATGACGTTCCTGCCGTTCATCGTGTCATCCTCGGTGATGACGCTGACGGCGCTGGATTTCCTCGGCTTCGGCCTGCCGCCGGGTTCGCCGTCGCTCGGCGAACTGCTGTCGCAGGGCAAGGCCAACGTCCAGGCGCCCTGGCTCGGCTTCACCGGCTTCTTCGCGGTCGCCATCATGCTCTCGCTGCTGATCTTCATCGGCGAAGGCGTCCGCGATGCGTTCGATCCACGCAAGACATTCAGATAGGATCGCAGCATGGACGCCATCAACCAGCCCTTGCTCGATGTCCGCGATCTCTCCGTCGCGTTCCACCATGGCAGCGGCACTTCCATCGCCGTCGATCATGTCTCGTTCGAGATCAGGCGCGGCGAATGCGTCGCGCTGGTCGGTGAATCCGGCTCCGGCAAGTCGGTCAGCGCGCTGTCGATCCTGCGGCTGCTGCCGTATCCGACCGCCTCGCATCCCTCCGGCCATATCCGCTTCAAGGGCCACGAACTGCTCGGCATGTCGGAACAGGAAATCCGCGGCATCCGCGGCAACGACATTTCGATCATCTTCCAGGAGCCGATGACCTCACTCAATCCGCTGCACACCATCGGCGCGCAGATCGGCGAGATCCTGCAGCTACATAGCGGCATGCGCGGCGCCAAGGCGCGAGCGCGCACGCTTGAATTGCTCACCCAGGTCGGCATCCCCGAGCCGGAGACGCGGCTGGCGAGCTATCCGCACCAATTGTCCGGCGGCCAGCGCCAGCGCGTGATGATCGCCATGGCGCTCGCCAACGAACCCGACCTGCTGATCGCCGACGAGCCGACCACCGCGCTCGACGTCACCGTGCAGGCGCAGATCCTGACGTTGCTGGCGGACATCCGCCAGCGCCTCGGCATGAGCCTGCTGTTCATCACCCACGACCTCGGTATCGTCCGGCGCATCGCCGACGTGGTCTGTGTCATGAAAAACGGCAAGATCGTCGAGCAGGGACCGGTCGAACAGGTCTTCACCTCGCCGCAGCATGCCTATACCCGCGCGCTGCTCGCCGCCGAGCCAAAGCCCGATCCGGCGCCGCCGCGGCCCGATCAGCCGGTGGTGATGTCTACCGACGATCTCAAGGTCTGGTTTCCGATCAAGCGCGGGCTGCTGCGCAAGACCGTCGGCCACATCAAGGCCGTCGATGGCGTCACGCTGGCGGTGCGGAAGGGTGAGACGCTCGGCGTGGTCGGCGAATCCGGCTCCGGCAAGACCACGCTCGGCCTGGCGCTGCTGCGGCTTATTTCGTCGGACGGACCGATCGTGTTTCTCGGCAGCGATATCCAGGGCCTGCAGTTCAAGGCGATGCGGCCGATCCGCCGCGACATGCAGATCGTGTTTCAGGATCCCTTCGGCGCGCTCAGCCCGCGCATGTCGGTGGGCGACATCATCGCCGAAGGCTTGAGCGTGCATCAGCCGGGCCTGTCCGACGACGACCGCGAGGCGCGCGTCGTCAAGGCGCTGGTCGATGTCGGCCTCGATCCGAAGACGCGGTTCCGCTATCCGCATGAATTCTCCGGCGGCCAGCGCCAGCGCATCTCGATCGCCCGCGCCGCGGTGCTGGAGCCGAGCTTCGTGGTGCTGGACGAGCCGACCAGCGCGCTCGACATGCTGTTCCAGGCGCAAATGGTCGATCTGTTGCGCGAATTGCAGCGCAAGCGCGACCTCACCTACATGTTCATCTCGCACGATCTTCGCGTGGTCGCGTCACTCGCCAGCCATCTGATCGTGATGCGCCACGGCAAGGTGGTGGAAGAAGGCCCGGCCTCGGAACTGTTCAGGAATCCGAAGACCGACTACACCCGCGCGCTGTTCGCCGCCGCGTTCCGGCTGGAAACAGCGCCCGGCGCGGCCACCGCGGAATGAGCGACCGGGACAAGACCAGGCCCGCGATCGCCGACCGCGCGGCCGATGTCACGCTGTCGGCGCCGACCGTGATCGGCCGCGGCTTCATGACCTATGAGCGCTATGACGTCTCGATCGCCCGCCACGACGATGCGCCGCTGCAACAGCAGCGCGACGTGCTGCGCGCCAGCCGCGTCGCCGCGGTGCTGCCGGTCGATATTATCAGCGGCGAAGTCGTGCTGCTGCACCAGTTCCGGCTGCCGGCGCATCTGGTCACTGGGCGCGGCGAGATGGTGGAGATCGTCGCCGGCCGCGTCGATCACGACGAGAGCGCGCTCATTGCTGCGTCGCGCGAATGCATGGAAGAAATCGGCGTGGCGCCGGACCGGTTGATCGAACTCTACAGCGTGCTGCCGACGCCGGGCTTCACCGACGAGTTCGTCACGTTCTTCCTGGGCTTCGTCGATGCCGCGCAAGTGCCGACCCGCGGCGGGCTGGTCGGCGAGACCGAGGACACCAGGCCGTTCGTCGTATCCATCGACGAGGCCATCTCTGCTTTGGATAGCGGCGCCGTGTTCAACGGCCTGATGGTCAGCGCCCTGCAATGGCTGGCGCTGCACAGGGAGCGGCTGCAGGAATTCTATGATCGCGCGACGCCAGCTACGTGATCAAAACGCCGCTCCTTCAGCAGTCATTGCGAGGAGCCCTTGCGACGCGGCAATCCAGAGGCCACAGGCGCGAAAAGAACTGGATTGGTTCGTCGCAAGGGCTCCTCGCAATGACGGTGGTTAGGTCAATCGCTTAATACTCGTCACCGCGCTGCCGGCCACCGCGATCCGCGCAATCGCGTCCTGTGTATTCTCGATCGCAGTCGCCATGTGATGCGCGTTGGCATGAATAATCGTTTCCGCATCGCGCACGATCGCGACGTGGCCCTTCCAGAAGATCAGGTCGCCGCGCCGCAACGCCTTCATCTCTGCGGGGGCTAGCGCACGGCCGAGCCCGCTCTCCTGCATGTCGCTGTCGCGGGGGCAGCCGGTGCCGGCCGCGGTCAGCGCCACCTGCACCAGGCCGGAGCAGTCGATGCCGAGGCTGCTCTTGCCGCCCCACAGATAGGGCGTGCCGACGAAGCGCTCGGCGACCTCGACGAACTCCGTCTCATGGACGGAAATCACGGCGACGTGCCGCTGCGGCAGATAGTGCCCGGCGCTGGTGACCGCGAAGGCCTCATGAAATCGGACCACAGCGATGCGTGCACCCAGCGGCAACGTATCGACCGGCGGCAATTTGATCGAGGGACCCGGAAACGCAAAGGTCCGCAGCGCCGTCACTCTGTGCGTCGGTGCCGGGCCCGGCCGGTACAAAGCGAGATCCGAAATCCAGCCGACATAGCCGTCGTCGTTGAGCTGGCCCCAGGCCCAGCCGTCCTCGTTGCGGTCGTAGACCGTGACGCGTTCGCCCTTCAGCGCCTGGGTGTCGAGCATCGCGCCGGCGAACGGATCGCGCCGCACCGAGGTCACGCCATCGACGATCTCGAATTCCTCGCCGATGACGAAGCGCGCCGCCTCGACGTGGCCTTCGAGATATTTCGCCGCGAGGTCGGGCCGCGCCGGCGTCAGTCTCGGATCGCGCTTGGGATCATGCATAGCGTTCGCTCAACAATGCGTAGATCGCCCGCGCCGCCTGGCATTCGCCGCCTTCCGGTCGCGCCGGCTTGGCCGACGGCGTCCAGCCGTAGATGTCCACATGCAACCAGCTTTTCGCGGATTGGACGAAGCGCTGCAGGAACAGCGCGCAGGTGATCGAGCCGGCAAAGCCACCGGACGGCGCGTTGTTGATATCAGCGACTTTCGAATCCAGCCATGCATCGTAAGGCGCCCACAGCGGCAGTCGCCACAACGGGTCGTTCTGCGCCTTCGCGCAGCGCGCGATGTCGAGCGCCAACCTCTCGTCAGGGGTGTAGTAGGGCGGCAGATCCGGTCCCAGCGCGACCCGCGCCGCGCCGGTCAGCGTGCCCAGATCGACCAGCAGGTCCGGCGTCTCCTCGTCGGCATAGGCCAGCGCATCGGCCAAAACGAGGCGGCCCTCGGCGTCGGTATTGCCGATCTCCACCGTCGGGCCTTTGCGCGATTTGAAAATATCGAGCGGACGGAAGGCATTTCCCGCGACGGCGTTTTCCACCGCCGGGATCAGCACCCGCAGCCGCAGCTTGAGCCCGGCGTCCATCACCATCAGCGCCAGCGCCAGCACGTTGGCCGCACCTCCCATGTCCTTCTTCATGATCAGCATGCCGGAGGAGGGCTTTAGGTCGAGCCCGCCGGTATCGAAGCAAACGCCCTTGCCGACCAGCGTCACCTTGGGATGCGCCGGGTCGCCCCAGGAAAAATCGATCAGCCGCGGCGCGCGGGTGGAGGCCATGCCCACCGCGTGGATCAGCGGGAAGTTCTGCGCCAGCAACTCGTCGCCCACGATGCAGTTGAACTCGGCGCCGAACCGCGCTGCGAGTTCCTTCGCCACGTCCGCCAGTTCTGCCGGCCCCATGTCATTCGACGGCGTGTTGATCAGGTCGCGCGCCAGCGTGGCGGCTTCGGCCATCCGCGCGATGTCTGCGATGTCGATATCGTCCGGCGGCACCAGCCTGACCTGCGGCGCCTTGTTATCGCGGTAACGGCCGAAGCGGTAGCTGCCGAGCGCGAAGGCCAGCACCGCCAGCCGCGCGTCATGCGGCGCATTGGCGAAGCGATAGGTGCCATCAGGCAGCAGCCCCGGCAATTGGCCGGGCCGGAACAGGTCGTGGTGTTTCGCGGTGTCGTCCTCGAGCCCGAAGATCACCTGGCCGATCGTGCCATCGGCCGCCGGCAGGGTGAGGCAGGCACCGGGCTTGGCGGCGAAGCCGTTGGCTTCCGCGAAAGCCCGCGCCGACGCGGGCAGCGCGGCGCTGATCGTGGGCCACGTGGTCTTGGTGGCGAAGTGGATCGGAATGGCCGGCGTGTCGGAAGCGGTCTCGAAAACGGAAGGCATGAACGGATCTCGCAGAGGGCAGGGCGGTATGCCGGGTATGGCGCAGCAGCGGCCGATTAACCAGCCATTAGGGTTAACGGATTATTTCTGGGGGCATTCGGCGTCTCCGGTTGCCGCTTTTGTGAGTCAACGTGCCATGCGTCAGCCCTCTTGTCTTGCCCGGCTTTTCACGACCGCGGCCGTGGCGACGATCCTCGCCGTGGGCCTTGCGGGTTGCAAGACCGCCGGTATGTCCGACGTTACCGGCTCCATCGGCGGCAAGACCGAACGCGCGCTGGAGGCCGATCCGGCCCGTGCCGCGGATGCGCTCGGCGAAAAATTTCGTTCCAATCCCCGAGATGCCGACGTGGCGCTGCGTTATGGCCAGGCGCTGCGCGCCAGCGGCCAGCGCACCCAGGCCGTCGCAGTGTTCGAACAGGCGACCCTGCTCAGTCCCGGCAACAAGGCGCTGCTCGCCGGTTACGGCCGCGCGCTCGCCGATACCGGCAGTTTCCAGCGCGCCTTCGAGGTGCTCACCAGCGCCCACACGCCGGCCAATCCCGATTGGCGGATTCTCTCGGTGCAGGGCGCGGTGCTCGACCAGATGGGCCGCCACGACGAAGCCCGCCGCTATTACGCCAGCGCGCTCAAGATCCGCCCCGACGAGCCGTCGGTGCTGTCCAATCTCGGGCTGTCCTACATGCTGTCGAAGGACCTGCCGAAGGCCGAGTCGACGCTGCGCCAGGCCTACAGCGGCGGGGGCGGCGATCCCCGCGTGCGACAGAATCTCGGACTGGTGGTCGGCCTGCAGGGCCGTTTCGGCGAGGCCGAAACGATCGTCAAAGCCGACCTGCCGCCAGAGGAAGCCGCCGCCAACGTCGCCTATCTCAAGCAGATGCTGAGCAGCAAGTCGCAGCAGCTCGGCGCGCAAAGCGAAGACACGCGCGGGCGGTCGTAAGCGTTCTCACTTTCTCTTCTTCCTTCTCCCCTTGTGGGAGAAGGCGGCCCGGACGAAGTCCGGGGCGGATGAGGGGTAGCGGCAGAGTGCAACACTACCCCTCGTCCGTCTTCGCCTCGCGAAGCCACCTTCTCCCACAAGGGGAGAAGGAAGAAGCAACCACGAAAAAAGTAGCCTCACTCACTGCATCGCGGCGACCTTGATGCCGGTGGGTCCGAGAATGACCACGAACAATACCGGCAGGAAGAACACGATCATCGGCACCGTCAGCTTCGGCGGCAGCGCCGCAGCTTTTTTCTCGGCCTCGTTCATGCGCATGTCGCGGTTTTCCTGCGCCATCACGCGCAGGCTCTGGCCCAGCGGCGTGCCGTAGCGTTCCGACTGCATCAGCGCCAGACAGACCGATTTCACACCGTCGAGGCCGGTGCGCTTGGCGAGGTTCTCATAGGCCACCTTGCGGTCCGGCAGATACGAAAGCTCCGCCGTGGTCAGGGTGAATTCCTCCGCTAGTGCCACGGACTGCGAGCCGATCTCGACGCTGACCCGGCGAAACGCCACCTCGATCGACATGCCCGATTCGATGCAGATCAGCAGCAGATCGAGCGCATCGGGAAACGCGCGCCGGATCGACAACTGGCGCTTGCTGATGGCGTTCTTCAGGAAGATCATCGGCGCCTGCATGCCCAGATAGGTCGCGACCAGGCAGATGGCGAGCTTGATCACCGTCGATTGTTCCATGTGCGAGAGCACGAACACGTAGAGCACGGAGAAGATCAGGAACACGATCGGCATCACCGCGCGGAAGAACAGGAAGGTGATGTAGGGCGCATGGCCGCGATAGCCGGCCATCACCAGTTTATCGACGGCGGCTTCCTGCGCGAACCATTTGCTCAGATTGAAGTCGTTGACGATTTTGGAGACCAACTGCCTTGGCGACTGCCGCAGCGACACCCGGTCGTTCTTGTTGAGCCGGTCGCGTTCGCGCGCCCGGATCCGCTCGCGCTCGCTGGCCACGGCCTTCATGCGCCTGGCCAGGCCGTCGCCGACCAGCAACGGCGTCAGCAGGCTGTACACCGTGGCGGTGACGGCAATCGCCGCCAGGAAAAGCGTCATGAACTTGGCGTCATGGAACTTGGAGAGAATCATATCAAGCATGCGGCACCATCAGAAGTCGAAGTTGATCATTTTCTTCATGACGAAGATGCCCGTGGACATCCACAGTGCGCTGCCCGCCAGCATCAGCCGGCCGGTCGGTTCGGTCCACAGCAGCGATATGTAGTCGGGCGTGCTGAGATAGACGAGAAACATCACGATAATCGGCAGAGAACCGATGATGCCGGCGGAGGCCTTGGCTTCCATCGACATGGCCTGGATTTTCTCAGCCATCTTCTTGCGGTCGCGCAGCACCCTGGACAGGTTGCCGAGCGCTTCGGAGAGGTTGCCGCCGGATTTCTGCTGGATCGCAATCACGATGCCGAAGAAGTTGGCTTCCGGCAGCGGCATGCGCTCATAGAGCCGTGCGCAGGCCTCGCCGAGCGGCATGCCGATCGTCTGGGTCTCGATAATGGCGAGAAACTCGCCCTTTAGCGGCTCGGTCGCATCGGCTGCCACCACCTTGATGGAGTCGAACAGCGGCAGGCCGGCCTTGATGCCGCGCACGATCACATCGACCGCGTCCGGCAACGACTTGAGGAATGCCTTTTCGCGGCGCTTCTTCAGGAAGTTCAGCATCCAGCGCGGCAGGCCGAAGCCGGCGGCTAGCGCCAGGCCGGCCGCGGCTAGCAGGCCGCCACCCATCACCATCACGATCAGGAAGCTGCCGACGCCGAGAATCCCGGAGATCGTCATGAATTTCTTTTCGGTCCAGCTCAGCCCGGCCTGGGAGATCCGGATGCCAAGCGCGACCTTTTTGGCCTTCTGGCGGCGGGCCTCGACTTCTTTCAGCGAGCCCTCGACCTGCTCGCGCCGCGAACGCTGCGCGCGGTCCGCCTGCCGCACCACCGGTTCGGATCGCGAGACCGAAGCGCGGCGCTGCAGGACTTTCTTTTCGCCGGACAGCGACGGATAGATGAAGACCCAGGCCAGACCGCCGACGGCGGTGAAGGCGAGAAAGGCCATGGCGAGCGCCTGCATGTTCATCGGTCGATCCTCAGTCCAATGCGACGACTTCGGCCCTATCGAGCGCGGCCGCCAACCGCTTCTCTTCGCCGTAGTAACGCGCGCGATCCCAGAACCGCGGGCGACCGATGCCGGTGGAGCGATGCCGGCCCAGGATGTTGCCGTTGGCGTCTTCGCCGGTCATGTCGTAGATGAACAGATCCTGCGTGATGATGGTATCGCCTTCCATCCCCATCACCTCGGTGATGTGGGTGATGCGGCGTGAGCCGTCGCGCAGGCGCGCGGCCTGCACCACGACGTCGATCGAGGCGCAGATCATTTCGCGGATGGTGCGCGACGGCAGCGAGAAGCCGCCCATGGTGATCATGGATTCGCAGCGCGACAGCGCCTCGCGCGGATTGTTGGCGTGCAGCGTGCCCATCGAGCCGTCATGGCCGGTGTTCATCGCCTGCAGCAGGTCGAACGCTTCCGGTCCGCGGACTTCGCCGACGATGATCCGCTCGGGACGCATACGTAGGCAGTTGCGCACCAGCTCGCGCATGGTGACCTGACCCTCGCCCTCGATGTTCGGCGGCCTTGTTTCCAGGCGCACCACATGCGGCTGCTGCAACTGCAGTTCGGCTGCGTCTTCGCAGGTGATGATGCGTTCGTCGTCGTCGATGTATTGCGTGAGACAGTTCAGCAGCGTGGTCTTGCCGGAGCCGGTACCGCCTGAGATCAGCACATTGGCGCGGCAGCGTCCGATAATCTGCAGGATCTCGGCACCTTCCGGCGAGATCGCGCCGAACTTGACCAGCTGCGTCAGGGTCAGCTTGTCCTTCTTGAATTTACGGATGGTGAGC
>NZ_JAQGJD010000139.1 GCF_028290785.1 Tardiphaga sp. | reverse complement strand
GCTGACGGATCTCTACGTGCAGGCCAGCACGCATACGCTGGATGAGGAAAAGCAGTTCGTCGAACTGACCGCGCGATTGATCGACCAGGTGGATGACGCGACCCGCGCCGCGGTGCGTGCGCGGCTGTCGGTCTATCCGCATACCCCGCGTGCGATCCTGAACAAGCTCAATCTGCGCCCCGCAATGCCCGACCAGCGCATGCCGCTGGCGCCATCCATCGCGCCGGTCGAAGCGCCGGCGGTAGCGGCCGCGAAGCCGCCGACCGATGCACAAATGCGGATGGCAGCCAGCATGACCATGCAACCGCAGGACGCCTCGGAAATCAGCGCCATGTTCTTCGCGGCCAATGCCAACGGGCGCGCGCAGATCCTGCACAACCTCGCCGAGACGCCGCTGAAACCATCCGCCCGGATCCCGGAAGCGCGCGCCGAGCGCGCGATGCACATCCTCGAAATGGCGGCGTTCGCCGAGGACCGCGACAACTTTGCCCGCGAACTCGGCGAAGCCCTGCTGCTGCCGCATCAGGTCGCCGAACAGGTCGTCAACGATGCCGGCGGTGAGCCGTTGGCGTGCTGCGCCAAGGCGCTCGGCATGAGCAGCGCGATCTTCCAGCGCGTGCTGCTGTTTCTCACCCCCGAATTCGGCACCTCGGTGACCAACGTCTACCGGCTGTCGCGGTTCTACGACATCCTGAGCGAACGCTCGGCGCTGATCATGGTGGCCGCCTGGCGCGGCGCCACCGTGGCCGCGACGCGTGCGAAATATCGCCCGGCGCTGTATGACGACGAACGCCACCGCGCGCGGTCGGCACCGGTCGCGCGGCCGGCGGTGCAGCCGGGTGTCGATGTCACGCGTATGCGAAATACCGGGAAGTAGTTCGGACGAGCACTATCAGCCGTCGTCCCGGCCAAGCGAGCAGAGCGAGCGCAGAGCCGCCGAACTATCAATTGATAGCAAGATAGGCGCAGCTATCCTGGAAAACCAAAACCTCAGAGGTTATAGGTCCCGGATCGGCGTTCGCTAACGCTCACTTGTCCGGGACGACACTGCGTTCAATTCTTCACCAGATCCAGGAAATGCCGGCCGGCCTTGTCCTCGATCTCGACGATCCAGACATCCGGATCGAACGAAATCTCCTTGATCAGCCGCTCCTCGATCTTGCGCTCCTCGACCGGCTGCGGCGGCGAGGCGGCGAACACGCGCTCCACCGGGCGGCTGTCGTCATAGGCGCTCTGCGGCGCAGGGGCGTAGAGCATGGCGTTGCCGTCGAGCAGCGCAATCTTGACGAACACCGCACCGGCCTCCTCCGCGCCGCGCCTGCGCACCGCGCCGAACACGCCTTCGGACTGGCAGCGGCGCAGATAGGCGGCCACCCATATCGATGATTTGAGTCTCATAAGGAGGCTATAGCATCGATTCTCATCCCGGGCGCGATGCGGCGCGCAACGTCCGTGGCAAGTAAGCCGCTACTCGATCGGCCGACCGGTCACGGTGGCCAGTTCGCGGACCATGCGGTCCGACACCTGCCCGGTCACTGGCAGCTTGCGCTCGCGTTCGAAGCGCTGGATCGCGGCCTGCGTATCGGAGCCGACGGTGCCGGTCGGCTTGAGCTGGCCGTAGCCATATTCGGTGAGCGCGCGCTGCACGGAAGCGACGCGGCGCGAATTGACGATTAGGTCGCCGAGCGGATCGCGCGCGGCGTTCGGGATCGGCGCCGGCGGACGCGCTACCGCGGTGGAATTGGCCGGCGGATGGGTGGTGGATTTGACCAGGCCGGCCATCGGATCGGCGGCTGCCGCACGCGACTCCACCGGCTTGCTGTCAGCCTTGGTCTCCGGCTTGCCGTCCACGGGCCGGGCATCGAGCATCCGCGAATCCAGTTTGGCTTCGCCTGGGCGCAGCGTCGCGTCGGCCGGACGCGGCTTCGGCAGCAGATTGACCGACGCCGACGGCGCCGGCAGCGGCACCACCACGCTGGAGCCGAACATCGGCGACGGATGCCGCCCGGCCTGCAGGAAGATCGCGTTGCCGATGATGGCGCTGACGGCGGCGAACGCGATCAGCCCGGCGACCATGTCCTTCGGGCTGTGCAGCAGCATGCGCAGCCACAGGCTGCGCTCGGCCGGCGCTTCGATCACGGCCAGCGCGCGGCTGCGGCGTGGCTTCTTGTCTTTGGGGGAATTGTCCTTAGGCACTCTTCTTCACCTGGTGATCTTGATCCGGGGACACGACACGGAACGCCGGCGTCAGCGTGGCGATATTGCTGGCGGGGGCTGCCGGCGGCGAGAACTGCAGTGGCAGCGCGATGGTGATGGTGGTGCCTTCGTCGAGCCGGCTCTGCACGTTCATTTCGCCGCCATGCATGCCGACCAGGCTCTTGACGATCGACAGGCCGAGGCCGGTGCCTTCGTGGCGGCGCTGGTAGGTCTTGCCTGCCTGGAAGAACGGATCGCCGATCCGCTTCAGGTCGTCGCCGGCGATGCCGACACCGGTGTCGCTGACGCGCAGCAGCAGCCGTGCGCCTTCGACGCCGGCGGTGACGCTGACGGTACCGCCGCGCTCGGTGAACTTGATGGCGTTGGAAACCAGGTTGAGCAGGATCTGCTTGAACGCGCGCAGGTCGCCGTTGACCTCGGGCAGATCCTTCGGCGCGTCGGTGACGAGGTCGATGCCGTTCTCGCGCGCCTTCAGCGCCAGCAAGTTGCAGCAGTTGATCAGCGCCGGACGCGGTGCAAACGGCTCCGGCGAAATCTCGAAGCTGCCGGATTCGAGCTTCGACATGTCGAGAATGCCGTTCACCACCGACAGCAGATGCTGCCCGGAATCGTTGATCAGCTGCGCGTATTCCTTGCGCTTGTCGGCGCTGACCATCAGCAGGTCTTCCTGCACGAGCATCTCGGAGAAACCGATGATGGCGTTGAGCGGCGTGCGCAGCTCGTGGCTCATGGTGGCCATGAAACGCGTCTTGGATTCGCCGGCGCGTTCGGCCTCGGAACGGGCCAGCGCCAGCGCTTCTTCCTGCACCTTGCGGTCGGTGACATCGCGCAGCACGGCGACGACTTCCAGTTCGGCATCCGCCGGCAGCGCCTTGTCGGCACCCTGCTCCATCGGCCGGCAGCGCATCTCGACCCAGATGAATTCAGCCGTTGCAGGCCGCATGCGATCGGCGTTGCGCGCGACATCGCGGCGCAGCCGGAATTCAACGCTGCGGGCTTCGCCACCGCGCGCCGCATCGGACAACGCCGTAAGATAGGCTGGGCGATCGGCGACATGGACGCGGTCGAACAGGCCGTGGCCGAGCAGCCGCTGCGCGGGCGCGCCGACCAGCGCTTCCGCCGCCGGCGAGATGAACTGCACCGCGCCGTTGCGGCGGTGCCGTGAAATCACATCGCTCATGTTGCGCGCCAGCAGGCGATAGCGGTCTTCCTCGACATAGAGCAGCGAGACGCTGGTGCGCGCCAGCGATTCCGCGCCGAACGCGAGACCCGCCGCATAAATCGTCGCCGACGCGACGCCGAATGCCATGAAGAGGCCACGACTTGCAGCCGGGTCAGCCGCCGGAAGCAGATCGAGACCGGTCATCCCGATCAGCATCGCGACACAGACCACGGCCAATGCGGATGCAAAGCCGACGACGCGACGCGACGCCGACAGCGCGGCTTCCAGGGGGACTACCACCAGCCAGATCGCGGCAAAGGATTCGATACCACCAGTGGAGATCGCCACCGCCATCACCAGGCTCGCAAGCGCGATCGACGACAGTATCTGCGCGCTCTCGTAGCGGCCGGTGCGCGACAGGAAGTAGGACAATAGAATCGGTGCGATCAGCCAGGCGAACGCCGCGACCTCCAGCGGATTCGGCGCGCCGCGCATGGCGAGATACGCCGGGAATGCTGCGAGGGCCGCGAGGCTGCCGAGCAGCCGCGGTGCCATGAAGGCGCGATGCCGCGCACTCGTCAGCGCATCGTAGCGCGCCGAGGGATGCAGCAGGGCATCAAGACATTCGCGGATGATGTTCAATACTGTCACGGCTTTCGCGCTACGGCCTGCTCGTCAAATCAGACGCGCCGGAACGCCTCCTTTATCGTTGCCACACCGTGTCAGAGCCGAATTAAGCGAACACTAAAGCGCTCGGCCCGATCACGTGGCTCAACGCGCGAAGGCTGTTTTACGGGGGTTTTCGCGATTTCAATCGGCGGTGATGGTGAACGACACGTTTAAAGCGCCGCGTCGATATGGTTTCGAAAGGGTGCACGCGCGCTTGCGCTTCGGAAACGCAGCGATGTTCATCAATGAAAAATTTACACCGAATCGATTGATGCGCCTTTTCGGCGAATTTTCGTCGATTTAACCGCATCGCAAATACTTGCAGTTTATCGACGGCTGCTAACTTCGATCTAGATTGCGACAAATCGCAACGGAGTTCGAAGAGACCAACGGGGTTGCGCGATGTTTTTCCTGCTTCGCATGGCATTCTGGCTCGGGCTGGTGCTCGTGCTGCTGCCGAGAGACAAGACACCTGAATCGGACAAGGGACCGCAGATCGGCACCTCCGAGGCGGTGTCGGCCGCGAGTGCCGCGATGTCCGACATGAGCCAGTTCTGCAAGCGCCAGCCGGCGGCCTGCGAAGTCGGCGGCCAGGCCGCCACCGCGATCGGCGAACGCGCCAAGGAAGGCGCCAAGAAGATCTACCAGATCATCACCGAGAAGAAGCCGGATCACACCGGTTCGATCGGCGGCGCCGACGGTTCGGAGCCGGGCGAAATACCGGCCACGCCGCCGGACACGCTGACATCCGACGATCTCGCCGCGGAATGGCATATGCCGGCCATCGCCCCCTAAGCGGAACTTCGCCGCCAAGGTGGTCGCTTTCGGGGCCGTCCGCCCCTATATAGGGCCTGCAACGACATGCGGGCCCCGATGACCACGATCGACGACATCAAAGACAATTTCGAGCTGCTGGAAGACTGGGACGACCGCTATCGGTACGTCATCGAGCTGGGCCGTACGCTGGCGCCGATGCCGGACGGCGAGCACTCCGCTGCGAACAAGGTCAACGGCTGCGCCAGCCAGGTCTGGCTGTCGCGCCAGGTGGCGCGCTTCGACGCCGGCGAGCCGGTGCTGACCTATCTCGGCGACAGTGACGCCCACATCGTGCGCGGCCTGATCGCGATCCTGCTGGCGGTGTGGTCCGGCCGCACGCCGCAATACATCCTAGACACCGATCCGATCCAGGTGTTCGACGAACTCGGCTTCAAGGAGCATCTCACCCCGCAGCGCTCCAACGGCCTGCGCGCCATGGTCGAGCGCATCCGCAGGGACGCCACGGAAACGCTGGCCACGGCGACGTAGTTGACTGCGCACCCGCGGCGCGCCCCCTCGCCCCGCTTTTGCGGGGAGAGGGCTGGGGTGGGGGGCACTTGCGAGTGAAACTCTGGCTCCCCCACCCGGAGCCTCGCTAAAGCGAGGCTCCGACCTCTTCCCCGCAAGCGGGGCGAGGTTAGTAAGTGCACTGTGCGCAACCTAACTCTCGAACGCCACATCCTCCGCCAGCCAGATACGGACCTTCCCCGCCAGCCCCCGCACCTCCGCGGCAAAACCGTAGTGCCGCGCCAGCCGATCGAGCCCGAGCTGCAGCACCACCTTGGCGGAGCGCGCCGGCCAGCCGCGTTCGCGCTCGACATCTTCCAGCCCACGCAGGAAGCAGCAGACATCCATCAGGATGCCGGAAAATCCGGCCCGCACGCCTCCATCGCCTGTCCGACGCGCTGCCGCGACGTCACCATCGCGTCGGTCATCTCGCTCGGACTGCTGCCGGAACCGCGCGGACGGCCGCCGGTCGGCGCGGCCCAGTTCGCGGTCATGCGCGGCGCCAGGTTGCCGCGGGTGAAATCGGCGCGCAGTTTTTCGCCAGCGATGAACTGGTGCGGGCTGATCATGCTGCGGCCATCACGACCCTTGTGCCGCGCCAGCCACGCCAGCGGGCTTTCGCTGTCGTTGACCAGCACGGCGGTCGCGCCGTCGTCGGTGAGAATGGTGCGCGTGTCCAGCGACAAATGCTTGGCGCGGTGCGCATCGACGCCTTCGGAATAACGCGGCTTGCGGGAAGCTTTCATGCGGGCGACCTCCAGTTAGGATTATGGTCGCACACGCCAAATGAGGACACAAGTCCTTTTTAGATATTATTCCTAGTTTTGAACGCGCGCATCGCGTGCCGTCAATTCGTCCCCAGCCGCTTTCCGTCGCCGCTTTGTTCCATGTTGGTTCCCCGGAATGGAACCCGTTATTTGCGCCGCCGGCGCTGCTGGCCAAGGCCCATCTTCTTGGCGAGTTGCGAGCGCGCCACCGCATAATTCGGCGCCACCATCGGATAGTCGGCCGGCAGTCCCCACTTCTCGCGGTACTGCTCAGGGGTCATGCTGTACTGCGTCCGCAGATGCCGCTTCAGCGACTTGAAGCGCTTGCCGTCCTCCAGGCAGACCAGATAATCGGCGGTCATCGACTTCTTCAGCGACACCGCGGGTTTCGATGGCTCGGCAGCGACCTCCGGCCGACCGCTGGAAACACGCAGCAGCGCCGCGTGGACCTGGCTGATCAGCGCCGGCAGCTCTGCCGCCGGGGTCGGGTTGTGCCCGACATAGGCTGACACGATGCTCGCCGTGAGGTCGATCAAGCTTTTCGGCGTATCGGTCATGGCCTGCATCTTCTCGCGGAACGGAGCGATTTACTTGACGATTACCTGGCGAAACTTCGCTTCGCGGGGAATGAGAAAACGCGGGCCGCGAGCCCTGCCCGCTTACCCGCGCTGGTCGAGGTGCTCGCGCAGTTCATCGATCGAGGCGAAGCGCATCATGCCTTCGGGCATCTGCGCCTCGATCGAGCCATCGGAATACAGCGAATAGGCCATGCCATCGACCACGCCGGATTTCAGGACGGTCACCGCGGCGGCTTCTTCCTTCGGCGGCGGCGACGGCGGCTCGTAACGCTCCGGAATCAGTTGCTCGTCCGGCGCGCCCTCGGTGAAGGTCGATGGCGCCCGGGCGGCGCGGCGAAACCCTTCGGCGCGTGGCCGCTCGTTGTTCGGCCAGGCGTCCTCAAAACTCTTCGGCGGCGTCGGCGTGGCGCTCTCCACGGCGGACTGCTTCTCTGCGGCTGCGGCCTCGGCGCGTTCACGCTCGCGGCGGGTGGACGAGAACAGCAGATTGCGTCGCTTCGGTTCTTCCGGCTCTGGCGGTGGAGCAGCGGCAATGCCACCCCGCGCGCGTGCCGCCTCTTCCTGCCGTGGCGGCAGTGATCCACCCTCGGTGCCCCGCGCCGCTGCGGGCAGATCGCGGCTGAACAACGGTCCACTGGATTCCGCTGACTGCTCGTCGCCAGAGCCATCTTCGCCGGGTGCCGGAAACTGCAACTCGCGTTTTGGAAGGCGGGCGGCCGCTTCCGGTTCTACCTCCTCTTGCTGCGGTGCGAGTTTCTTCACTTCGCGAACCACAATCGCCAGGCTGATCATGATCAGGCCGGTGCACGCTCCGATTGTACCGGTCAGAATCAGCGTATTGCCGAAGCCGAATTCCTTGACCGGAATACCGAAACCGATTGCGAGAATACCAGCAAGGATAACCGCGATCCCGGCAGCCAGCAGCAAAGTCATCGTCGTGAAACTCCCGGACGGCGTCCGAGCATGTCTCGTCGCCGGTGTCACAATAGCGTCTAAAGTCGCACTTCACCAACTCGCAAAGCTGGATTCACAACTTCTGAAAACGCAAAACATCGCTCAAACTCCGCTCATGTTCAGCAACCATTCAAATATGGCAGGGTATGTTCCAGGCGCGGCCCAAGTGGCAGGCTGCACGCTTGGCGAGCAAATATTCTACCTTGTCCCGATTGGTGCGGCGCACTATGAAGATTGGCCACATTTCCCAATTACTTGATAAGGGAAAGTGCGCTATATCGATGCCGGGGAAACGAGGCTCAAAGAGCGGTTAAGCTGAGCCACTGGGGACACCGGGTTACCAACAATCATGTCATCCATTACGACTTCTGCCCTCGAGACGCCGCTACGGCGATCGGTGGAACGGACTTGCGACGACCTCGCCATCCTGACGCTGGTGGTGGTCAGCATCGTCGCGAGCTTCACCTTCCGCGATTATGGCCTCGGCTGGGACGATTACACCCACGCTGAATATGCCGATCTGTTGCTGAAGATGTACGGCTCCGGCTTCAAGGATCTCGGCGCGCTGTCGTTCGCCAACCTCTACATGTATGGCGGCGGCTTTGACATGGCCGCGGCGCTGCTACACAAAATCATTCCGCTGGAACTGTTCGAGACCCGCCGGCTGCTCGGCGCCGTGGTCGGCGTGGTCGGCCTCGCCGTCACCTGGCGACTCGGCCGCCGCGTCGGCGGCGCCGCGGGCGGCCTTGCCACGCTGCTGCTGCTGGCGCTGTGCCCGACGTTCTACGGCCACATGTTCATGAACCCGAAGGACGCGCCGTTCGCGGTTGCGATGATCATCCTGATGCTCGGCCTTGTCCGGCTGGCGGAGGAATATCCGAAGCCGTCGCCGCGCACGATCCTGATCGTCGGCCTCGGCGCCGGCGTCTCGATCGGTTCGCGCATTCTCGGCGGGCTGGCGCTGGTCTACGCGCTGATCGGATTCATCCCGCTGCTGCTCGAGGAAGTGCGCAACCAAGGCTGGCGCGAAGCCGCGCATCGCTTTCTCCATGTGGTCTACGTGCTGCTGCCCGGCCTCGTCTTCGGCTACCTGGTGATGGGCCTGATCTGGCCGTGGTCGATCCTCGAGCCCGGCAATCCGATTCACGCGCTCAGCTATTTCTCGGCTTTCTTCGAAAAGCCGTGGAAGGAAATGTTTGACGGCGCGATGATCTCGGTGCCGGACATGCCGTGGTCGTATCTGCCGACGCTGTTCGCACTGCAACTGCCGGAAGTGCTGCTGTTCCTGACTCTCGGTGGCGTGGTCATCACCATCATGTCGCTGTCACGCGACAGCGTGTCGCCGCGCCGCAAGACGATCCTGCTGATGTTGACCATGGCCGCAACGCTGCCGCTGCTGATCGCGATGGTGAAGCGTCCCGCGCTCTACAACGGCATCCGGCATTTCATCTTCGTGATTCCGCCGATGACGGTGTTGGCTGGCGCGGCCTTCGCGTGGGGCATGGACTGGTTGCGCGTCAACCATCGGGGCTCCCAGGCCGCGGCGGTCGCCGTGTTCTCGTTCGGACTGATGCTGCCGCTGGCCGAGATGATCCGGCTGCATCCCTATCAATACACCCACTTCAACTACATCGCCGGCACTGTGCGCCAGGCCGACGCGCTGTTCATGCTGGACTATTGGGGTCTCGCGCTGAAGCAGGCCTCGGACGCGCTGAAGGAGCAGATCACCGAACGCCAGGAAAGCCCGCCGGTCGGCCGCAAGTGGAAGGTCGCGGTATGCGGTCCGCAACGTCCGGCGCAGGTGGCGCTCGGTCCGGACTTCACCATCGGCTGGGACAGCCACGCCGCCGACTTCGCCATGACGCTTGGCGAATTCTATTGCAAGGGCCTCACCGCCCCGGTCATCGCCGAGATCAAGCGCGACGACGTCGTGTTCGCCCGCGTCTACGACATCCGCGGCAGCAGCATTTCGAGCCTGCTGGAGATACCGGCGCCGTAAGCGACGCGCGCGGCCGGTAAGTTATAGAAAATCGTTCTGCGCCGGAACAGGACTTGTCGGCCGAACGCGCCGATACGCCGTTCCGCTAGCGTCAAAGCATGACTGCCGCGCAAATCCGCGTGCTTGCTTGGTGGCCCGGCGCAGGACTAGGCTGCACCCAGAACGCAACAAGCATTGCAACCGGGAGATACCCATGTCGCCAGCCGAAGCACGCCTCAAGGAAGTGCCGTCCGAGATGACCGAGGCCGAATGGGCCCAGCGCGTCAACCTCGCCGCCGCCTATCGCCTGGTGGCGCATTACGGCTGGGACGATCTGGTCGATACTCACATTTCGGCCCGGGTGCCCGGCCCCGACCATCACTTCCTGATCAATCCCTACGGGCTGATGTTCGACGAGATCACCGCCTCCAGCCTGGTCAAGGTCGATTTGCACGGCAACCAGCTCAGCGAGAGCGAATACAGCATCAACCCCGCCGGCTTCACCATCCATTCGGCGATCCACGAGGTCCGCGAAGACGCCGGCTGCGTGATGCATCTGCATACGCCGGACGGCACCGCCGTGGCCTCCTGCCTAGAAGGCCTGCAGCCGCTGAACCAGACCGCCCAGCTCGTCGTGCCGCATCTCGCTTACCACGACTATGAAGGCGTCGCGCTGGACCATGACGAACGCCCGCGGCTGCAGAAGGACCTCGGCGACAAGTTCTTCATGCTGTTGCGCAACCACGGCACGCTGACGGTCGGCCAGACGGTCGCCTCGGCGTTCGAACGCATGTTCCACCTCGAGCGGTCCTGCACCATGCAGGTGCGCACCCGCATGCTCGGCCCCACCGCCTATCCGGTAGACCAGATCGTGATCGACAAGAACGCCGAGCTGGTCTCCAACCCGGAGCGCTCCGAACTGCGCTCCATCAAGCTGGTATGGCCGCCGCTGCTCCGCAAACTCGACCGGCTGGATCCCTCTTACAAGACCTGAGTTTTCAGCTATAAAGAGGTCACAAGACCTCTGCACTGAATCAAAACGCCGTCCAATTCCGGACGGCGTTTTTTTGTCTTGTCATTCCGGGGCGCGGGCGGCGTCAGCCGCACGCGAACCCGGAATCCCGAGATGTTCAAAACAGTTCCGGATTCCGGGTTCGCTCGGGCTGCGCCCTCGCGCCCCGGAATGACAGCCTCACTTCTTCGCCTCCGCGAACGCCGCGAGAATCCGCGCCCATGACCGGATGCCCTTGTGAAAACTCTTCAGGTCGTACTTCTCGTTCGGCGAATGGATGTTGTCGTCGTCGAGGCCAAAGCCGACCAGCACGGTGTCGAGGCCGAGCGTTCGCTTGAAATCGGCGACGATCGGAATCGAGGCGCCGGACGCGATCAGCAGCGCTTCCTTGCCCCACTCGTCGGTCAATGCCTGCTTCGCCGCCGCCAGCGGCTTCATGTTCCAGTCGAGCGCGATTGCCGGCGCATTGGAGTGATCGAGGAACTCCGCGGTACAGTCGCCGGGCAGCCGCGCGGTGACGTAGGCGCGAAACGCGTCGCGCACCTTGAGGGGGTCCTGGCCCTCGACGATGCGGAACGAAACCTTGGCCGAGGCATGCGAGGCGATCACGGTCTTGGAGCCCTCGCCGGTGTAGCCGCCGACAATGCCGTTGATATCGCAGGTCGGCCGCGACGAGATCTGCTCGATCAGTTCGCGATCCTTCTCGCCCGCCGGGATCGACAGCCCGATCGGCTTCAAGAACGTCTCCGCGGTGAGGCCGAGCTTCTTCCACTGCGCCAAAATCTCGGGCGGCAGGTCCTTTACGCCATCGTAGTAGCCGGGAATGGTGATGCGGCCGTTGTCGTCGTGCAGCCCGCCGAGAATCTTCGTCAGCACCCGGATCGGATTCTGCGCGCCGCCGCCATAGATGCCGGAATGCAGGTCGCGGTTGGCCGCGGTGATCTTCACTTCCTCATAGACCAAGCCGCGCAATGCGGTGGTGATCGCCGGCGTGTTGGAATCCCACATGCCGGTGTCGCAGACGACGGCGAAATCCGCCGCAAGATCCTTCTTGTTGGCCTCCAAGAACGGCACGAAATTCTTCGAACCGACCTCCTCCTCGCCCTCGATGCAGATGGTGAGATCGATCGGCAGCGCGCCGGTGACATTGACCCAGGCGCGGCAGGCTTCAACGAAGGTGGAGAGCTGGCCCTTGTCGTCCTGCGCCCCGCGCGCGACGATGATGTCGCGCCCGTCGGCATGTTTGGTCACCACCGGCTCGAACGGCGGGCGATGCCAGAGATTCAGCGGATCGACCGGTTGCACATCGTAGTGGCCGTAGAACAGCACATGTGGCCGCTTGCCGGTGTTGCCGCGGGCGGTGGCAACGATCGCCGGATGCCCGGCGGTGGGCCGCACTTCGGTGTTGAAGCCCAGCGACTCGATATCGCTGGCGAGATGTTTCGCCGCAGCCTTACAGTCATCGGCAAAAGCCGGATCGGCGGAGATTGACTTGATCCGCAGCAGCGCGAACAGCCGCTCCAGGCTCGAATCGAAATCGGCATCGACACGGTCGAGAACGGACTGAAGTTGTGCATTCGACATGGCGGATTTCCTTGGGATCTAGTCGCAGGGTGGGCAAAGCGAAGCGTGCCCACGTCTTTCATCATGCTCGGGAACGCGTGGGCACGGCGCAAGGCGCCTTTGCCCACCCTACGAGGTCTACTCAATCGCGGCAGAATCTACCAGTCGCGGCGCGTGGTGCATATGCCAGATCAGGCCGCCGGCAAGCAGCGCGGTGGCCAGGAGGTTATTGCCCCACGCTTGCAGCATGGCGGGGAACACCGGCAACGACAGCGCCATCAAGATGCCGATGACTCCCAGCAACGTCCACGTCCCCGTGCGCACCCTGGGTCGGTCGTCAAATGCCGCGCGATGCATCAGCACCGTCAGCGGCAAAAACAGCCACATGAAGTAATATTGCCGGGCCAGCGGCGACGCCACCGTCATCAGGCAGAACAGGATGCCGAGCTCCTCGGCGGTCGAGCGCGGCGTCATTTTCGCATAGGCCGGGATCACGAGGATGAAGCCGAGCCCGATCAGGCCGGATACCGCCAGCACGATCCAGTTCGCGGTCTTGTAGGGAACGTCGATGACGTTCATGTATTCGGGCGCGTGCTTGGGATCGTCGAGAAAATAGTTGATCGGCCGCACCAGCCGATGCGTCACCGCGATCACGGACTGATTGACCCACGACCAGTTCTGCTCGTCACGCTGGCCGAAGCCCTTCTCCGAGCTGGAGCCGACCATTGCGGAGAACCAGGTCTTGAGCTCCGCGGCGTTGCGTTCGAAACCGCGCACCGGTGCCGGTATCACGTACAATAGCAGCAGCGTGCAGGCGATCATGCTGGCGGACGCCGCCCAGCGCCGCCGCCATAGCAGATAGGGCAGCACCGCCACCGGAAACACCTTGATCGCGGTGGCCAGCGCGAACATGCTGCCGCCCAGCCATGGCCGGTCCTTCTGCATGAACCAGAAGCCGAGCAGCATCATCGCCAGCAGCACCAGGTTGGGCTGGCCGAGATCGTACATGTCGAACACGAAGGTGATGGTGGCGAAGCCCGGTAGCGCCGCCAGCCACGGCGCGGGAATTTTTTCCGAACCGGTCATCGCATTGGACAGCTGGCTGGTGATCGCCCATGCCGCGGAGTTCAAGATCGAGAGCGCGAGATAGAGCGGAATCTTGCCGAACCAGCTTGGGATCGCCAGCAGGACGGCCGGCAGCGGCGGATAGATGAAATCCAGCGCACCATTGGTCATGCGGGTATAGAGATCATTGCCATGCAGCACCTGCTGCCCGGCCCAATACCACAGCGAATAATCCTTGGTCTTGCCGTGCCCGAAGATTTCCGGGACCAGCACGTCCGCCGTCAGCAACAGGCAGGTTAGCAGGAACAGCACGTCCAGCGGCTGCCGCAGGGACGGCCATCGCAATACCGGCATCTGGCCGTCATTCTGAGTCAATTCGCAGTCCTGCAGATGGCGGCAGCAGCCCATGCGCCGCCGGTTCGGGTGGGTAGCAGACAAAGCCCGCCCTGCAAACCCGCAGACCGGTAGCCGGATGAAGCCAACGGCCACGCGAATGCGTCGCCACGTTGCGACGCGGCAGGCTGACTTCTCCCGGGGCTACGAAAGCAGCCGCAGAAACGTTCAGCAACTTGTAGTTCCGTGCTGCGCCCCCTACGGTGTGAGCACCCACAGCCACCGATCGGCCCCTCCCCCATGTCCAGCGACTTGCTACGCCGTCACTGGCCATGGATCATGTTGGCCGTCCTCGCGCTGTACTTTTTGGCGTGGCCTATCTGGCGCGCGCAACTCCTGCTGGAAATCTGGCCCACGGAAGGCTGGAATGCCTATCTTCAGGACGCGGCAGCCCAAGGCCGTCCGCTGTATCCGACCATCGATGCGCTGACGGCGAATAACTATCCGCCGCTTTCCTTCTACGTCGTGGGGGCACTGGGCAAGGTATTCGGCGACAATCTGTTCGTCGGCCGTGCCGTGTCGATCGTGGCCCTGCTCTGCGTCGCCGTCGAAATCTTCTATGCGGTCAGAATATTGGTCGGTAGCCCTGTCGGCGGCCTCGTCGGCGCAACGTGGTACGTCGCCATCATGGCCCGCAACTCCACCGCCTACATCGGAGTCAACGATCCTCAGCTCGCCGGCGAAGCGATCATGGGAGCCGCCCTGGTCTGGTTTCTGGCGCGAGACCGGGCCGGCAAGTCGAGTTACCTGCCGCTGCTGTTGATGGTCGTCGGCGGATTCTGGAAACACAACCTGTTGGCCATCCCCATGACCGCGGTCACTTGGCTCGCGATCAATACCGGCCGCCAGGCTGTCTTCCCGATCTTGTTCAGCGGCCTGGCCTGCCTGACTGGCCTCGGGATCTGCGTCGCATCTTTCGGCAGCGATTTTATCTGGAATATGCTTGCGAACCGCCACTACGCCTGGGCAAATCTGCTGACCAACGTCGGCCACCTTCAATGGTCGGCGCTCGCGCTGGTCATCTGGGCCGGATGGGCGCTTTACAATCCCGCCTCACGCGCAGCCCGCTTCACCACTCTACACATCGGGTTTGGCCTTTTCGCCTGTATCATGCAGTGGTTCGGCCACGGCGTGAGCGGAAACGCGGAATTCGATCTGATACTCGCCTTGGGTATTGGTATCGGCGTGACATTCGCCAGGATTGAGAAGTCATGGCTCGGCCAACGCATCGGCGCGGCCAAGACACGCCATCTGATGACGGCAGCCCTGGCGCTTCGGCTGCTGATGGCAGACCGTCAGGAGACCGCGCTGCTGATCCTGAGCCCGCATTTCAGATCGACGGTCCAAGACGCGGAGCGTGCCTCTCTGCAAGAGATTGCGGTCGTCGCCGCGATGATCGGAGACGTCGCCTGCTCGAACAAAGTCATCTGCCGCGCTGCCGGCAAACCGTTCGTCGTCGACGAATTCAAGATGGAGGAGCTCGTGGCAACGGGAAGGGCAACCGAAAAGGACGTCTCGGCGTCGATCAAAAGCCGCGGCATCACCGTGTTCGACAGCGGCCCGCGAACCAGGGATAGCTGGAATACCTCGTTGAAGTGGGCGATGAGGTCATCGGCGACCTTCTAGCTAGCGCGCGCCGAGAGGAGCGCTTGCGAGATACCGGAGCGGGCGAAAGCGTCACGGGCATGACGCGCAGCATCTTGCCGCGGACGCGATGCAATACGCAGTGTTCCACGCTGCATCGCGTCCGGGACAAGCGTGCGCAGATGGCTATCCTATCGCTTCAATATCCCGCCCAGCGCGCCGCGGACGATCTCGCGGCCGATCGAGCTGCCGAGTTGGCCGCCCACCGACTTGCCGACGCTGGCAACGATGCCGCCGACGACCTTGTTGCTGACCGAGCGCGCGACGTTGCGGGCGATCACCTGCCCGGTCGATAATTTTCCACGTGAAACGCCGCTGCCGAAGATGCTGCCGACGATCCCGCCGAGCTGTCCCAGCCATCCGCCACCGCCGGGCGCATCCGCCGTGGCCGCGGTGCCGGCGACGCGCTTCTGCAGCATTTCATAGGCGGATTCGGAATCGACGGTGGCGTCGTATTTGCCCTTCACGGGGCTCGCGGCCATGATCGCCTTGCGCTCTTCCGGCGTCACCGGCCCGATCCGCGCCGTCGGCGGGCGCACCATCACGCGCTCCACCATCGCCGGGGTGCCGTTGCCTTCGAGGAACGAGACCAGCGCCTCGCCCTTGCCGAGCTGGGTGATGACCTCGGCGGTGTCCAGCTTCGGATTGGCGCGGAAGGTCTGCGCCGCGGCGGCGACCGCCTTCTGGTCGCGCGGCGTGAAGGCGCGCAGTGCGTGCTGCACGCGGTTGCCGAGCTGCGCCAGCACCTTGTCGGGCACGTCGATCGGATTTTGCGTGACGAAGTAGACGCCGACGCCCTTGGAACGGATCAGCCGCACCACCTGTTCGATCTTGTCCATCAGCGCCTTTGGCGCGTCGTTGAACAGCAGATGCGCCTCGTCGAAGAAGAACACCAGCTTCGGCTTCGGCGGATCGCCGGCCTCGGGGAGTTCCTCGAACAGTTCCGACAGCATCCACAACAGGAAGGTGGCGTACAGCTGCGGGCTCTGCATCAGTCTGTCGGCGACCAGAATGTTGATCAGGCCGCGGCCGTCGCGGTCGGTGCGCATGAAATCCTTCAGCTGCAGCGCCGGCTCGCCGAAGAACTTGTCGGCGCCCTGATTTTCCAGCACCAGCAGTTGGCGCTGGATGGTGCCGATGGTCTGCTTGGAGACGTTGCCGTATTGCGTGGTCAGTTCGGATGCGTGTTCAGCCACATGGGACAGGATCGCGCGCAGGTCCTTCATGTCCATCAGCAGCAGGCCCTGCTCGTCGGCGACGCGGAATGCGATGTTCAGCACGCCTTCCTGGACGTCGTTGAGGTCCATCATCCGGCTCAGCAGCAGCGGGCCCATTTCCGAGACCGTGGCGCGCACCGGATGGCCCTGCTCGCCGAACACATCCCAGAAGATCGTCGAAAACTGGTCGGGCTGGAACGTCAGGTTCATGTCCTGGGCGCGCTTCAGGATAAAGTCCTTGGCTTCGCCCAGCTCCGCGATGCCCGACAGATCGCCCTTGATATCGGCAGCGAACACCGGAACGCCGGCGCGCGCAAAGCCTTCCGCCATCACCTGCAGCGAAACCGTCTTGCCCGTCCCCGTTGCGCCGGTGACGAGGCCGTGGCGATTGGCGAGCGGAAGCGTCAGCCAGGCCGGCTGTTCGCCCTTGCCGATGAAGATCCTGTCGTCGGTATCTCCGCTCTTGATCTCGGTGGTCGGCATCGGATCGCCTCTTCGCGCCATCAGAAATTGATCGTCGTTGATTGACCTTAGCGCATCTTGCAATGCGATTGAAATGCCAAGCGCTCGAAACCGGGCCGGTGAAACCGCTGCCAACCGGCGCGCAACTTTCGTCGACCTCGAACATTGAACTGTTCTCGCGTCCGCGAAGAATTGACCAAAACTTCATGTTTGCGATTGCATTGATGCAACACTCATCGCGCGATCGAGGCTGAATCGTGCGGTCGATGGTCGGCCGTGCTTGTAATTCGAATCGCGGCGGCTCAAGATAATTTTTCAACAAGGGCGCCGGCGTTTAACCGGTTAGAGGCGGGGCGTTATGGACGAATTGGTTGAACTGCTGACCTCCAAGGTCGGCATTGACAAGGCCGTGGCTGAAAAGACCATCGGCATCATACTGGGATTTTTGCGCAATGAAGGACCGGCCGAGCCGGTCAGCGCACTGATCGAAAACATCCCGGGCGCCGAGGCGGCTATCGCATCTTCCAACACCGGCGGTGGGCTTGCCAGCTTCATGGGCGGCGGTTTGATGGCGCTGGGCTCCAAGCTGATGGGGCTCGGCCTCGGCATGGGCGAAATCCAGAGCGTGGCGCGCGAACTGTTCAAGTTTGGCCGCACGAAGATCGGCTCCGATGATATGGACAAGATCATCGCCGGCACTCCCGGCCTGAGCCAGTTCGCCTGACCGTCTGTTACGTCAGCACCACGAAAGCCTGTTCGCTTACGCGTCAAGCACCTTCATACGTTCGAGTATCATGACATATCCCATTTCCAAGATTGACGGCCTCACGGCCTTCGCCGCGACCAAACTGAAAAAATCGGGCATCCGCACCATGGAGAGCCTGCTCGAGGCCGCGCAGACCGCCAAGGGCCGCAAGGAACTCGCCGCCAAGACCGGCTTCAGCGAGCAGCAACTGCTGGAATGGGCCAACCTCGCCGATTACCTCCGCATCCCCGGCATGGGCAAGGCCAAGGCCGAACTGCTGCGCGCCTCCGGCGTCAACACCGTCCGCGAACTCACCCACCGCAACCCGGCCCGCCTGGCGCAAGCGATGAAGGACGCCAACGACAAGCGCAAGCTGGTGCAGGTGTTGCCCTCGGAAAAATCCGTCGGGCAGTTGATCGAACAGGCGCGAAAACTGCCGCTGAAAATCACGTATTGAGGGACATTTGTCCCGGACGCGGCGCAGCCCAGGCTCTGCGCAGCAATACTTCGTATTGCGTCGCGTCCGGGGCAAGATGGAGCGTCTTGACTCCCCTCCCCCCGTCGCGCAAAGCGACGCCATGAGCGCAAGCCCTTCCTCCCCCGCTGCGGCCACGATGGCGCACCATCCGGTGCTGGCCGCGATGCTGGCGCGGCCCTACCCCGCGGTGATGGGCATTCTCAACGTCACGCCGGACTCGTTCTCGGACGGTGGGAAATTCGATGCGCCGGAACGCGCGCTGGCGCAGGCCCGGCGGATGATCGCCGACGGCGCCGACATCATCGACATCGGCGCGGAATCCACCCGGCCCTACGGCTCAAAGCCGATCACCGCCGACGAGGAATGGCAGCGCCTCGCACCCGTGCTAGCCAACCTGGTGGCATTGGGGACGCCGGTCTCTATCGACAGCATGAAGGCCGATGTCGTGGCCCGGGCGTTGAAAGCCGGCGTCACCATCGTCAACGACGTCTGGGGCCTGCAGCGCGATCCCGACATGGCGCGCGTGATCGCGGAACACGACGTGCCGGTCGTCGTCATGCACAACCGCGACGACGTCGATCCAGCCATCGATATCGTCGAGGACATCAAGGCATTTTTCGCGCACACGCTGACGATTGCCGCAAAAGCCGGCATTGCCGACAGCCACCTCGTACTCGATCCCGGCATCGGCTTCGGCAAGACGCCGCAGCAGAGCATGATCGCGCTCGCGCGCTTGCACGAGCTGCGCGGCTTCGGCCTGCCGATTCTGGTCGGCGCCTCCCGCAAGAAATTCATCAGCACCATCGTGCCGTCCGAGCCGCAGCAACGGCTCGGCGGATCGTTGGCCGCGCATCTGCTGGCTATGCAGCGCGGCGCGACCATCATCCGCGCCCATGACGTGGCGGAAACCGTGCAGGCGCTGCGCGTGATGGCGGCAATCGAGGACACAAAATGAGCGACACGATCTTCATCAAGGGCGTTTCGGTCCACGCCCACCATGGCGCCCTCGATCACGAGGGCCACGTCGGCCAGCGTTTCGTGATCGATCTCGAACTCACTGCGGACATTTCGGAAGCATCCCGCAGCGATCGCCTCGCCGACACCGTATCCTATGCCAATGTGGTGGCGACCGCGATTGCCGCCTTCAAGGACGCCAACTACAAGCTCGTCGAACGCGCTGCGGGCGCGGTCGCCGAAGCCGTGCTGACGGCGTTCCCGAAGATCAGCACCATCAAGGTGACCGTGCACAAGCCGCATGCGCCGATCGCCGCAATCTTCGACGATGTCGGCGTGATCCTCGTCCGTTCGCGAAAGTAGGCCATGGCCAGCGTCATCATCTCGCTCGGCGGCAATGTCGGCGATGTCCGCGACACCTTTCGCAAGGCAATCTCCAACGTCTGCGGCATGACCCAGGCAGCCCTGATCGCGCGCTCGTCGGATTACGCCACCCCGCCGGTCGGCGGCGTCCCGCAGCACGACTACGTCAACGCCGTGATCGAGATCGACACCGACCTCGATCCGCACGCGCTGCTGTTCACGCTGCACCGGATCGAGCAGAAATTCGGCCGCAACCGTGCCAACGAGATCCAGTGGGGGCCGCGCTCGCTCGACCTCGACATCATCGCCTATGACGACGTGACAATCGCCAAGCCGGAACTGATGCTGCCGCACCCCCGCGCCTTCGAGCGCGCCTTCGTGATGGTGCCGCTGGCCGAGATCGCCCCGGACCGGGTGATCGCCGGCAAGACGGCAAGTGAGGCGTTGAAGGGGCTATCGACCGAGGGAATTCGCAAGCTGCCGGATCTCGATTAATTCCCGGCCTCTCCACGTCGTCCCCGCGCAGGCGGGGATCCATAACCTCAGTCCTCGAAATTGAAACGCGGCGGCTGCCGAGTGCCAGCCGAGACTTCGGCGGGTATGGGTCCCCGCCTGCGCGGGGACGACGGGGAGAGGCCGAAACGCCACATGGCATACCCGCGCTGTCGCGTCCGCCATGTCCCACCCCCCATTGGCTTCCCCGGCGCTACGTGGCATTTTCCGGGGAACAACGAAGCAATGCCCGGGAGTGACGTTTTTCAATGCCGACTGCGATGGACGACCTGCGGCTGGCCGCCGATTTTGCGCCCGCGAGCCAAGACGACTGGCGCAAGCTGGTCGATGGCGTGCTGAAAGGCGCGCCATTCGAAAAGCTGGTCAGCAAGACCTATGACGGCATCAAGATCCAGCCGATCTACGAACGCGCCCGCGACGCCGCGCCGGTCGCCGGCCGCGCGGCCGGGGCGCCGTGGCAGATCATGCAGCGGATCGACCATCCCGACGCGGCGAAAGCCAATGCGCAGGCGCTGCACGATCTCGAAAACGGCGCCACCGGCCTGGCGTTGGTGTTCGCCGGCGCCAACGGCGCGCGCGGCTTCGGCCTGGAAGCCACCGCCGAGACCATCGACAAGGTGCTCGATGGCATCTTCATCGACGCCGGCATCGCGCTGGAATTGCATGCCGGGCCGCAATCCCGGATGGCCGCGACACATCTCGCCGAGTACATCAAGCGCCGCGAGATCGATCCCGCCAAGTGCGAGATCCGGTTCGGCTATGACCCGATCGGCGCTACCGCGGTGTGGGGCCAGAGCGCCTATAACTGGTGGGAAATGGCGCCCGCCGTCACCGAGGCCATCAAGAAACTGGCGTCGCAGGGCTTCAAGGGCCCGTTCGCGGTCGCCGATGGCCGCATCATCCACGATGCCGGCGGCTCCGAGGTGCAGGAACTGGCCTGGGTGCTCGGTGTCGCGGTGTCTTATCTGCGCGCGCTGGAAGACGCCAGCGTGCCGGTCGAGATCGCGCGCGGCATGATCTATGCGCGGCTTTCCGCCGACGCCGACCAGTTCCTGACGCTGGCGAAGTTTCGCGCGCTGCGGCTGTTGTGGGCGCGCATCGAGGAAAGTTGCGGCCTGACGCCCAAGCCATTGTTCATCGCCGCCGACACCGCGTGGCGGATGCTGACCCAGCGCGATCCTTATGTGAACCTGCTGCGCGCCACGGTGGCAACGTTCTCCGCCGGACTCGGCAGCGCCAATTCGATCTGTGTGCTGCCGCACACCCTGGCGCTCGGCCTGCCCGATGCGTTTGCCCGCCGCGCCGCCCGCAACACCCAACTGGTGCTGCTGGAAGAATCCAGTCTGGCCAAAGTTTCCGATCCCGCCGCCGGCGCTGGGGGCATCGAGGCGCTGACGCAGGAATTGTGCAATGCCGCCTGGGCGCTGTTCCAGGACATCGAGAAGGCCGGCGGCGCCTTCTATGCGCTCGGCAACAACGTGCTGCAGCCCAAGGTGTCGGCAACCCGGGCGGCGCGTCAGGCCAGCATCGCGCGGCGCCGCGAGGTGCTGACCGGCGCCAGCGAATTCCCCAACCTGCACGAGCCTCGTGCCACCGTGTTGAAAGTCAAGGCGGTCCCCGCCAAGCCCTACGGCAAGGACAAGATCAAGTTCAACGCGCTGGCGCCGATCCGGCTGGCGACGCCGTTCGAGGCCTTGCGCGACAAGTCGGACCACATCCTGGCCCGCCAGGGCGCGCGACCCAAAGTGTTCCTGGCCAATCTCGGCACCGCCGCCGACTTCACCGCGCGCGCGACATTTGCCAAAAGCTTCTTCGAGACCGGCGGCATCGAGGCCGTCGATACCGAGGGCTTCGTTGAGCCCGCTGCTCTCGCCGAGGCCTTTAAGGCATCCGGCGCAGCGTTGGCGTGCCTGTGCTCGTCGGACAAGCTCTACCCCGCCCACGCCACGGCAGCGGCCAAGGCGCTGCAGACCGCCGGCGCGAAGCATATCTACCTGGCAGGCAAGCCGGGCGAGCTAGAGACGGCCTTGCGCCAGGCGGGCGTGAAGGATTTCATCTTTGCCGGCGGCGATGCGCTGGCGATGCTGGTGGCGGCCTACGGCCTGATGGAGTGACGGATGGCAACGGCGAGCAAACCCGTTTTGACCGGCGGCTGCCAATGCGGCGCAATCCGCTTTGCGCTGACCGCGGCGCCGACCCGCGTCAGCATCTGCCATTGCAGGATGTGCCAGAAAGCCTCCGGCGCACCGTTCGCCTCATTGGCCGATATCCCGAACGAGCATTTTGCCTGGACGCGCGGCCAGCCTTCGGCGTTCAAGTCCTCGTCGATCGGGGAGCGCGATTTTTGCGCGGCTTGCGGCACGCCGCTGAGCTTTCGCGAGATCGGCGGCTCCAAGATCGAGATCATGACCGGCGCCTTCGACCGGCCCGACCGCATGGTGCCGACACTGCAGTTCGGCACCGAGTCCCGGCTCGGCTGGGTGTGTACCGTGGCGAATTTGCCGAGCAAGACCACGATGCAGAACTATGGTCCAGAGAAACTGGCGGAAGTGTTCAGCTATCAGCATCCGGATCATGATTGATGACTGAAGCGCAAACCACACCACGTCATGCCCGGGCGAAGGCGCGAAGCGAAGCTTCGCAACTGACGTCCCGGGCATCCACGTTCTTCGTGCAGCAAGGCGTGGATGGCCGGGACAAACCCGGCCATGACGGCAAAGGCCAATGACATGAGCAAGATCCCTGACTTCGCCGACATCGCCTTCGCGACCTCCGCCGCATCTGGCGGGCCGTCGCGCGGCGAACCTTGGCTGACGCCCGAAGGCATTCTGGTGAAGCCCGGCTATTCCGAGGCCGACGTCGAAGGCATCGATTTCCTTCAGACCTGGCCGGGCATCGCGCCGTTCCTGCGCGGCCCCTACCCGACCATGTATGTCAACCAGCCCTGGACGATCCGGCAATATGCCGGGTTCTCCACCGCGGAAGATTCCAACGCCTTCTATCGCCGCAACCTCGCCGCCGGCCAGAAGGGCCTGTCGGTCGCCTTCGACCTCGCCACCCATCGCGGCTATGACAGCGATCATCCGCGGGTGTCCGGCGACGTCGGCATGGCCGGCGTCGCGATCGACAGTATCTACGACATGCGCACGTTGTTCTCCGGTATTCCGCTCGACCAGATGAGCGTGTCGATGACCATGAACGGCGCGGTGCTGCCGATCCTGGCGCTGTTCGTCGCCGCCGCCGAAGAACAGGGCGTGCCGCCGGAGAAGCTGACCGGGACGATTCAGAATGACATTCTGAAAGAGTTCATGGTGCGCAACACCTACATCTATCCGCCGACGCCTTCGATGCGGATCATCTCGGACATTTTTGCCTATACCTCGCAAAGAATGCCGAAGTACAATTCGATCTCGATCTCCGGCTATCACATGCAGGAAGCCGGCGCGACGCAGGATCTGGAGCTCGCTTATACGCTGGCCGACGGCGTTGAATATCTGCGCGCCGGCATGGCTGCCGGCATCGACGTCGATCGCTTCGCACCAAGGCTGTCGTTCTTCTGGGCGGTCGGCATGAACTTCTTCATGGAGGTCGCAAAACTGCGCGCGGCACGCCTGTTGTGGGCCAAGCTGCTGACGCAGTTCAATCCGAAGGATCCGAAATCGCTGAGCCTGCGCACGCACTGCCAGACCTCGGGCTGGTCGCTGACCGCGCAGGACGTCTACAACAACGTGATGCGCACCACCATCGAAGCGATGGCGGCGACGCAGGGCCACACGCAGTCGCTGCATACCAACGCGCTCGACGAGGCGCTGGCGCTGCCCACCGACTTCTCGGCGCGGATTGCCCGCAACACGCAATTGTTCCTGCAGCAGGAAAGCGGGACCAACCGCATCATCGATCCCTGGGGCGGCTCGTATTACGTCGAGCGGCTCACCCAGGAACTCGCCGCCAAAGCCTGGGGGCACATCCAGGAAGTCGAAGCACTCGGCGGCATGGCTAAAGCCATCGAAGCCGGGGTGCCCAAATTGCGGATCGAGGAAGCCTCGGCCAAGACCCAGGCGCGGATCGACGCCGGCCGTCAGGCGGTGATCGGCGTCAACAAGTTCAAGCCGGTGGATGAAGCACCTTTGGACGTGCTGAAGGTGGAGAACTCCACGGTGCGGCGGCTGCAGATCGACAAGCTGGCGCGGCTGAAGAAGGAGCGCAGCCAGGCCGACGTCGATGCCGCCTTGCAGGCGATCACGCGCTCGGCCCAGGACGGCAGCGGCAACCTGCTGGCGCTGGCGATCGACGCGGCGCGAGCCAAGGCCACCGTCGGCGAAATCTCCGACGCGATGGAAAAGGTGTTCGGCCGGCATCGCGCCGAGATCAAATCCATCACCGGCGTCTACAAGCGGGAGGCCTCCACCATGTCGAACCGGGTCGAAAAGGTGCAAGCGCTGATCGACGCCTTCGAGGACGCCGAGGGCCGCCGCCCGCGCATCCTGGTCGCCAAGATCGGCCAAGACGGCCATGACCGCGGCCAGAAGGTGATCGCCTCGGCGTTCGCCGACATCGGCTTCGACGTCGATATCGGACCGTTGTTCGCCACCGCCGACGAAGCGGCGCGGCAGGCAGTGGAAAACGACGTCCACATTTTGGGACTTTCCTCGCTCGCCGCTGCGCATCTATCCGCCGTGCCCGAGTTGAAGGCCGCGCTGAAGAAACAGGGCCGCGACGACATCATGATCATCATCGGCGGCGTCGTGCCGCCGCAGGACTACGCCGAACTCTACAAGGCGGGCGCCGAGGCGATCTTCCCGCCCGGCACGGTGATCGCCGATGCTGCCGAAGAGCTGATCCACAAGCTCAATGCACGGCTGGGGCATAGCGAGGCGGCGGAGTAGCTGCGCTTCCTCGCCGATTGTGCTAGTCTACCGCCATGACCGACGTCGCCGACATCTCCCTGGACACCATCCTCGCCAAGCTGCGCGAGCTTGCCCCTGCGATCAAGGCTGAGGGTGTCACGCGACTGGCGGTGTTCGGCTCGCGGGCGCGCGGAGATGCGCGGGCGGACAGCGATCTGGATATTCTGATCGAGACATTCGACCGCAGCGACGGCACGCGACGGTTCGATTGGTCCAAGGTCATGAATATCATCGAGGACTCAACCGGAGTTTGGCCTCACCTCATGTATCCGACCGAGTTGACGCCGCGCATCAAGGAACGCATGGCCGACGATCTGATCGAGGTGTTCTGAATGCCGCCCTCGGTGGAAGACCGGTTTCAGGATATCCTTCGATCGGCGACCAAGATCGGGATTTTTGTCGAAGGTCGCAGCTTCGAAGAATTCGTTTCGGACGACATGCGCTATCTCGCGACCGAGCGCCTGCTCGGCATCGCCTGCGAAGCCGCTTTGAAATTACCGGACAGCGTCAAACAATCGGCGCCACACATCAACTGGCGCGCGATGAACAATTTCGCCAACCTCTTGCGTCACGCCTATCATTCGACCAATGCAGAAGAGTTATGGAAGATCGTTCAGAGTGACATTCCCCCTTTAAAAGCCTTCGTCGAACAGCGCATCCGTGAAGGCGGCCAATGACGCTGTCAGACATGCCAAAGTCCTCAACGAAAGCGCGCATCTCGTTTGATATCCCCGCCCTCGCCGCCTCCACCCGCGCCGGCTCGCGCGCCGCGCTGGCGCGTGCGATCACGCTGGTGGAGAGCCGCCGCGCCGATCATCAGGCGGCGGCGCGCGAGCTGGTGCAATTGCTGCTGCCGGACACCGGCCGCGCCATGCGCGTCGGCATCACCGGCTCGCCCGGCGTCGGCAAGTCGACCACCATCGACGTGCTCGGGACGTATCTGATCCAACAGGGCCATAAGGTCGCGGTGCTGGCGGTCGATCCGTCGTCGGCGCGCACCGGTGGCTCGATCCTCGGCGACAAGACACGGATGGCGCTGCTGTCGGCTGAGGACAATGCCTTTATCCGCCCGTCGCCGGCATCGGGCACGCTCGGCGGCGTTGCGGCGAAGACGCGCGAGGCGATGTTGTTGTGCGAAGCCGCCGGCTTCGACGTGGTATTGGTGGAGACCGTCGGTATCGGCCAGTCCGAGACCGCGGTCTGCGACATGACCGACTTCTTTCTCGCTTTGATGCTGCCCGGCGGTGGCGACGAATTGCAGGGCATCAAGAAGGGCCTGATCGAACTCGCCGACATGATCGCCATCAACAAGGCCGATGGCGACAATCTCGCCCGTGCCAATATCACTGCCGGCGACTATCGCGGCGCGCTGCATATCCTGACGCCGCGGAGCGAGCACTGGCATCCCCCGGTGGTCACCTATTCCGCGCTCGCCAACACCGGCATCGAGGAGCTGTGGCAGAAAATCCTCGATCACCGCACGGCCATGAAGGCCTCCGGCGATTTCGCCCAGCGCCGCAGGGAGCAGCAGGTCAAGTGGATGTGGACCATGCTGGAACAGCGGCTGATGGCGCGGCTGCGCGCCGATCCTGCGACTCGCGCGAAAGTGAAGCTGATCGAGAAAGACGTTGCCGACGCCCGCCTCACGCCGTCCGTGGCCGCGGAGCAGATCGCCTCCTTGCTGAAGGAGTGAGATGATCGAGCCGCTTCGCATCCTCATCACCGGCTTCGGTCCGTTTCCGGGCGCGCCGGTGAATCCGACGCAGCCGCTGGTGGCGCGGCTGGAGAAACTGCGCCGCCCGGCCTTTGCCGAGGTCGAGCGCATCGCGCACATCTTCCCTGTCACATACACCGCCGTGGATCGCGAACTGCCGCGGCTGCTCGCGCAGCACCGGCCGCACGCACTGCTGATGTTCGGACTGGCCTCGCGCACGCCGTTCGTCCGGATCGAGACCCGCGCCCGCAATGCCGTCACCATGCTGTGGCCCGATGCCGATCATACCCGGGTGCGGCAAGCTTCGATTGCGCCGGGCTCCGACTCGCGGCGTTTCGGCCCGCACACCGCACGCCTGCTGCGCGCCGCGCTCGGCACCGGCATCGATGCAAGGCTCTCGCGCAACGCCGGCAGCTATCTGTGCAACTATCTCAGTTGGCGCGGCATCGAGGCCGTCGGCCGGCCGGGCGGTCCCTGCGTCGCCTCATTCGTGCATGTCCCGCTGCTGGCGCGCGACCCCGCCTCAAAGCGGATGACGCTGGAGCAGTTGGTCGATGCCGGCGAGGCGCTGTTGCTGGAGACGGTCCGGCTGGCCCGGGCCAAACTGCGCGAAGCTTCCAACGGCTGACCCCGCGCTACCCCGGCACCGCCCACTAACCCGTTGGCCGGTTCCATTTTCATCAAGTCCGGACTGGCATTTCCCTCCTGCGACGCAGCCATGCCGAAAATCCGCTTGTGCACCGCAGCATGGACATCCTAACTGCCGCGAGTTTTCAAGGATGGTTTCGTGACCGATATCAATGCCGACGTTTGGATCTCATCGGCCCACCGACCGATGAAGTTCCCGGAATTCGTGCTGGTGATCGCCTCGATCATGGCGCTGAACCCGCTCGCGATGGACATCATGCTGCCCTCGCTGCCGGACATTGGCGTCGCCTTCAAGATTGGCGATGCCAACCGGCTGCAGACCGTGCTGTCGACCTTTCTGCTGGGTTTCGGCCTCGGCCAGTTCGTGATCGGCCCGCTCTCGGACCGCTTCGGCCGGCGGCCGGTGCTGCTGATCGGCATGGCCGTGTATTGCGCCGCCAGCCTGCTGGCGATCGTGGCGCCGTCGTTCGAAACGCTGTTGCTGGCGCGCGCGCTTCAGGGCCTCGGCACCTCGGCGACCCGGGTCATCGCCACCTCGATCGTGCGCGACTGCTACGCCGGCCGCCGCATGGCCAGCGTCATGTCGCTGGTGATGATGGTCTTCATCGCCGTGCCGGTCGTCGCGCCGTCGATCGGCCAGGCCATCATGCTGATGGCGCAGTGGCGCGGCGTGTTCGTCGTGCTGACGGTCTATGGCATGCTGGCGTTGATCTGGAGCGCCTTCCGGTTGCCTGAAACGCTGCCGCTGTCTGAGCGCAAGTCGCTGGCGATCGGCGACGTGCTCGACGCCTATCGCCAGACCGTGACCAACCGGCAGACGCTGGGCTACGCGCTGGCCGCCGGCGGCGTGATCGGTACGCTGTTCGGGTTCGTGTTCACGGCGCAGCAGGTGTTCACCGAGATATTCCATCTCGGGCATTATTTTCCGCTGGCCTTCGCCGGCATCGCCATCGGCGTTGCACTCGCCGGCTTCCTGAATTCGCGCTTCGTCGGTCGCCTCGGCATGCGCGTGATCTCGCATGGCGCGCTGATCGGTTATGTCGCCATCGCCGCGCTGATGCTGGCGGCAGTGGAGCTCGACGTGCTGACGCTACCGGTGTTTATGACACTGTCGGCACTGATGATGTTTGCCTTCGGCCTGGTGTTCGCGAATTTCACGGCCCTTGCGATGGAGCCGCAGGGCCACATTGCCGGTACCGCATCGTCGCTGTACGGCACCATCACCACCCTGCTCGGCATCGGTATTGGTTACATGATCGGGCAGGACTACGACGGCACCCTGCTGCCGTTTGCCACCGGCTTTTTCCTCTGCACGCTCGCGGCGCTCTGCGTCGTCGCGGTCGTGGAAAAGGGCCGTCTTTTCACGCCTCACAGGATGGTGAGCTGATCCATCGCGGCGTTGCCTGCGGGGCAGCCGCGCTTTTCGGGGATACGCCGAACCCGGCGCCCCTTCACACGTTAGACATTCTTACCGGAGCGATCCGATGCCCTACGCGCTATTCTGTGAAGATGCGAAACTGAGCAAGACCTACCCGACCGAAGCCGACGTCTGGAAGCTCGCTGCCGACAGCGGGCTGGTTACCGATGTCGAAGCCAAAAACGCCAGGCCTGAACCGCGCCGCCTGCTCGACAACGACTACGAGATTCGCCCTTGCCAGCCGGAGCCCGGCGAGTGCCCGGAGAAGAACGAGCGCGATGCCCGCGCTGAAGAGGAGTTCCAGCAGTTGCTGAAGGGCAAGCACGCCTAGAGAGCCGCCGCCTGATTAACCCTACCGCTACAATCGCCATCGTTGCGCCTCGCCTGTCCACCGCGCATGCGCCATTTTGGGTTACGCCACTCTGCGCACATCGCCGGGAGACGCAACCATGGACGTCCATCGCCGCCACCTGCTCCACTTCTCTGCCGCCGGTCTGGCCGCAGGCGCCGTTGCCGTCTCCGCTGATCTCGCCCGTGCGGCGCCGCTGACCTCGACGCTCGGTCGCGATATCACCCACTACGGCGTGCGCCCTAACAGCCCTGACGACCAGACACGTGCCCTGCAGCGCGCCATCGACGATGCCGCGCGGACCCAGACCTCGCTGGCACTGCCGCCCGGCAACTACCGCACCGGCCTGCTCAAACTATCGAGCGGCACGCAACTGGTCGGTGTGCGCGGCGCGACTACATTGATTTTCAGCGGCGGCGCGTCGCTACTCTCAGGTGAAGGCGCCGATCATATCGGCCTCAGCGGGCTGACGCTGGACGGCGGCACGATCAAACTGCCGACGCGGCGCGGGTTGATCCATTGCCTGCAGGGCCGCGATCTCCGCATCACCGACTGCACCATCACCGGCAGCGGCAATAACGGCATCTGGCTGGAGAACGCCGCCGGCGCGATCTCCGGCAACACGCTGTCGAACATCGCGAGCACCGCTATCGTCTCGTTCGACGCCCAAGGTCTCGTGGTATCTCAGAACACGATTTCCGGCACCCGCAGCAACGGCATCGAGATTCTGCGCACCGCGATCGGCGACGACGGTACGCAAGTCATAGACAACCGCATTGAGGATATCAAGGCCGGCCCCGGCGGCTCCGGCCAGTACGGCAACGCCATCAACGCGTTTCGCGCCGGCAATGTGATCGTGTCCGGCAACCGCATCCGCGATTGCGACTATTCCGCCGTACGCGGCAACTCGGCATCGAACATCCATATCACCGGCAACAGCGTCAGTAACGTACGCGAAGTCGCGCTGTATTCGGAGTTCGCTTTCGAGGCCGCGGTGATCGCCAACAACACCGTCGATGGCGCTGCGGTCGGCGTCTCCGTCTGCAATTTCAACGAGGGCGGCCGCATCGCTGTGGTGCAAGGAAACATCATCCGCAACTTGCTGCCGAAGCGACCGATCGGCACCGTGCCGGACGACGACGCCGGCGTCGGCATCTATATTGAGGCGGATGTGGCGGTGACCGGCAACGTCATCGAGAATGCCCCGTCGTTCGGCATCATCGCCGGTTGGGGCAGGTATCTGCGCGATGTCGCCATCACCGGCAACGTCGTCCGCAACACCTTCATCGGTATCGGCGTCTCGGTGATGCCCGGCGCGGGCACGGCGCTGGTCAGCAATAACATGATCTCCGGCACGCCGCGCGGGGCCGTGGTCGGGCTGGATCACGCCAGGCCGGTGACGCCCGACCTCACTGCCGAGGGCGCGCAGCGCTATCAGCAGGTGGCGATGTCGGGGAATGTAGTGCGTTGATCCTTGCCCCGTTCGGAGCGGCACACGGCAAGCAACTGCATCGCCTGAGAATGCCGCACCGCGTCCGGGACGAGAAAGCTACCGATTACAGCGCAGCTGTGCGCAGCATTGGATACCGTTCGCCGAGCACCAATGGATCGAGCGCGCGCTTCCAGTCCAGATCGTCGCGCGTGACGTCGGGGGTGTGGGGCGCCACGGCGACCGGCTGCAACGACGGCGACGCCGCCAGTGCCACCGGTTTGGCGACGGCGGCGGACCGCGGCTCTTCGTGCAGGACGGAGCCCCGATACGGCGGCACGCCATTGGGGCGATCAAGCCAGGACCACGTCACTGGCATGTTGCCGAAGGTGGCTTCCTGGGTTGCCATCGCCCGCCAGCGATCGACCGCGGCCTTGGCTTCCTGGATGTTATCGAGAAAATCGGCTTCGGTATGGAAGCGGCGCCAACGGCCGCTTTCGAACAGGTCGGTCAGGTAGTCCAGCCGGCTTTCGGCAAGCGCGGCCCAGCGCTCGACCATCTGGCGTCCGGTAACGGCATTGGGGTGTGGTGACATGAAAATGTCCGCAAGAGGAAAACGGACGCAAAACAACAAACGAATCGATCACCAGTACTTGGCAATGATCTGTGGAGAAGTTCCCGGGGTCCAGCGGAATGTGGTCGAAATTGGACACATGCCACCAAATACCAGCGGAAACTCCCGCGAACATTGCGGTCCGACGAGTCAACCCGCAGGGGAGAATGGCTGGGTTATGGTTAATAATTGACTAACGAAAAACCCGCCCGGGGGGACAACCGGGCGGGTTTAAGCGATATCGGGCGCTGGGGTGGATGGGCGCTCGCGCCGGATACGGCCTCGTTGGGGAGGGATAACCGCTCCCACCTCCATCAGTCGCCGTAGCTCCGACAACGTTCAATGCGGTGACATTATTTTTCGAAATTTGCGGTCGGGACTATGGCTTCCCGGAAGCGATTTCAGGCGCGGACGCGTCCACCGCGCGGGTTGCCGGCGCTGGATCCGGAACGCTAGCAGGCGCCGGCACTGCGGCCACCGGGACCGTCCCAATTTGCACCGCCGACACCGCGGCGTAGGCATCCGCTGCGCCGGCGCCGAACAAATCGTCGCGGCCGGGCGCGCCGAGATCGCGCGCGCTCTTCATCAGTATCCCGCGCAACTCACGCGGCGTCAGTTGCGGATTGCGCTCGATCATCAGCGCCGCGAGCCCACTGACATAGGCCGCTGAAAACGAGGTGCCCGAGGTCATCTGATACTTACGGTCCGGCGCTGGCAGGAAAATATCGACGCCGGGCGCGGACACCGCAATATGGCTGCCGCGGTTGGAGGCGGCGAACAACCGGTCATAGGCGTCTGTAGCGCTCACCGCGATGACGTTAGGGTTGGCGGCGGGATACAGCGGCTGCGATTTCGGCCCCGCATTGCCGGATGCCGCGACCATCACGATGCCGCGGTCATCGCCGCGGCAATGCCGCGCTCGACTAGCGGATCCTGCGGGCCGGCAAAGCTCATATTGATCACCTGCGCGCCGTGCGACGCCGCGTAGTCGATACCCTTGAGGATGACGAAGGACGTGCTTTCGGTGCCGCTCGACGCCACGCCGAAGGCGCGGATTGCCAGGATGCGCGCAAGCGGCGCGCTGCCCATCAGCCGCGCATGCGACACGATTGCGCCGGCGATTCCGGTGCCATGGACGTGCGGACCTTCGGCGCTGCCCAGCGCGTCGAACGAACCCGCGATGGCATTGGCCAGTTCGGGATGCGCGACATCGATACACGAATCGATCACCGCGACCGTGACGTTGCTGCCATAAGCGAGCTTGTGGGCTTCCGGCAGCCGCATTTTCGCGAGCGCATATTGCGCGGGATCGCCCTCGCCCAGTGCTGGCGTCGTGGTCTGGTCCTGCAGTACGTAGCGGAAGTTGGGCTGGACGGCGCGCACGCTGGAATCCGCGCGCATTTGTAACGCGACGGCCTCGACCGGGCGATTGTCGGTGATGCGGAACAGCGTGAGGGTGCTGCCGATCAGCGGCAATTCCTGCGCCGCGATCCGCGCCAGTCGGTAGCGCTGCGCCAGCGCGCCGGCCTGGGCGTCGGTGAGCGCGCCGTCGATTTCCGCGACGATCTGGCCGGAGACGTAACGCTGATTGAGCGCAGCCGGCGCGCCGCGGCGCGGCCCCGCCCCAGCATTCTGGCTGCGGGGCGGCGGGCCGTTAAAACTGTTGTCGAGATCGGCGACGAACGGCACGTCCTTGCATTCGCCCGACGCCGCGCGGTTGGCATAGGCGCAGGCCGGATAGGTGTTGGACGAATAACGCACATAGGGAATGGTCGGCAGCACCACCGCAAGGCGGGGCGGCGTCGATGGCACGACCCGGCTTGGCGGCGGCGTGCGGCTGGCCGTGATGCCGCTCGACCGTGGCCCGCCACGACCGGTCGCGATACCCACGGCATTGATCCCGGTACGGCCGGCAACGGTCGGGCCGCGGCCGGCGATATTTCGGATGCGGCCGATGGCCGGGCCGCGCCCGGCGACACGGGCGGCGCCGGCGACATTCGGATTGATCCGCACCGTCGCGCCCGGCGAAAACGTCGTAATTCGTGAGCCCATGTTGAGGTTGGGCGAGCGCATCATCCTTTGCGCATGCCCCTCGACGACGCCGAGCGGGGCGATGGCGGCGATCAGGGCCAGAACCGCACCGCGCCGTGCCAACCGCTTGCCGGCATCGCGATCATGGTTCATGGCAAGCTCCTCGCACGCCGCCACGCGGTCGCGCGTCACGTGCTATCCCGGGCGACTATCGCCGCTTACTGCGCAGAGACCGCCATGCTGACGATCTTCTCGGCCTCCAGCCGGCGGATCAGGCCGGCGATCTGGTCGGGCGTCATCGCCTTGGTGCCGAACTGCAGCTGGAACAGGCCGTCCTTGCCGCCATCGACGATCGACCCCTGATACGTTTCCAGCAGCGCGGTGATGTCGGACATCCGCGCGGTCGGCGCGAAGCGCACGAAGGCGCGCGTCCCGGTATCCGGCGCGAGCGAGCGGGTGATCGTGGCCGGAGCGTTCGGCTGCGGCGCGGGCTGATAGGACGCAGTCTGGAACGAACCCGGTTCGCGCTTCATCAGGATCGCGCCGATCACGCCGGCCTGCAGCAGCAGCGCCAGCGCGCCGACCGCGGCGGAAGCGGCCAGCGTACGCGGCGACAGCCGAGCAAAAAACCCGGCGACCCGGGCGGAAATGTTGAAAGAGCCGTAGGAATCCCGCGCCGGCTCGGCGTCGATCGCGGCGAACAGTTTCTGCATTGCCCGTGACGAGGGTGCGCCTAGGCTCTCGTTGAGCAGGATGGTTTCGGCATATTCCTCCTGGATGGCGGCATATTGCCGGGCCAGCTCGGGATCCTTGGCCAGCGCCTCATCGACGCGGCGGGTGTCGCGCGCATTGAGCGTGCCGGCAGCGTGCCAAGGCAACAGTGCCTCGATCTCGCCGGGTGCCTCGTCCTGCACTTTGTTGCTCATCGCCATCATGGCCAGCCTCGTTCTACGCCGGCTGCCTTGAGCAGTTCGGCCAATTTCTTGCGCGCATAAAACAGCCGCGTCTTCACAGTATTCTCAGGAATTCCCACGATCTCGGCCACTTCTTCCACGGATTTTTCGTGGTAGTAGACCAGATCGACGATCTCCCGGTGATCTGGCGAAAGCGACGTCAGGCACTTCCGCAACGCGACACTGGTATCCTTCTTCTGCACGGCGACTTCCGGATCGTCGGACGAGTCCGGAATCGCGTTGGCCGTTTCGTCGTCCAGCTCGGCATCCTTGCGCTTGCGCAGCGCCGACAGCGCCTTGAACCGCGTAATCGCCAGCAGCCAGGTCGAGACCGCGGAACGGCCTTCGAATTTGCCGGCCTGGCGCCATACGTCAAGGAACACCTCGCTGATCAGGTCTTCAGCAATCTGCTCATTCCGGACCAGCCGCAGCCCAAAACGAAACACCCGGACGTGATGCCTGCCGTACAGCACCTGCATGGCGAGACGGTCGCCTTGCGCGATCCGAGCGATCAGGACGTCGTCCGAGGTCGCCTGCGTCGCACTCAATGGCCGTCTCGCAAAGTTGGTCGGGGAAAGGACGTAAGAGGTTCGACTGACAAGGCAAAATCTTCTCAATGACGCCGGAAAACGCCGGGCGCAGCCGCGTCGAACGCAAGTTCGGCGGCCTTTGCGCACAAGCATGCCACGTCGGATATCATAGCGCGCCAGTCCCCCGCGAAACGATTCACCCTGCAACCTTACCAAGTCGTAGCGCGCCGACCAGTCCCTGTCGCGCGATCCGACTTTTTTGCGGCGCAGCCTCGCTCTTCCGTCCCCAAACACAGTACCGCCAGGCGGAGTATAATCGCCTGGCGGCACCGCTTGGAACTGGGCATTGCAATACCCCAGCTTCAATAGGTCTGCGGCTACCAGAAAAGGTTCAGCCCGAAACCTTAAGATATGGATCCCGTAGCTTCAGGTGGCGGATTTCCGCTACATCAAGTCAACTTCAGCCCCGGCACTCACCAGGCCGGGGCCCTTTTTTACTGAATTGAGTGTGTGCGGTATCCGACAGTACCATAATACTGCTCGGAGCGGGTCAAATTATCCTGTCAAATAAACAGGATAGCGTCGTGCGGACTCAGGTACCACACGATAAAAGATACGAAACCTAAAGGCTTGGGCGATTAGGTTACAACAATTCGATACCGGCGCTAGAGAGACCATGATCACGGCCACCTCCATTCAGGGACCGGCGAACGGCGATTTTGAATTCGTCGATGGCGAAGCGCTGTCGGAAACGCTGATCAGGCGCCTGAAACGCCGGCGCCAGACCCTTGCTCTGGCGGCGATCAGCCACGCGGTCAATGTCGCGCTGCTGGCGGTCTATGCCGCGGCCGGAACTATTTCGTTCACCGTGGTCGCCATCTTCGCGGCCTGTGCCGCCGGGTCGGTCGGCTTCTTCTGGGCGCTTTCCGAAAGCGGCGTGACCGACCGTTCGAGCGACCATCATTTCGCGGCGCCCTACACCGCGACCACTTTCGCCTTGCTGCTCGCCTTCATCTACATCGTGCCTGAAGTCGCCGTGGTGTTTCTCTGTGCGCTGTTCCTGGTGGCCAACGTCATCGCCCTGCGCTCGACGCCGCGCCAGGGCGTCGTGGCCTGGACCGTGATCACCGGCGGCCTGGCCGTATTGTTTGGGCTGGCCGATCTGCCGCTGTCGCTGCCCTACGGCCCCCCGCTAGAGCGGCTGGCAACCCTGCTGACATTCTCCCTCACCATCGGCCGCAGCATCTTCATCGGGGTCTTCGCCAGCACCCTGCGCGAGGCGCTGTACCGGCGTCGCGTCGAACTCGAGGCCGCCTACAAGCGGATCGAAGAGCTGGCTGAACTCGACGAACTGACGGGATCGTTCAACCGCCGCTGCATCATGCGGATGCTGGACGACGAGATCGTCCGCGCCCAGCGCAGCAAACTGCCCTGCTCCATCGCGCTGATCGATCTCGACTGGTTCAAGCGCATCAACGACAGCTTCGGTCATCCCACCGGCGACGAAGTGCTGCGGACATTCGCCATCACCATCTTCGCCAACATTCGCAGCATCGACAAGTTCGGCCGCTACGGCGGCGAGGAATTCCTGCTGGTGCTGCCCGGCACGCCCCATGAAATGGCGGTGCAGATGCTCGACCGGCTGCGTTCGATCACCGCCGCCCTCGACTGGAGCGCGTTTTCGGAAGGGCTCTCCGTGACGATCTCCGCAGGCGTTGCGACATTAGGTCCGCACGAAACACCCGACACGCTGCTTGCACGTGCCGACCGCGCGCTCTACGCAGCCAAGGAGCGTGGACGAAACCGTATTGGCAGCGCCTGAATGTTATTTTAGTTGTCCCGGCCGCGAAGAATTCGCGGCCGGTTATTTTCGAAAGCTCCAGGACAGAGTCATGACTTCGAAATCTACCCTGACGGCCAGTTTGCTCGACGAGCTGCAGACGACATTGGCCCATGGCACGGTCGCGCGCCGCGTCGAGACGCTGCGCCGTGTCACCGATCTCTTTATCAGCAACGCCGTGGATTATTCCGATGCCCAGATCGCCGTGTTCGACGACGTGTTCGCCTGCCTGATCGAGCAGCTCGAGGCTTCCGCCAAGGTGCTGCTGGCCGAGCGCCTCGGGCCGGTCGCCGGCGCGCCGCCGCGGGTGATGCGCACGCTGGCCTTCGATGACCTCGCTGAAGTCGCCGCGCCGGTGCTGTCGCAGTCGGACCGGCTCGACGACCAGACCCTGATCGAAAACGCGAGCACCAAGAGCCAGGCCCACCTGCTGGCCATTTCGGTGCGCAGGATCCTGAGCCGCGCGGTCACCGACGTGCTGGTCGCGCGCGGCGATGACACCGTCGTCAAGAGCACCGCCAGCAACCCCGGCGCCGACTTCTCCGAAAACGGCTACTCGACGCTGCTGTCGCGCGCCGAGCGCGATGACGGCATCGCGACCTGCGTCGGCCTGCGCGCCTCCATTCCCCGGCATCACTATCTCAAGCTGGTGGCCAAGGCCTCCGCGTCCGTGCGCGCCCGGCTCGACGCCGCGCATCCGCAATGGTCGGACGATGTTGCGGCGGCCGTCCAGGAAGCGACGCAACGCGCCCGTTCGGCGCCATCGGCCATCAACCGGGAAACCACCACCGCCCATGGGCTGGTGCGCTCGCTGTTCGACGACGGCCGGCTGGACGAGATCCAGGTAGCGAAATTCGCGGAGGCCGGCCACTTCGACGAAACCAACGCCGCGATTGCCTGCCTCGCCAACGTTCCGGTCGCCGTCGCCGAGTCCATGATGGTGGAGTCGCGGACCGAGGGCATCTTCATCCTCGCGAAGGTGGCAAATATGTCATGGTCGACGGTCAAGGCCATCATCAACATGCGCGAACAGCTCGCGGGCGCACCGATGTCCGACAACCGCACCGACAAGGATATCTACGAGCGGCTACGACCGTCCACCGCGCAACAGGTGCTGCGCTTTCATCGCATGCAGCAGGCCACCTCCAACATGCCGGCGGCCTGACGCAGCGCTTCCCGCTTCACCTCTCCCCGCCTGGCGAAGCTTGCTTTCGCGCGACGGAGCGAGGGAAGCAGGCGCACTTTCCGAAAACGGATCGGATTCCAGTCGGCATGGCCTTGTCCGTCCAGGCGTTGATGACGGGCCCACATATGCAGGCGATATCGCTGGATCGCGCTTCGGAATTGAGCGGCAGCCAGATTTCCTCCGGATTTTTCACCAACCCTATATGAACGAGATTTTCAGCTCGCAGGGATTGGGGTACGATCTGATTCTGGCGCGGCCCACGCCTCCCTCCCTCCGCTCGGGAAAGTAGAATTCATACAGGGCTATGCGCTCATCAACCGACTGTTCGAGCAAAAGCAAAAGGAGGGATTGCGAATACCGCTCGCTATAGGAGGTTATCGATGAAGCTGTCTGCGCCCATCTATCATTTGAAGCGCAAGGCGAAGCTGCTGGCTCGCCAACGCGCCATTCCCTTACACCACGCGCTTGACCGCATTGCGGTTCAGGAAGGCTATAGCGGCTGGAGCTTGCTGGCCGCGCGGCATGCGGCCACCTCTCCCGCCGCCAAGCTGTTCGGGCGGCTGACGCAAGGCGACCTCGTGCTGGTCGGCGCCCGGCCGGGCCACGGCAAGACCCTGATGGCGCTTGAACTTGCCGTAGAGGCGATGAAGCTTGGTCATCGGGGCGTCTTCTTCACCCTGGAGTTCACCGAGAAGGACATCTTGAACCGGTTCGATGTAATCAGCGTAAAACTCGCACAGTTTGGCGGCTTGTTCACGTTCGATTGCTCCGACGCCATCAGTGCCGATTACATCATGGCGACGCTGCAGTCGGCACCGTCGGGCACGCTGGTCGTCATCGATTACCTACAACTGCTCGATCAACGACGTGAAAGTCCTCCGCTGGCCGAGCAGGTCAGCGCGTTGAAGTCATTCGCGCGGGATCGCGGGCTGGTGATCGTTTTCATCTCCCAGATCGATCGCGCCTATGATCCGTCGAAGAAGCCGTATCCCGAAATGCAGGACGTGCGGCTGCCCAATCCGCTTGACCTGACGCTGTTCGACAAAACCTGTTTTCTGAACAATGGCGGCGTTCAGCTACAGGCGACGAGCTAAAATCCGACAGCGCCTTGCTTGCCTCTTCCCGCCGCTCCGTCATTGCGAGGAGCTCTTGCGACGAAGCAATCCGGTCTTTGCTTGCGGTCTTCTGGATTGCTTCGCTTCGCTCGAAATGACGTGGCTGGCGGTGCCGATTCCGCTTCAGCGCATCACGCTCTAGTACTTCAACAGTTTTGCGCCAGCCAACGCGCCGACTGCCGTCACCAGCGCGGTGGCCAGCGTGTACCAGGTCGCCACGAACAGCGGCGAGTCGTCGACGCAATGCGCGGCGTACAGCGTCGCCGCAAGGCCCGCCGACAGCAATCCCGCCAGCGCCCCCGCCACCGCCGGGCGCGCCGGCGCCCCTTGCCGCAAGGCGTACAAGGCCGCGCCGAGGATCGGCAGCGACAGAACCGGAATGGCGCTCAGGCACAACATCGAATTGCGGCCCATCAAACGCATCATCATCGGCGTGCGCTGCGGCATCATCATCTCGGCAATGAGCGCAGCGACGAGGATGAAGGGTGACAGCAACAGAAGCCAGATCCAGCGCCCGAGCGTGGCCTCCGGGCGCGACAGATGCAGGCTGATCACGATGGCCGGAATGGCGAGCGCGAGCGTCACCAGGAACTTGGTATCGAAGAACGGATTGCGCATCGCGGTCATGAAATCCGGCCGGAAGCCGATGGTGACAAGCAGCATCGCCGCGGTCACCGGTAACGCCACCAGAAGCGCCGTCGCCAGTGCCGTGCCGACCCGGCGATCGCGCTGCTCGTGATCGGCGGCCAGCGCTTGAATCAGGCGATCGGTATCCATCAATCCCTCCGCAGCTTGGCCGCCAGGCTGGCGAGGCCCCGGTGCAGCGCCACGCGCACGGCACCTTCGCTCATCGACAGCTTCGACGCCGTCGCCTTGATCGACTCGCTTTGCACCGCAATCGACTGCAGCACGTCGCGCTGCCGCGGCGGCAGCCCGGCGAGGTGATCGGCGATCTCGGCTTGCGGCAAGGTCTCCGCCGGCGGCTCGCTCGGAATCACCTCGGCGAAATCGTCGATGTTGACAAAGATGCGGCGGCCGCGCCGGCGCAGCGCGTCGATCAGCTTGTTGCGGGCGATGGCGAACAGCCATGGCGCGAACGGCGCCTCGGTGTCCCAGGTCTGCCGCTTCAGATGCACCGCCAGCAAAATGTCCTGCACAATATCCTCGGCCTGGTCAGGCGGCTGGCCGGCCCTCGCCAGCCCACGCCGCGCCCCCGCCCGCAGCACCGGCGTAACCGACTTCAGCAGGCGGTGATAAGCGACACCGTCTCCCGCATTGGCCGATCGCATCAGATCGGTCCACTCGTCGTCACGTCCGTGCACGCACGCTCCTAACAGGACAATTCGGCCGAAACTTCAATTTGTTACGGCGGACGGCGAAATATTCCGCCGTCACATGGTCCGCAACGCGGGCTTGTCGCGTCACGCCCTGGATGAACGGCGTTTCGGCTGGGCACGGCATATCATCCATTTCGCCAGTCTGACACCTGCCCCTTGATTCCAAAAACAAATTTCGCCGGCGTTGCCGTCGAACGCCCGGGCCTGCCCCGGTTTTGCCGGACTCCGCCAAAAATTCCCTTTTTTGGCCGCGCTGTGGACACGGCTGCAGGCTCCCTTGCGATCGGGGGCGGGCATTTCGGGGAGATCGCCATGAATATCACAGCCAGCGGGCGCTCGGCGGCCATTCTCGCCGCGGGACTTTGGATGTGCATCGCAGGACCGCTGCGCGCGACGGAGACCGACGCGCGTGCGGCCGATCCGGCAGCGACGGCGGAAGCAGCGCCGGACAAGCCGATGGCGCTAAACAAATCCAACAGGCACCACAGCTCGAAGAAGGTCACCGCGAAATCGCGCAAAACCGACAATAAGTCGGACAGCAAGACCGACAAGGCGGCGTCGAAAACACCCGATACGCCGGCCGATGACAAGGGCACCAAGACCGGTGACGGCGCGAACATGCCGGCGGCGGTTGCCAACGCCAATGCGCAACTGCCGGCTGAATTGCCTGCTGATACGTCAAAGATGGACGCGCAGGCCGACGGCATGCAGAACTGGATGGGCCGCAAGCCGGACGGCGCCGCCGCGATGCCGCCCGAGGACAATGCCCAGGTGGTCTCCGCCGACCAGCTCAACGAGGTCGATCGTGCGCTGAGCGACGACAAGCCGATCGACAAGCCGGCGCTGACGCTGGCAAAGGCCACCATCGATGCGCCGGTGATCGTCAACCGCGACGATGCGGCGTGGGACAAAACCTCTTTGATCGGCAAGATCTTCATCGCCTTCGGCGGCCTGCTGACCATGGCCTCCGCGGCACGGATGTTCATGGCCTGACGGCCTGGTTCTTGCCCTTGTACGGCATCCCGCCAGCGGGCACATTGCGCGGCGGCCGGAGACGGCCGCCACAAACAATGCGGGATGAAACATGAGCTACGAACACATCATCGTCGAGCGCCGGGGCGCGGTCGGCCTTCTCACGCTGAACCGCCCGAAGATGCTCAACGCATTGTCGTTCGGCGTGTTCGGTGAGATCAAGCTCGCCATCGACGAGCTGGAAGCGGATGACGGCGTCGGCTGCATCGTCGTCACCGGCAGCGAGAAGGCATTTGCCGCCGGCGCCGACATCAAGGAGATGCAGCCGAAAAGCTTCATCGACATGTTCAATCGCGACTTCACCCAGATCGGCGGCGACCGCGTCGCCACCTGCACCAAGCCGACCATCGCAGCCGTGTCCGGTTACGCGCTCGGCGGCGGCTGCGAGCTGGCCATGATGTGCGATATCATCGTCGCTTCCGACACCGCCAAATTCGGCCAGCCGGAAATCACGCTGGGCACCATTCCCGGCATCGGCGGCACCCAGCGCCTGACCCGGGCGATAGGCAAATCCAAGGCGATGGACCTGTGCCTCACCGGGCGCATGATGGACGCCGCCGAGGCCGAACGCGCCGGCCTGGTCAGCCGCATCGTGCCGGCGGACAAGTTGATGGAAGAAGTGATGGCGATGGCCGAGAAGATCGCCGCGATGTCGCGCCCGGTGGCGTCGATGGCCAAGAGCGCCGTCAACCGCGCGTTCGAGACGCCGCTGACCGAAGGCCTCAAGGTCGAGCGCGACCTGTTCCACGCGACTTTCGCGCTGGAGGATCGCAGCGAGGGCATGGCGGCGTTCATCGAGAAGCGCAAGCCGGTGAACAAGAACAGGTAGCTCCCGTTCCCCGGACGCAGCGCAATGCGTCGCTCTTTGGCGACGTAGTGCGCTGCAGAGCCGGGGTCCCGGTGATCTGCGAAAGAACGACCGGGATCCCGGATCTGCGAAGCGGCACTACGCGCCGCATCGCGTCCGGGACACGAATGAGCGGCGACGCTACTTGTTTCTTGCCAGCGCCCCACACACCAGCATTCGATAGACGCGATCCTTCAGCGTCGCGGGCCGATCCAGGCCCAGCCGGGAAAGACAAGCTCTATCCGAGGCTTGCGGTGCGTGCTGCCATCCCTGCCACAAAAGCGCCGCAAGACCTTGTGGCGAAGTTGCGGCAGCGCTTAAAATCTGCAGCGCGGGGATCAAACGCTGCTCGACCTCGGTAAAGTCGCTGCCGAACGGAAACATTGGCAGCAACCCCGCTTCGCGCGCAGGCTTCAGCGCCGCTGCGATCCGCTCCGGCGTGTTGTCGCGATTCGCGGCAGCGATCTCGAAGCCTTTCGGCAGCTTGCCGGCGTCCTTGGCCTGCTTCATCAACTCCGGCTGAAACCGCGAATCCGCCACCGCCAGCATCGCCGCGATCACATCGGCATCCGACTTGCCCCTGAGATCGGCGACGCCGTATTCGGTGATGACGATATCGCGCAGATGCCGCGGGATGGTCTCATGGCCGTAGCGCCAGCGGATGTTGGAGACCGGCTTGTTGCCGGCGCGCACCGCCTCCACGGCGAGCATCGAGCGCGCGCCCTCCAGCGCGAAGGCCTGCGCCACGAAATTGTACTGGCCGCCGACGCCGCTCACCACCTGGCCATCGTCGAGCCCGTCGGAAACGACTGCGCCCAGCAGCGTCGCCATCATCGCATTGTTGACAAAGCGCGCATCGACGCGGGCGCGGCGCTTTGCGGTCTCATTGCCGTACAGTTCGTTGGTGAAAGACACCGGCATCATCTGGATTTTGGCCAGTTGGGCCGGCGCCATCTCGCGTAATGCCGCATAGAACGATTTCGGCCCGAGGAAGAACGCGCCGTGCAGGATCACGCCATCGACTTCGCGCTTCAAAATACCGGCGTCGATCAGGCCGAGAAAGGCCTCGAACAGCATTTCGCTGACGCCGTAGAGTCCCTTTTCAAAGCTGCCGCTTTCGAGTGGCAGCGCGCCGGGCGATAGCCGCTGCATGATGTTCCGGAACGCCCCGTTGTCGCGCTGGCGCACGATCAATCCCTGCGCCAGCGCATCGCCGACCTGGCCGATGCCGATCTGCAGCGTGCCGCCATCGCGCACCAGGCCAGTGGCATGCAGGCCGATCGCATATTTGGTGTCAGAGATGGGCTCCGGTGGCGGCGCGAACAGCGGAAACTCGGTCGCCGCGCTTTCCAGCACGGCGCTGAATTCGGAGCCTTCGAGATCGCCCTGCCCCGGCATGAACGGCAGTTCGGAATTGACCTGCCCGATCAGTTTGAACGCGGCGCGGCCCTCGGCGCGGGCGCGCAGCAGGTCCAGCGTGGTGTCGGTGTTGCAGCTCAGGCTGTAGCGCACGACGCCGTCCACCACTCGCTTCGCCACCAGTTGGGTGATGACATTGAGCCCGCGCGCCAGCAGATAGGACGCCGCATGGGTGTAGTTCGCAGAAATGTAGTTCTGCTGCGCCTTCGGCACACGCAGCCACTTGCCGGCGAGGAAGAAGAATTCGATCACCTCGATATTGTCCGGCAGTGCGCCGCGATGCAGCGCGTCGGCATAATCGAGATCGGGATAGGAGCCGAACAGCCGCTCGATCACCGGTGAGATGAAGCGTTTCTCCAGCTCGCTGGACGGCTTCGGCTTCTCCAGCGTCAACGCCGAGAACAGCGTCAGCTTGATGCTGCGGTCGGCGGCGGCGCGCTGGTACAGCGCATTGACGATGTGGTTGGCCTTGCCGAGGCCGAGCGGCAGGCCGACCACCAGCGTGGTGCCGACATCGCGAATGATCTCTTCCGCGATGGCCTCGGGATCGGCGAACATTTTCGGCATGCGGTGTCCGGTTGTCGCGGAGGCGAACGGCATGGCCGCGCGATCGCGTGGGCCCGACGTCGCTACCATCGGGTGCAGCGTTATTCAGAAATGTGCCCGACATGCAACACACGGTACCGTATCCGCACGGGCTTGTTGTCGCATTCCGAATGCCGGTATTTCCCCCTAGGGTCCTGATCAATCAAGCGAACTGGGCGCCGAAATGCCCTGTGGGGAACGCGTCGAAGCCCGGAGGTTCTTCACCGGATGGTTTGCCTGTGATGGCAACGCCCTCTAAACATACAATGGACGTCGGCGGGGGCGGACGTTCGAAGATTGCTTTGGGATAACATGATTCGTGATCACGGGAGATTGGGCCTCGCCGCAAGGCGCGCGCTGCGCACAGGCATGGCTCTGGGCGTCGCCGGTTGCTGCGTCCTGGCGCTGTCCGATGCCCACGCCGAGACCGTTCCGGAAGCCCTAGCCAAGGCCTATCAGTCCAATCCGCAGCTAAATGCCGAGCGCGCCCGGCAGCGCGCCACCGACGAGAACGTGCCGCAGGCGATGGCCGGCTACCGGCCGCAGGTCAACGCCACCCTGAGCTACGGTTTGCAGGCCGTGCGCAACCTGCTGGTGGACAACACCATCGCGGGCGCAACGCTGAAACCATGGACGATCGGCGTCACCGTCACGCAAACGTTATATAACGGCAACAAGACCGCCAACAGCGTCCGCGTCGCCGAATTGCAGGTGCAGTCCGGCCGCGAGGCGCTGCGCAATGTCGGCCAGGGCGTGCTGCTCGACGCCGTGATCGCCTATACCAACGTGCTGGCCAACCAGTCGCTGGTCGAGGCACAACGCGCCAATGTCACGTCGCTGAAGGAAACCCTGGGCATCGCGCAGAAGCGGCTCAATGCCGGCGACGTCACGCCGACCGACACCTCGCAGGCCGAAGCCCGTCTCGCGCGCGGCCAGGCCGATCTGAACGCCTCGGAAGTGACGCTGGCCATCAGCCAGGCCACCTATGCGGCGGTGATTGGCGCGGCGCCGGCGCGGCTTAGCCCGGCCGAGCCGATGGACCGCCTGCTGCCGCGCAGCCGTGACGACGCCGTGGCGATGGCCTTCAAGAGCCACCCCGCGGTGGTCGCCGCCAGCTTCGACGTCGATGTCGCCACCACCACCATCAAGGTCACGGAAAGCACCCTGCTGCCGACCATCACCTTGCAGGGCAGCGCCAGCCGCTCCCGGGATTCCGACCCGACGCTCGGGACTTTCGGCACCGACCAGGCCTCGATCGTCGGCCAGCTCAACGCGCCGCTTTATGATGGCGGCCTTGCCGCCGCGCAAACCCGGCAGGCCAAGGAACTTTCCTCGGTAAGCCGGCTGGTGCTGGACCAGGTGCGCACCCAGGCACGCACGGCGGCCACCGGCGCGTGGGTTTCCAACGAGGGCTCCAAAACCGCGGTCACGGCCGCCGAGGCCGAAGTGCGCGCCGCCGGCGTCGCGCTGGCGGGCGTACAGCGCGAGGCCGCCGGCGGCCAGCGCACCACCGTCGATGTGCTGAACTCGCAGCAGGATCTGGTGTCGGCGAAAGCCCGGCTGATCGGCGCGCAACGCGACCGCGTCATCGCCTCCTACGCGCTGCTCAGCGCCGTCGGTCGGCTCGACGTCAAGACGCTCGGCCTCAACACCCCGGACTACCTGCCGGAAGTGCACTACCATCAGGTGCGCGACGCCTGGCACGGGTTGCGGACGCCGGACGGGAAGTAACGACCGCACATACTTCACCTCGCCCCGCACTTGCGGGGAGAGGGAAGCAAGCGCCATCTACTTCTTCCCCATCGCCATGGTCAGCGCTGCGATCAGAGCCGCGACGTCATACGGCTTGCGCACGATCGGCACGTCGCTCATTTCCGGCGGGATCAGGCTGGTTTCGCCGTAGCCGGTGGCGAACACGAACGGGATGCCGCGCGCGACCAGCGCATGGGCCACCGGCAGCGAACTGCCATTGCCGAGATTGACGTCGAGGATCGCCACGTCGGGATGGAAGATCGTCAGGTTGTGCAGCGCCTCCTTCACCGAGGACGCGGTCTCCACGGTCCCGGCGCCTTCGTCGGCCAGCATGGTCTGCACGTCCATGGCAATGAGCAACTGGTCCTCGACCATCAGGATGCTCAGCCCGCGCATCGAGGCGGGCGGCGCATGATCGACCGCGCGCGCACTAGCGACCGGCTTTGCCACCGCCGCCGGCCAGGTGACAAACTGCGCCGGGATCAACAGCCTGACCCGGGCGCCTTCTTCCGCGTATTGGACCTCGCTCTCGCCGCCGAGATCATAAGGAATGCTGCGACCGATCAGCATCGAACCGAAACCCGGCTTCGCCATCGGGTTCACCCGCGGGCCGTCGCGCTCAAGCCAATCGATGTCGCAGTCGCCCAACGGTGTGCGCTGCCATTTCAGCGACAGCCGGCCGGCATGAACCGACAGCGCGCCGTACTTGGCGGCGTTGGTCGCCAGTTCGTGCAGCACCAGCGCAAGCACGGAGAACGCGCGCGCATCGAGCAGCACGTCGGGACCATCCAGCGCGATTTCGGCGGTGACGTCCCGATAGGGCGACAGTTCGGCTTCGAGCAATTCCCGCAAGCCGCCGCCGCCGGCGCCGCGGATCACCTGGTCATGGGCCAGCGACAGGGCCTGGATCCGGCCCCTCAATGAGGCCACATAGGCCTCGATGCTGCGGCCTTCTTCGACCGGGTGCGAGACAAGCGATTTGATCAGCGCCAGGATATTCTTGACGCGGTGATTGAGCTCTTCATTGAGCATCTTCTGGCGCAGATCGGCCTTGTGCCGCTCGTCGGCCAACAGCTCGCTGTGGCGCATCACCACTTCCACCAGTGAGGTGCGCGTGGCCTCCGCAGTGTCGCGCTCAGTGGGCAGCCAGGGGTGCGATTGCCGCTCCACGGCCTGCTTCCAGATCGCAAAACTCTTGCGCGGCGTCAGGCGATCGCCGAGCGGCCCGCTCTCGTAGCGCTTGTTCGGATCGCCGCCCCAGTTCACGGTCTGGGCGACTTCCTTGCGGAAAAACACCAGATAGTCGCGCGGCAATTGTGACAGCGGCACCGCCAGCACGCCGGAGGCTTCGGCGCGGTAGACCTCGGCGCCCGGCAGCCGCTCGGACAGCGCATTGGTGGCCCACACCCGGCCTCCGGCCACTGAGTTGATGAAGCTCATCAGAGCAGGCACGGCCGCCGTCGGCGGCGTGCTGCCATGGCAGGTCCAGGTCTTGTTGATATAGAGGCCGACACCATCGCAGGGCATCAGAGCGGTGAAATCGGCAACGCTGTCGCGCAACAGGTCTTGGATTTCGCCGTGCGGCGTCACATTCTGCATCAGCCGGTCGAGAAACTGCCGCGCGCGCTCGCTGGCTTCGAGCTTGCGCTTCTGGATCAGCTCGGCGAGCTGCAACGAAAAGAACTCGCCGAACATTTCCGCAGCAACGCGCTTTTCCATCGGCAGCACGCGCGGCTCGTAGTGGTGGCAGGCGATCAGGCCCCACAACACGCCCTTGCTGACGATCGAGATCGACATCGAGGCGCCGACGCCCATGTTGCGCAGATATTCGCAATGGATCGGCGAGACACTGCGCAGATGCGCGAAGGACAGATCGAGCGGTTCGCCGGACGTATCGAGCGCCGGCTCGATGGCGACGCGCTCGCCATCCGTATTGGAGACGATGCGGATGGTGTTCTGCACATACAGCACGCGCGCCTGCTGCGGGATATCGCTGGCCGGAAAATGTTGGCCGAGAAAACTTTCCAGATCGCCGCGCCTGGCCTCGCTGATGACCTGGCCGGAGCCGTCATGGGCGAAGCGATAGAGCATCACCCGGTCATAGCCGAGCGCGGCGCGGAGCAGGCGCGCGGCGCCGTCAAACAACGCGTCGAGATCGGCAATCTGCCCGATCCGCCCCATCAGTAGCCGCGCCAGCTCCAGCGGCGGCGTGGTGTCCGCGTCAGTCGTCCGCTCGAATTCGACGATGTTGACGCCCTGGTGGCGGTGGATGGCAATGTTGAAAGTGTCGGACGAATGCGCGATGCGGACCCCGAGCAGCAGTCCCGGACGCGTCAGGTTACCCCACCGGGCGACGGCATTGCGAATGTCATGGGTCGCCTGCTCGCCGATCAGCTCGTCCAGCGTTCTGCCGTTGATGTCGGTATTCTCGACGCCGAGCATCGCCCCGGCATTGACCGAATGGCGCCGCACTATAGCGACGGAACCGTCGCAGGCCAGCAGGCAGCCATGCGGCTGAATGCTGCCAGGGATATGAATCGGTTCGCGATCGCAATTGGTCAGATCGACGGTGTCGGTGGAGGCCAGCATTCAGCACACTCTGGAGGCCACCAAGACGCAGCCCAAGGGTTGATCGATCCAACGAACGATCACCCTTTTCGATCCGACGCCAGCAAATAATCCGTCTCGTCGGTGACCGGACGGATAACCGCCCTACCGCGTCTTGCGCGAAAACACCGAGATCAGGACCGGCAGCGTGATCAAAATCACCAGCGGCGCCAACATCATGCCGGTCACCACCACGATGGCGAGCGGCTTTTGCACCTGGGAACCGATGCCTTCCGACAGCGCCGCGGGCAGCAGGCCGATGCCGGCGACGATGCAGGTCATCAGCACCGGGCGGAGCTGCAGTTCGCCGGTGCGGATCACTGCCTTCAGGCGCTCATAGCCTTCGTCGATCAGCTGGTTGTATTGCGACAGGATCAGAATGCCGTCCATTACCGCGATGCCGAACAACGCGATGAAGCCGATCGCCGCCGAAACGCTGAACGGGATGCCGGAGATCAGCAGGCCGAGCACGCCGCCGAAGATCGCCATCGGGATCACGCTCATAGCCAGCAGAGTATCGACCATCGAGCCGAAGTTGAACCACAGCAGCACGCCGATCAGCAGCAGGCTGATCGGCACCACGATGGACAGCCGCTTGATGGCGTCCTGCAGATTTCCGAACTCGCCGACCCATTCGACCCGTGACCCCGGCGGCAGTTGCACCTGTTCGGCGACCTTGTCCTGGGCCTC